>DATMMH010000252.1:0-24851 GCA_035569855.1 Candidatus Dormiibacterota bacterium
CGAGAGCTGGTCCATCGCGTGCACGACGTGCGCCGCCGTCATCACCTTGCCATCCGTCGAGATGAGGACGCCCGAGCCCGTCTCGCTGAAGCGCGTCTCGCCACCCTCCGTCACGTCGCGCCCACGAGCGCGGATCACCACCACCGACGGGGCCACCTTCTTGAAAAGCTCCCGTATCGTCTCGGCATCGGCCCGGGATAGACTCCCGGAGGGCAGCGCGCCCGCAAGGAGAGCGAGCCAGACGACGAGAAGCTTTCCCCACCGCGTCGACACGCTGGTCATGGCCTTCTCCTCGACCGGTACATAACATCGCGTGCAGCGTGATGCAACCGCGACGACGACGGATCGGAGCGTGCCGTAGAATAGCCCAGCCGGCATGTCCATCCGCCTCGTCGCGTTCGACCTCGACGGCACGCTGATCCGTGGCCGAAACTCTCTCACCGTGGTCGCCAACGCTCTGCACCGACCGGAATGGGAGCAGCAGATGGAGATCCTGCACATGCGGGGAGAGACTCCCGGACAATGGAGGAAGCGCGTGGCCCCGTGGAGGGAGTTTGCCACCGTCGATCTGTCCCGCCACCTCGTGCGCTCGCACTTCGCTCCGGGTGTCGATGAGGCCTTTCAGCTCCTGCACGATCGGCAGGTCACCACGGCGATCGTCTCGATCGGCTGGGCCTTCATGGTCGAATGGTTCGCGGCGCGCTTTCGTGCCGCGCATTGGGTCGGGGTGGGCCTCGATCCGGACGGGACGGTCACCCCGTTCTGGCCGGAGGACAAAGGGCCGTGGCTCGAGCGACTGATGGCGACGCTGCACCTGAGCCGGGTCGAGGTCGCCGCGGTCGGTGACAGCCCACGCGATGCGTCGCTGTTCCGGTCGGCCGGGCACTCCTTCTACGTCGGGCTCGACCGCCCCGAAGGGTTCGACGACATCCAGCACTATCCGGGCGGAAACTTGGCGGCGGTGGCTCGCGCGATCCTCCGCCTGTGACCGTCCGAGGCGCCAGAGCTTGACATCCCGGGCGATCCTCGCTATAAATTCGAAACTCAGTTTCTAAGTTTCGCCTCGGAGACCCTGCCCAGTGGCGCGCGAGGTCGCGGGAATCGCTCGGGCCATGCAGGTTCTGGAGTCACTCGCCGCCAGCCCCGACGGCATCAGCGTTCGGGACCTGAGCCGCGCGATCGGCTGCGGGAAGGGAACCATCTCGAAGATGCTCGGCACCCTGGAGCGCCGCCACTACGTCCGCCGGAACGCGGCGAGCGGCCGCTTCACGCTCACGTGGCGGCTCCTCGCCCTGGCCTTCGGCTACGCCGACCAGGCGGGGATGCCGCGGGTCTTCCTCCCGGTGCTCCAGGAGCTGGCCGACGAGACCGACGAGCTGGTCCAGCTCGCGGTGGTGGATGGCGACCAGGTGCTGTTCGTGGCCAAGGCCGAGGGTCGCGGGCAGAGCATCCGCCTGCTGCCGCTCGTGGGCCTCTGGGTCCCGCTGCACGCGACCGCGACGGGCAAGCTCTGGCTCGCCACGCTGTCCGCCAAGGAGCTGGCCCGGGTGCTCGGCCGTAATCTCGCGGCCGTCGCCCCCCGGACCATCACCTCGATGGCCGAGCTCCGCAAGGAGCTCGAGCGCATCCGCGCCGTGGGCTACGCCCTGGCCGACGAGGAGCTGGCCGAGGGCGGCCGGGCCATCGCGGCGCCGATCAGACGAGAGGGGGCGGTGGTGGGCGCGGTCGCGCTCTCCGGCCCCGCCTACCGGCTCTCGCTCGATCGCCTGCACGCGCTCGCGCCTCGCCTGATCGAGGCCGGCGAGCGCCTCGCGTCGATCTGGCCGCCGCACGTCAACGCGAAGGACTTCACCGCGTGAGCCGATTCGAGTATCACCAGCCCGAGAGCCTGCAGGACGCGGTCGCCCTCGCCGCGCGCTTCGGCGCGGAGGGGAGCTTTCTGGCCGGCGGCACCGACCTGATCGTCCAGATCGAGCGCGGGCGGATCAGGCCGCGCCACGTGGTCGGTCTCCAGCAGGTTCCCGGGCTCACCGGCATCGAGATCGACGGGCGAATCACGCTCGGCGCGTGCGTCACCCACCGCTCGATCGAGCGGACGCCGGCGCTGGCCGGCGCGCTCCGCTGTCTCGTCGAGGGGGCCGAGGTGATCGGAGGCCACCAGGTGCGCAACGTGGCCACGGTGGGCGGCAACCTCGTGAACGCCTCGCCGGCCGCGGACCTGGTGCCCTGCCTGCTCGTCGTCGATGGGGCGGTGACGCTGCTCGGCCCGGCCGGCGAGCGCGAGCTGCCGATCGAGAGCTTTCTCCTCGGCCCTAACCGCACGGCGCGTCGGGCCGACGAGCTGCTGACCCGGGTGAGCCTCCCCGCGTTGCCGCCGCGCGCGGCCACCGCCTTCCTGAAGGCGGGCCGGCGGCGCGCGATGGAGATCTCCGTGGCCTGCGTCGCCGCGCGGCTCACGCTGGACGCGAGCCTCGAGCGCTGCCTTGAAGCGCGCATCGCCCTCGGCGCCGTCGCTCCGACCGCGGTGCGGGCGCGCGAGGCGGAGCGCGCCCTCGAAGGCCAGCCGGTCGGGGCGGAGGCGTTCGAACGGGCCGCTCAGGCGGCGCGCGCGGCGTGCCGTCCCATCGGCGACGTGCGGGCCTCGGCCGCGTTCCGGCAGCATCTGGTCGGCGTGCTGGTCCGGCGCGCCCTCGACCGCTGCGTCGAGCGCGTGCGGCGGGCCGCCTGAGAACGGGAGAGACCATGGCCAAGCTGGCCATCACCCTGGAGATCAACCGCGAGAGCCACGAGGCGCTCGTCGAGGCCGACCGCACGCTGCTCGACGTGCTGCGCTCGGACCTCGGCCTCACCGGGACCAAGACCAACTGCCTCGACGCGGAGTGCGGGGTCTGCACGGTGCTGGTCGACGGCCTGGCGGTGAACTCGTGTCTCTACCTGGCGGTGGCGGCCCAGGGCCGCGCGATCACGACCATTGAAGGGTTGGCGCCGGCTCGTGAGGGGCTGGCGCCAGCTGGGGCAGGGCTCGCCGCCGACACGCTCCACCCGCTGCAGCAGGCGTTCATCGACCACGGTGCCGTGCAGTGTGGTTACTGTATCCCCGGCATGATCCTCTCGGCCAAGGCCTACCTCGACGAGCACCCGCGGCCCACCGAATCCCAGGTCCGCCAGGCGCTGGCCGGCAATCTGTGCCGGTGCACCGGGTACCAGAAGATCATCGACGCGGTGCTGGCCGCCGCGGACCGCATGGCGGCCGGGACGGTGGCGTCGTGAGCGTGGGCACCCGGGTCGTCGGCCACTCGCTGCCGCGGATCGACGCCCCGGGCAAGGTGACGGGCCGCGCGGTCTACGCGGCGGACTTCGCCCTGCCGGGCATGCTGTACGGCAAGGTCTTCCGGAGCACGGAGCCGCACGCGCGCCTCGTCCGGCTCGACACGACCCGCGCGGCCGGGATGGCCGGGGTGCGCGCGGTCATCTCGGTCGCGGACGTGCCAGATATCCGCTACGGGGCCGCGGTGAGGGACGAGCCGGTCTTCGCTTCGGACATCGTGCGCTATGTCGGCCAGCCGGTGGCCGCGGTCGCCGCGGTCACGCTCGAGGCGGCGGAAGCGGCGCTGGCCGCCATCGAGGCGGTCTACGACCCTCTCCCGCCCGTGCTCGACCTGGCCGCGGCGCTCGCGCCGGGCGCCCCGCTGGTCCACGAGGCGTGGCAATCCTACACCGCGATCCCGATCCTCCAGCGCGACGGCAACGTGTGCAACCGCGCGCGCATCATGGTCGGCGACGTGGAGCGCGGCTGGGCCGAGGCCGACCGCGTCTTCGAGCACCGGTTCACCACCGCGATGGTGCACCAGGGTTACACGGAGCCGCGCGCGGCGGTGGCCACGTGGGACAGCTCGGGCCAGGTCACGGTCTGGTCGAACACCCAGCTTCCCTTCGACGTGCAGGCCACGCTGGCCGACATCCTCGCCATCGCCTCGTCGAAGATCCGCGTGATCGTGCCGGGCATCGGCGGCGGCTTCGGCGGCAAGCTGCGGATCGGGGTCGAGCACTTCGCGGCGCTGCTCGCCCGGACGTCCGGCCGGCCGGTGAAGGTGATGACCACGAGCGAGGAAGAGCTCACCGCCGCCTACCCCCGGCAGGGCACGGTGATCGAGCTCAAGACCGGCGTGACGCGCGACGGCCGCCTCACCGCGCGGCAGGGCCGCATCTACTTCGACACCGGCGCCTTCGCCGGATCGGGCCCGGGGGTGGCGTCGGTGGCGACGCTGGTCCTGGCCGGCCCGTACCGCACGCCGAACCTGCATCTCGAGGGCTACGCGGTCTACACCAACAAGACCAACTGCGGCTCGTACCGCGCGCCGTCGGGGCCCCAGGCGAACTTCGCGGTGGAGTCGCAGATGGACATCATCGCGGACGCGCTCGGCATCGACCCGCTCGAGCTGCGGCTGCGCAACATCGTGCACGAGGGCGACGAGGGGCCGACCGGGCAGGTCCTGAGCGCGGTCGGGCTCGAGGAGTGCCTGCGCCGAGCTGCCGACGCCATCGGCTGGCCGGATCGCCGGCCGGGGCCGGGACGGGGCAAGGGACTGGCCATCGGCTGGTGGACGACGACCGGCGGGTCGTCCGGGGTGTACGTCAAGATCAACCCGGACGGCACCGTCGCGCTGAACACCGGCGCGGTGGAGATCGGGACGGCGGCGCTCACCGGCGCGGCCCAGGTGCTGGCCGAGGCCCTCGGCGTCGACCTCGCCGACATCACGGTGGTCTCCGCCGACACCTTCTCGACCCCGTTCGACTTCGGGGCCCAGGGAAGTCGCACCGCCTTCGCGGTGGGCAACGCCTGCCGCGCCGCCGCGGCCGAGCTCTCGCGCAAGCTCCTGGCGCAGGCCGCGGCTCAGCTTGGATCGCCGGAGGAGGCGCTCACCCTGCGCGACAAGCACGTGGTCGGCCCGAGCGGCCGGATCTCGCTCGCCGACCTCGCGCGCCAGTCCCAGCAGGCGGGCGGCGGGATGATCGCCCACGGCACGTTCATCGCGCCGGGCACCGCCTACGACACCAAGCGCGTCGAGGGCCACGTCTACCCGGCGTTCCACTCGCCGAGCTTTCACGCCCACGCGGTGGACCTGTCGGTGGACGGAGAGACCGGTGAGGTCACCATCCACAAATACGTCGTGGCGCAGGACGTGGGCTTCGCCCTGAACCCCACGTACATCGAGGGACAGATCGAGGGCGGCGTCGCCCAGGGGCTGGGCCAGACCCTCTCCGAGGAGATCGTCTACCGGGACGGCCGGGTGCTGAACGCCAACCTCACCGACTACAAGATGCCGACCACGCTCGACGTGCCCCGGATCGAATCGATCCTGGTGGAGCACCCGGGCCAGGTCGGACCCTTCGGAGCCAAGGGCGTGGGCGAGCCGCCGAACGTCGAGCCCCCGGCCGCGGTGGCCAACGCCATCGCCGCCGCGCTCGGCGTGCGGATCACCAGCCTGCCCATCACCGCGGAGAAGATCGTCCGGGCGTCGCAGGCGAGTGCGCGCTGATGCCGCTCACCACCGGGCTCCTTCTGCTCCCCTCGCAACCCTCCGGGCGGCTGGCCGAGATCGCCCAGCTCGCCGAGCGCACCGGCTACGACTACCTCTGGCTGGCCGACGAGCGCTTCTTCCGCGAGGTCTACGCGTCGCTGACGCTCTGCGCGCTGCGCACGCAGCGGATCCAGCTCGGCCCGTGCGTGACCGACCCGTACTCACGTCATCCCGCGCTGAGCGCGATGGCCATCGCGACCCTCGACGAGATCTCCGGGCAGCGCGCGGTGCTCGGCCTCGGGGCGGGGGTCAGCGGCTTCCGCGAGCTGGGAATCGCGCGCGAGAAGCCCGGTCTGGCCCTGCGGGAGACGGTCGAGGTCATCCGGAAGCTGCTGGCCGGGGAGACGGTCACGTACAAGGGCTCCGTCGTGCAGATCGAGGGCGGCCATCTGGACTTCAAGCCGGTGCGGGCGGACGTGCCGATGTACATCGCCTCCCAGCGCCCGGTGGGGTGCCGGGCCGCGGGCCGGGTGGCGGACGGGGCGATCATGCAAGGCTGCGTGGCCGAGCCGCTCTTCACCTTCTTCCGCGACACGGTGGCGGCGGGAGCCCGCGAGGCCGGTCGCGATGTCGGGAGCATCGACCTGGTGGCCCGGATCAACGTCTGCGTGCACGACGACCGGCAGTTGGCGCGCGACCTCATGAAGCCGACGATCGTGCGCAGCCTGGCCGCCCAGCGCCCGGATTTCTTCACGTTCACCACCGCGGGGCTCACGGTGCCACCCGCGCTGGCGAAGCACCTCGAGGGCCTGACCTACGTCTACGACCCGCGGCCCTTCCAGGCCGCGGCGAAGGAGGTGCCGGAGAGCTTCGTGGACGCGGTGACGCTGGCCGGGCCCCCCGACGAGGTGGCCGCGGGCGTCGTCCGCCTCGCGCGGCGGGGCGCCACCCAGCTCATGCTCTACCCGGTATCGCCCGACGGCCGGATCGAGGTGGTGATCGAGCGCTTCCAGCAGGAGGTCATGCCGCGGGTGAGGGCCGCGGGCGCGTGACGGTGACCGTGGTGATGCACGGCACGCTCCGACGCTTCCTGCCCGAGGGGGCGAGCCGGACCACCCTCGACCTCCGTGCCGGGATCACGATCGGAGAGGTCCTCGCCGGGCTCGGCGCCGACCAGGATACGTGGCTCGTCGCGCGCAACCAGGCGGTCGCCGAGCGCGACGCGGTGCTGGCGCCGGGCGACGTGCTCGACTGCTTCGAACCCCTGGCCGGCGGCGCGGGCGCCGGCGCCGCGCACTGAAGCCCCATCGGAGGAAGCGACCATGCCGGTCCGCTACGTGATCACGACGCTCAAGCCGGGCGTCCGGCGCGAGGACTACGAGCGCTGGCTGCGGGAGTACGACTACGTGGTGGCGAAGAGGCTGCCCAGCATCGTGAGCTATCGCACGCATCGCATCGAAGGGCCCATCAACGGCGCCGAGACCGCGGGCTGGAGCTACATCGAGCGGATCGAGATCCGCGACGTGGACCAGTATCAGCGGGACATGGCGTCCCCCGCGGGCCAGGAGCTGATCCGCCAGCTCTACGACAACTACCTCGAGCGGCCGAAGAACATCTTTTTCTGGTCCGAAGAGATCACGGACTGAGGGGGACCGACATGAAGGCAGGGAGAGCACGGGTCAGCCGGCGCGACTTTCTCGTGACCGCCGGGGTGGGGGCCGCCGCGCTCGCCACCCGGCGGCGGGCAGCCGCGCAGGACAAGCGGACGCTGGTGGTGGCGTGGGACTCGGACATCGATTCCCTCGATCCGGCGGTGTTCAAGTCGCAGGGCGCCTACGTCACGGTGGCCAACACCACCGACGCGCCCATCATGTGGAAGGTGCGGCCGATGGACGGCAAGCCCGGGCTCTACCGCTCGGTGCCGGCGGAGTGGGACGGGCACCAGGCCGAGTCGTGGACGACCGACGACAACGGGGCCACGCTGGTGTTCAAGATCCGCCGCGGCATGAAGTTCGCGAGCGGGCGGCCCATCACCGCCCAGGCCTTCAAGTACTCGTTCGACCGCGGCCTGCTCTCCCCGGGCTACATGAAGCTCATCTTCCCGACCCTGATCCAGGTGACCGCGCCGGAGCAGTTCGTGGTGCGCGACGACTACACGTTCGCCATCGCCATGAAGGCGCCGAGCCCGATGGGCCTCGACACGGTGGCGCTGTCCAACAACGCCATCCTCGATCCCGACGAGGTCAAGGCCCACGCGACCGTCGACGATCCCTGGGCCACCGAGTGGCTCAAGCGCAACCAGGCCTCGATCGGGCCCTACCGGCTCGTCAAGAACGAGCCGGGCGTCGAGATCGTGCTGGAGGCCACACCCGGCTACTGGCGGCCGAAACCCTACTTCGAGCGGGTGGTGCTGAAGCTGGTGCCCAACGAGGCCGACCGCGTCCTGCTGCTCAAGCGCAAGGCGGTGGACCTGGTCGCGGGTCGGCCGGGGCTGAGCCCGAAGAACGTGAAGGCCCTCGAGGGCGAAGCCGGCCTCCGGGTCTTCAGCGTGCCCGACACGACCTGCCACTACCTCTGCATGAACCAGAAGAAGCCGCCGTTCGACAACAAGCTGGTCCGCCAGGCGGTCAACTACGCGATCCCCATCCAGGCCATCCTGCCCAACGTGCTGTTCGGCTACGGCACCCAGATGAAGAGCCCGGTGCCGAACCTCACGCCGACCTATCTCGGCGACTATTCGCCCTACAAGCACGACATCGCGAAGGCCAAGGCTCTGATGAAGGAGGCCGGGATGGACAAGGCCCCGATCCCGGTCGACCTCGCCATCCGGGTGGGCTGGCCGACGCACGAGCAGGCCTCGGTGTGGCTGCAGCGCGAGCTGGAGCAGATCGGCTTCAAGGTGAACATCGTCAAGGAGACGGACGCCACGTTCCGCCAGATCGCCACCAAGGGCGACCACCAGCTCTCGATCGAGGCGTGGCAGTCGTGGATCAACGATCCGTTCTACCACCTGACGTTCCTGTTCAACTCCAAGTCCAAGTTCACCAACCTGAGCGCCTACGCCAATCCCGCGGTCGACAAGCTCATCGACGAGAACATGCACGAGACCAACCGGGACAAGCGGGCGGCGGCCTCGCGCGACATCCAGAAGCTCGTGCTCGACGACGCGGTGTGGGGCTTGCTGTGGTACGAGAACTGGACGCGGGTGGGCACCGCCGACCTGGTCGGCCTCGAGAAGCGCTGGGACACGTTCGAGCGCTACTACAGCCTCAAGCGCGGGTAGGGCGTCCATGATCGAGGCGCCCAAGGGATACGAGCCCGACCATCCCCCCGTCTTCGACGGGGGGACCCCGCAGGACCACGCCGAGCTGTTGCGGCTCTACTTCGACCTGCGTCTGGCCAACGATGGGCTCGACAACGACGCCCTCCGGAAGATCTGGGAGCCCGACGCCGGGCACATCTATTTCAACACCAACGGCCACGCCTACCACGGGCTCGAGGACTGGCTACACATCTGGGATCACTACCGGACGCGCCTGCAGCTGGTCAAGCCGGGCGGGTCGGGGACCATCCGGGTCACGGTGCGCGGCGACATGGCGCTGATCACCGACGACCGGGTCGGCCGCTACTGGAAATGGATCGGCCAGGCGGGGGAGCCGAACTTCCTCACCGACAAGCCCTACATCCGAGCCACCATGGCCTGCCTGCGCGGGCCGGGCGGCTGGAAGATGATGCACGCTCACTTCTCGTCCGGCCGGAACGGCAAGCGGCCGGATCAGGGCGGGGTCGAGTAGAGATCCCTCGTGCTCGGCTACATCGGCAGGCGCGTCCTCCTGGTCATCCCGACCCTGCTCGGGGTGACCATCGTGACCTTCGTGCTGACGTACGTCTTGCCCGGCAACCCGGCTCTCGTGAAGGCCGGACCGCTCGCCACACCGCAGCACATCGCCGAGATGGAGCGCCGCATGGGCCTGGACCAGCCGATGGCGGTCCAGTACTGGCGCTATCTCCGCGGCCTCTTCCGCGGCGACCTGGGCGAGAGTCACACCACCGGGCGGCCCGTCCTCGAGGACCTGATCCAGCGGGTGCCCGCCACGCTCGAGCTGACCCTGGCCGCGCTGCTCGTGGCGCTCGCGGCCGGCATTCCGCTCGGCGTGGTCGCGGCGGTCCGGCGAGACGGCTGGCTCGATCACGTGAGCCGCCTCGTCGGCGTGGGCGGGGTGGCCATGCCCACGTTCTGGACCGGCCTGCTTTCGCTGTACGTGTTCTTCTACGCCCTCGGGGTCGCGCCCCCGCCGCTCGGCCGCCTGGGCGCCGGCATCACGCCGCCCCCGCGGGTCACCGGGCTCTTGACCGTCGACGCCCTGGTGGCGATGCACTGGCGGGCGCTCGCCTCCGCCCTCCATCAGCTCGTGCTCCCGGCCCTGGTCCTGGGCTTCTCGGTGATGGCGCCGCTCACCCGCATGGTGCGCGCGACCATGCTCGAGGTGCTCGAGTCCGACTACATCAAGGCGGCCTGGGCGGCGGGACTGCCCCGGCGCACCGTCGTGTACGGCGACGCGCTCCGGAACTGCATGATCCCGGTCATCACCCTGATCGGCGTGGTCTTCGGCTTCCTCATGGCCGGCAACGTGGTGGTGGAGTCGGTCTTCGCGTGGCCCGGCATCGGCAACTACGCGATCGCGGCGATGATGTCGAAGGACTCGGGCCCCATCCAGAGCTTCGTGCTCTTCGTGGGCGTGGTCTACGTCTTCATCAACCTCGCGGTCGATCTCGTGTACGGCCTTGTCGACCCTCGCATACGTCTCCGCTGACGGCGGCCCCGCCCGCCGCTCGGCGGCGGTCCTCCTGTGGCGCCGGCTGTCCCGCAACGCCATGTCGCTGGCCGCCCTCGCGGTCCTCGTGGTGGTGGCTCTGACCGCGGTCGGCGCGCCCGTGATCATGCCCTACGATCCGGACGAACCCGACGCCGAGCATGCTCTCGAGGCCCCGAGCGGACGCCACTGGCTCGGCACCGATCTCTACGGCCGAGACCAGCTCACCCGCATCGTCCACGCGGGACGCGTCGATCTCCTGGTGGCCCTCGCGGCCACCGCCATCGCGCTGTCGATCGGGTCCGTCCTGGGCGCGGTGTCGGGCTACCGCGGCGGATGGATCGATCAGCTCCTCATGCGGGTGATCGACACCATCCAGGCGTTCCCGTCGTTCATCCTCGCGATGGGCATCGCGGCGGCCCTCGGCAACAGCGTGACCAACATCGTGATCGCTATCGCGATCACGCACGTGCCCATCTACGGCCGCCTGATCCGCGGCGAGATGCTGCGCATCCGCGAGATGGAGTACGCGGAGGCCGCGCGGACCGTGGGCAACCCGCGGCGGCGCATCATCTTCCATCACCTCCTGCCCAACTGCCTGCCGCCGGTCATCGTCCAGGCCACGCTCGCCATGGGCTTCGCCATCCTCACGGTGGCGGCCCTCTCGTACATCGGCCTCGGGATCCGTCCGCCGACGAGCGAGTGGGGCGCGATGACCGCGGAGGGCGCGGGCTACATCGTCTCGGGCGAATGGTGGGTCTTCCTCTTTCCCGGGACGGCCATCATGGCCACCGTGCTCTCGTTCAACCTGGTAGGGGACGCGCTGCGGGACGTGCTGGACCCGCGGATGAAGGGCGTGTGACCCCGCTGCTCGCCCTCGAGGACCTCACGGTCCACTTCGACACCGAGGACGGCGTGGTGCAGGCGGTGGACGGCGCCGCGCTGGCCGTCGGGCCGGGCGAGGTGGTGGGCCTGGTCGGAGAGTCCGGCTCCGGCAAGTCGGTGACCGCGCTCGCCATCCTGCGCCTGCTGCGCCCTCCCGCGCGGGTGGTGAGCGGGCGGATCCGCTTCGACGGGCGCGACCTGCTCGCGCTGTCCGAGGAGGAGATGCGCTCGGTGCGCGGCGCCCAGATCTCCATGGTGTTCCAGAGCCCGCGCACCTCGCTGAATCCGGTGCTGCCGGTCGGCCGTCAGATCGAGCGGCTCCTCGTGCGGCACGGCGGCGCCGCGCCGGGGCAGGCGAAGGCGCGGGCGGTGGCCATGCTCCGGGAGGCGGGCATCGCCGAGCCGGAGCGTCGGGCCGGGCAGTACGCGCACCAGCTCTCGGGCGGCATGTGCCAGCGGGTGATGGTGGCGATGGCGCTGGCCACGAACCCGCGGCTGCTCATCGCGGATGAGCCGACCACCGGGCTCGACGTGTCGATCGCGGCCCAGATCCTCGAGCTGCTGCGCGATCTGGGTCGCCGCACCGGCGCGGCCATCCTGCTGATCACCCACGATCTCGGGGTGGTGGCCCGCCTCTGCGACCGCGTCGTCGTCATGCACGCGGGCCAGACGGTGGAGTGGGCCCCGGTGCGCCGGCTCTTCCACGCGCCCGCGCACCCCTACACGCGGGCCCTCATCCGCTCGATTCCGCGCGTCGACCGGGAGATCGCGATGGAGCCCATCCCCGGCGCGGTGCCCTCGCTGCTCGCGCCGCCCCACGGCTGCCGCTTCGCCCCGCGCTGCGACCTGGTGCGGGCGGAGTGCACGGCGCATATCCCGCTCCGCGAGATCGAGGCGGAGCATCGGGTGGCGTGCGTCGCGGTGGAAGGCCGGTAGGGTGGACCCCCTGCTCTCGATCGAGCGATTGCAGATGCACTTTCCGTTGCGGTCGCTCATCCCCTGGCGGGCACCCCGGCTCGTGCACGCGGTGGACGGCGTCTCGCTGCACGTCGACGCGGGAGAGACGCTCGGGCTGGTCGGCGAGTCCGGCTGCGGCAAGTCCACCCTGGCGCGCTGCGTGCTGCGCCTCATCGAGCCGACGGCGGGGCGCATTCGCTTCGCCGACACGGACCTGACCGCGCTCGGTGACGAGGACATGCGGCGGCGGCGACGAGAGATCCAGATGGTCTTCCAGGATCCGACCGCCTCGCTGAACCCGCGCCTGAGCGTGGCGGCCACCGTGGACGAGCCGCTCGCGCTGCACACGCCGCTGACCGCGCAAGCGCGGCGTGCCCGGGTGGACGAGGTGCTGGAAGAGGTCGGGCTCGGCGCCGGCCTGCGGGACCGCTATCCACACCAGCTCTCGGGCGGCCAGCGCCAGCGGGTCAACATCGCCCGGGCCATCGCGTCGCGCCCGCGCCTCGTGGTGCTCGACGAGCCGACGTCGGCGCTCGACGTCTCGCTGCGGGCCCGCGTGATCCTACTCCTGGGCGAGCTCAAGCGGGCGCTCGGGATGACGTATCTCTTCATCTCCCACGACCTGTCCACGGTGCGCTACCTGTGCGACCGCGTGGCCGTGATGTACCTCGGGGTGGTCGTGGAGGAAGCGCCCGCCCGCGAGCTGTTCGACCATCCGGCCCACCCGTATACCCGCGCGCTCCTCTCCTGCATCCCGATCCCCGATCCCGACGCGGTGCAGGAGCGTCTCGCGCTGGCCGGCGAGGTGCCGAGCCCGGTCGACATCCCGGCCGGCTGCCGGCTGCGCGGCCGCTGCCCGCTCGCCCAGCCGGTGTGCGCCGAGCCGGTGCCGGTGCGCGAGGTCGCGCCCGGGCACACGGTCGCGTGCCACCTCGTCTGACCAAGGAGACCCGTCATGGCCATCGTGCGGTACGTGCTCGCCAAGCTGAAGCCGGGCGTGAGCCCGGAGGAGTACGAGACGTTCGAGCGTGAGGTCGACTACGTGGTCGCCGGGCGGCTGCGGACCATTGTCAGCTACCGCACGCACCGCATCACCGTCGCCGACGCCCGCCTGGCCGGTGGGCCCTGGGACTACATCGAGCGGATCGAGATCACCGACCGCGCGGCCTACGAGCGGGAGCTGGCGCCGGCGGGCCGGGACCTGATCGAGGAGCTGTACGCGAAGTACCTGGACCGGAGCTACACCACCTCGATCTGGTCGGAGCTGATCGACCCGTGACGATCCTGGGCGGGCGCGTGGCCCTGGTGACGGGCGCCTCGCACGGGACCGGCGTGGACGTGGCGCGGGCCCTGGCCGGCGCGGGGGCGCGGGTGGCGGTGCACTATCGCTCGGATCGGGCGGCCGCGGAGGCGGTGGTCGAGGCGATCCGGGCCGGGGGCGGCGCGGCCCAGGTTTTCGACGCGGACGTGGCGCGAAGCGACGACGTGAGACGGCTCGTGGCCGAGGTGCAGGCGCGCCTGGGCCCGCTCGACATCGTGGTGAACAACGCGGGGCCGTTCAACGACACCCCGTTCTCCGTGCTCGCCGAGGCGGACTGGGACTACGTGCTGGGCGCCAACCTGAAGGCGGTGTACCTGATCACGCAGCTCGTCGGCCCCAGGATGCGGCTCGCCGGCTGGGGGCGCATCGTCAACGTCGGGGCCACCTCCGGGCTGGTGCGCACGCACGGGGTCTACGGCCTCGCCAAGGGAGCGCTGCTCCACCTGACGCAGTCGCTCGCGCTGGAGCTCGCCCCCGCGGTGACCGTCAACGCGCTCGTGCCCAGCCAGATCGCGAGCGCCCGCACGGACACCATGGCCGACTACAAGGCGTCGGCCATCGCGGGCACGCCGCTCGGCCGCCTGGTCACGCAGGCCGAGATCGCCGGCCTGGTGGTGCGGCTCTGCTCCCCGGAGTTCGACTTCGTCACCGGGCAAGCCATCGTGCTCGACGGCGGACGCACGATCCCGCGCTTCCCACCGCTCCACATCGCACAGGAGTGACGGGAGCCTCCCCTCGATGACCACGCGCTCGCTCACCGCTCGAGCAATCGAATCGCTCGCCCTGGGGGCCTGGATCCTCGGCACCGGGGGCGGGGGCAGCCCGTATCACGGGCTGCTCAACCTGAGGCGGCTCTACCGGCAGGGCGCGCGGGTACAGGTGATCGACCCCGCCGATCTCGCCGACGACGCCGCGGTGGCGGTCGTCTCCACCATGGGCGCGCCGCTGGTGATGCAAGAGCGGGTCGTCGATCCGGGCCCGATGGTGGAGTCGGTGCGGGCCATGGAGCGCTACCTGGGCCGCCGCTTCGATGCGGTCATGGCGGTGGAGATCGGCGGAAGCAACGCGCTGCAGCCGTGCCAGATCGGGGCGGTGACCGGCCTCCCGGTGGTCGACGCCGACGCCATGGGGCGCGCCTTCCCCGAGGCCCAGATGACGAGCTTCGCGATTCACGACCTGCCCATGGCCCCGCTGACCCTGGTCGACATCCGCAACAACACGGTGATCGTGGCGCGAGCCGAGAGCTGGAAATGGATGGAGCGCCTGAGCCGCAGGGCCTGTGTGGAGGTCGGCTCGATCGCCGCCACCTGCAAGGCCCCGCGGACCGGGCGGGAAGTGAAGGAGTGCGGGATCCTCTACACGGTGTCCAAGGCCATTCGCCTGGGCGAGACGGTGCAGGAAGCGCGACGGACTCATCGCGACCCCATCCAGGCGGTGGTCGACGCCGAGGGCGGACGGCGGATCTTCGCCGGGAAGATCCGGGACGTCGAGCGGCGAACGACCGAGGGCTTCCTCCGGGGCACCGCCACCCTCGACGGCCTCGACGAGGACCGGGGCCGCTCGTTCCGCTTGGCCTTCCAGAACGAGTTCGCGGTGGGCTGGCTCGACGACCGGCCGGTGGTGACCACGCCGGACCTGATCTGCGTCATGGACGCCGTCTCGGGCGAGGCCGTCGGCACCGAGACCCTGCGCTACGGCCAGCGCGTGGCGGTGATCGTGCTGCCCGCGCCACCCATTCTGTTGACCCCGAAGGGGCTGGCCCACGTCGGGCCGCGCGCCTTCGGCTACGACCTCGACTTTCGGTCCCTCTTCGCGGAGGCGAGCTGAACCGGGCAGTGTGCTACCCTCGCCTGCGTGTCGGTGAAGATCACCGTCAGCGCCCGGAACGGCACGCGCGATTTCTCCTGCGAGCCCGGCGAGAAGATCCTCCACGCCGGGCTCCGCGGCGGGGTCGAGCTCGCCTACGAGTGCGCCACCGGGACCTGCGGGACCTGCAAGGCCCGGCTGGTCGGCGGCCGGGCGGCGAGCCAGTGGCCCGGCGCCCCCGGTGAGCGCTACTTCAAGGCCCCAGGCGAGCTGCTCACCTGCCAGAGCGTGGCCCTCGAGGATTGCGCGCTCGAGGTCAGCGTGCTCAAGGCGGCCGAGATCAGCGCGCCGCACCCGACCGCCTCGAGCGGCCTCCTGCGGAATGCGCGCCGGCTCACCCACGACGTGGTCGCCTTCGACGTGGACCTCGATCGGCCGCTCGACTTCGAGGCCGGCCAGTTCGCCCTGATCAGCGTGCCGGGCATCGTCGGGGCCCGCGCCTACTCCATGGTGAACTTCGAGCGGGGGGCCCGACGGCTGTCGTTCGTGGTGAAGAAGAAGCCCGGGGGCGGGGTAAGCGAGTGGCTCTTCGGAGACGGCGTCGAGGGCACGCGCCTCACGCTCTTCGCGCCCCTCGGCCACGCCATCTTCCATCCCGACGTGAAGAGGCACGTGCTCTGCATCGCGGGGGGCAGCGGCATCGCCGGGATGATGTCGATCCTCGAGCGCGGCGCCCGGGACGGCCACTTCGCGGGCTGGGACGGCCACGTCTTCTTCGGCGTCCGATCCGAGCGCGACACCTTCTTCCTCGAAGACCTGGCGGCCCTCCGGGCGCGCCATCCGTCGCGCCTGGCGGTCACGGTGGCGCTCTCGGACGAGGACGTGCCGGACTCGCTGCCGGCCGCCCATCCGTCCATCGCCTTCGCGCGAGGGCTCGTCCACGCGGTCGCGGGCGAGCGTATGCAGGGCCGTTTCGCGGACGTCCGCGCCTACGTGGCGGGACCGCCGCCGATGGTGGACGCGAGCCTCCGCCTGCTCCTACGGGACGCACGGCTGTCGCCCGCCGAGATCCGATACGATAAATTCAGCTAGGACAAAGGAGAGCCGATGGGCCAGTACGAGCGTCACGTCTTCGTGTGTACGAGCGGTGATACCTGCCCGGAGCAGGGCGACGTCGAGAAGTTCGTGAAGATCTTGCGGGAGCGGTCGCGGCAGGTCGGCCAGCCGAGCGACGTACGCATCAACAAGGCCGGTTGCTTCTCGCAGTGCGGGCACGGCCCGATGATCGTCTTCTACCCCGACAACGTCTGGTACGCGGGGGTACAGGAGTCGGACCTCGACGAGATCTTCACCTCTCACATCGTGGGCGGCCGGCCGGTCGAGCGGCTGCGCTACGAGCCCGGCAAGCCGGGCGCGAACAAGCTGAGCGAGGCGCAGCTGGCCGAGATCAAGAAGGCCGCCGCGGCGCGCGGGGCCGCACCGGCGCCGTCGGGGCAGGGGGGCACGTGGAAGCGGGTCGGCGCGACCGGCGACGTGCCCGCCAACGGGATGAAGGAGTTCACGGTGGATGGGTTCAGCGTCCTCGTCGTCCACACCGGCGACGGGTTCGTGGCCTTCCAGGCCCTGTGTCCTCACGAGGCCATCCCGCTGGAGCAAGGCATGCTCGACGGCTCGACGCTGACCTGCCTCGAGCACATGTGGCAGTTCGACATCGAGACCGGGGCCCCGCTGGGCGACGCGCTGGAAGGGCTCCGGGGCTACCGGCTCAAGGAGGAGCACGGCCAGCTGTACATCACGCTCTAGCCGGACCCTCGAGGCGAGCCGGAAGCGGTGACGCCTAAGTGGCCGGCTGATCACCTCTTTCGAGGACCTCGGCGACCCCCCGGCGAAGCGCGCCCAGGCGCACCGGGTCGGCGCGCTCGGTCGCGTCCGTGCGGATCTCCGCGAGTACCCGAGCCGGAGCCCCGAGTACCACCACCCGGTCCGCCATCTCCAGCGCTTCCTCGAGGCGGTGCGTGACGAGCACGGAGGTGGTGCCGAGGCCGCGCACCAGCTCCGCGAAATCCCGCCGCAGCTCGCGCGAGGTCACCTCGTCGAGCTGGCCGAACGATTCGTCCAGGAGCACGATCGCCGGCTCGACCGCCAGGGCTCGCGCGAAGGATACCCGCTGCCGCATGCCGCCGGACAGCTCGTGGGGATACTTGCGCTCCGCCCCCGTCATCTTCACCCGGTTCAGCCAAAGACGGGCCCGCCGCTCGCGCTCGCCACGCTCGACGCCCAGGATCTGCAGCCCGAGGCTCACGTTGTCGAGCGCCCGCCGCCACGGCAGCAGGCGGTCGGTCTGGAAGCTGACCGCGAGCCGACCCGCGAGCTGGCCGAACTCGGCGTGCGGATCCAGACCGGCCACGCGCACGTGGCCGCGATCGGGCGGGAACGCGCCCATCATCAGGGACAGGGCGGTGGACTTGCCGGCTCCGGTCCGGCCGACCAGGGCCACGATCTCGCCGCGCGCGATGGTGAGCGACAGGTTCTCCACCGCGGAGCGGCCCGCGAAGGCCTTGGAGACTCGATCGAGGACGATCTCGCTCATCGGATGACCGCCTCGGCGCGCCATCCCAGCAGCCGGCGCTCGGCGAGCGAGACCACGCCCTGGACAAGGAAGTTCAGGACGACCAGCAGGAACGTCCAGGCCATGACGACGTCGACCTGGAGCGTGGACTGCGCGTTGGCCATGCGCGCGCCCACCCCGATGGCGGAGGCGACCAGCTCGGCGAAGATCGTCATGCGGATCGCGTAGCCCACCACCGATTTCGTGGTCATGATGACGTAGGGCACCACGTGGGGCAGCACCAGGAGCCGCAGCACTTGCCCGCGTGAGGGACGGAACACGTCCACCATCTCCACCCACTCGCGCGGCAGGGCGCGGATGCCGTCGTAGACGTTCAGAGCGTAGAAGGGCAAGAGGAGGACGATGAGAATGAAGAAGATCCGCTCCTCGGTGGACTTGAACCACAGGATGGCCAGGAGCATCCACGACAGCGCGGGAACGCCGGTGTCGATGAAGAGGGCCGCGCGGAGGTAGGGCGCGAGCCCGCGCACGCTCGCCATGAGCACGCCCACCGCCGAGCCGGCCACCAGCGCCACCACCACGCCCGCCAGCCAGCGCAGCAGGGTGATGCCGACGTGGCGGAGATCCTCGCCCAGGATGCCGACGGTGGCGGAGAGGATCGCCCGCGGCGGCGGCATGATGTAGGCGGGCGTGAAGAAGCTCATGACCTGCATCGCCGCGACGATGCCGACCGCCACCACCGCGGTGGCGAGCACGTCCCGGCCGCTCGCCAGGGCCCATCCGGGCGCGGGCGCGTCGGGGGACGAGGCCTCGCCGGTCATCGCGACGCGTGGAAGAACGCGTCGTCGATCTTTCGAGGGAAGACCCCGCCGTCGGCGAAGAAATCGCACTGCCGCCTGAGCGCGTCGCGGACGGCGCCGGTCGGGGCGTCGACGCTGAGGGCGATCCGCCCGGACCGGAAGGCCAGGCGGATCGGCTCCTCGTCGATCTTCATCGTCTTGGCCGCGAGGGCAACCGCCTCGTCCACGTTCCGGCTCAGCGCCTCCGCGGTGCGCTTGAAGGCCGCGACCAGGCGCTGGTCCGCGCCCGGGTTCTTGTCGAGGAACGCCTTCTGAGCCGCGAAGGAGAAGAAGTAGAGCGTCTCCTTCGTGTGCGCCCGGTAGTCCTCGCCCAGGTTGTAGACGATGCGCGCATCCGGCTGCTTCTGCAGCCCCAGCGAGAGGCTCGGCTCCCAACCGAGCGCTCCCTCGGCCCGATCGGCCAGGACGTAGGTCACCGCGGTGGCCGGGCTCGGGACGTTGAGCACCGGGATGTCGGTCTCGAGCGCGAGGTTGTGGAAGCGCTTGAGCAGCGCTCCGATGAGCCGGTACGTGCCGGTGGCCTTGGGCGCCGCCATCTGGCGCCCGCGCAGCTCGGCGACCGATCTCGCCCCGTCCTTGCGCACCAGGATGCCGACGAGATCGGCGGTGGTCACGGTGCTGATGAGCCGGATCGGCACGCCCTGCAGGTAGTGCGCGGCGAAGGTATCCCACGAACCGATCGCGATGTCGAACCGGCCGGCGACGAAATCACCGTAGTAGGTGTTCGGGTCGACGTAGGCCTGCTCCGCTACGATCTCGAGGCCCTGCTCACGATCGAATCCCTTCGCGGTCATGTAGCCGGTGAAGATCGAGGCGATGCCGATGGTCAAGGACGGGGACGAGACGCGGAGCGGAGCGGCCGCCCCGGCCCGGCGCCGCGCGCCTCCGACCAGGACGCCGCCCGCCAGGCCGCCGGCCGCCGCCCGAAGGAAGTCGCGACGCGGAAGCGTCATGAGCGGGCGGGGAGCCCGCTGGGCGCCGACGTCCGCGGCCCGACGCGCGCGACCTCGTCGCCGAAGCGCTCGAGCATCACGTCAGCGAACGACACGGAGCGATCGGCCAGCGCGCTGCCCGAGCGCACCGTGTAGGCGGCCCCGTTCCGCGCCGCGGCCGGCTCCACTCCCGCGCGGAGGTCGCGGGCGGCGCCCAGCATCATCCGCCGGAACTGGATGATCGCGGCGTCCGTTGGCCCCAGGTGCTCGCGGGTGCGGTCGGCGATCAATCCCTGGCTGTCCTGGATGCACGCGTCCTGCTCG
Organism: Candidatus Dormiibacterota bacterium; assembly: GCA_035569855.1. Classification (GTDB taxonomy): domain Bacteria; phylum Methylomirabilota; class Methylomirabilia; order Rokubacteriales; family CSP1-6; genus CAMLFJ01. Next base: position 19,991 of record DATMMH010000252.1, read on the forward strand.
GAGATGCCCCGGATGCCGGTGAAGGTGCGGAGCTTCTGATCCACCCGGTCGATGAGGTAGTCGTTGTCACGATTGCGGATGGGCACCCAGCGCTCGTCCACCGCCGCGTGCACGCTCTGGCCGGCGCGGAGCCGCTGACGCTCCGCCTCGGTGAGCGGCCGCTCCGGGTTCCAGGTGTAGCAGTACACCCAGCAGAGCTCGTCCGTGATCGGCACCCAGGTCTGGCCGTGGTAGTTCTCGCCCGCGAAGGCATTCGGGGCGAGCCCGTGGTTGGGGATCAGGAACTGGCTGATGCGCCAGTACAGGCCGGTGCCGTCGGCCCGGCGCGAGGCCCCGATGGCGAGGCCGGCCTCGTGCGGCACCACCCGGAACTCCGGCATCGGATCGTCCCGCATCCACCGGGTCCGGTCGCGATCCGCGGAGGAGCGGCTCATGATCTCGGCGCTCTCGGAGTCCGACGAGGTGACCGGCATGTGGAGGAACGAGAAGTGGGCGGTGTCGATCCCGCCCTCGCAGGACTGCGCCCAGTTGCACTGCTGGAGCTTCTTGGAGACGAAGCGGTGGGCAGCGGGCAGCCCGGCGAACTCGAGCTGGGGGAGCTCGGGCTCACGCCCGGCCGGCCCGAGGTAGGCCCAGACGAACTCGCCCCACTCCCGGACCGGGTACGCGGTGACACGTACGCGGTCCCGGAACGTACTCTCGGCCGGCATGGTCGGCATGTCCACGCAGCGGCCGGCCACGTCGAACTTCCAGCCGTGATAGGCGCAGCGCAGCCCGCACTGCTCGTTGCGGCCGAAGAACAGGTTGGCGCCGCGATGAGGACAGCGGGGATCGAGCAGCCCGACGCGACCTTCGCTGTCGCGGAAGGCCACGAGGTCCTCGCCCATGATCTTGACCCGCACCGGCGGGCAATCGGGCTCCGGGACCTCCTGGGTGAGCGCCACCGGCATCCAGAACCGACGAAAATACTCGCCCATCGGGGTGCCGGATCCGGTCTGCGTGAGCAACGTGTTGTCTGCGGCGCTGAGCATGCGGTCACCTCGGGCGCGAAATTGGAGGCATTATACGGTGTCGGGAGGCGGTACACCGCGATGTCGGAGCCGACGCCACCGAGCCGACCACCGCGCAGTCCTTGCCTTCGATGACCCGATTTTTGTGCCCTTTTCTGGGCTCCGAGGGCGATCTCAACCTCGCGCCGCACGGCCGACTCGTGGCACAGCGGATGCACACATCGGCCAGGTCGACCAATGGCTACCCCCCTCATCCACCGTGCACTGCTCCTCGGCTCGATCCTGGGCGTGGGCCTGACGTGTCTGCTCGCGCCCGGCTCGAGCAACGCGGGCCCGCCGACCGACATGCTCCGTGCGGTCTTCGGCGACGCCAACAAGGTTCTCACGGACCCGACGACCGAGGAGCGGCCGGCCGAGCGGATCGCCGCCATCCGGGTCCTGTTCAGTCGAATTTTCGACTTCCGCGACGCGGCCGAGCGGGCGCTGGGCCCGCAGTGGAAGACGCGCACCTCGGCCGAGCAGAACGAGTTCACGCGGCTCTTCGCGGACTTCGTCCAGCGCGGCTTCGTCTACTGGCTGGCCTCCGTCGCCGAGGTCGACAGCCGCGGCTCGGGCGTCACGGTCGCCTTCCTGAGCGAGTCGCTCGAGCGAGACGTCGCGAAGGTCCCGGCCACTATTCTCAGCCGGGGCGGCCGGACGATCCAGATTACCTACGACATGGCGTACCGGAGCCGGCGCTGGGTCGTCCGCGACATCACGATCGAGGGGGTCAGCCTGGTGGGGAGCTATCGGGCCCAGTTCGACCGGGTGATCCGGGCCTCGTCCTACCCCGAGCTGGTCGCACGCATGAGGGCTCGCATCAACGAGTCCCCGTTCCCGTCGTCGGTCGATCCGGGCGCTCCCGCGACGGTGCTGCCCGCGCGCGGGACCCACATCGAGACTCGCTGACCCTCGCCCGCCCCCGCGCTCGCCGCGAGATCAGTCTCGCTTGACGAGAATGTGGTTCAGCACGTAGCTGACCACCGACACGATCAGCGCCCCCAGAAACGCGGTCAGGAACCCGTCCACCCGGAAGCCCAGGGCCATGCCCTGGGCGATCCAGCTCGTGAGGATCAGCATCAGGGCGTTCACCACGAAGGTGAACAGCCCGAGGGTCAGGATGTTGATCGGCAAGGTCAGAAGCAGCACGATCGGCCGGATGATCACGTTCACGAAGCCGAAGATCAGCGCGACGATCCCCAGCGTCACCCAGTCGTGGGGGGTCGGGTTGCCGCTCGCGGCGCGCAGATGGATTCCCGGGACGATCCAGGCAGCCGCCAGCAAGGCCACCGCGTTGATGAGCAACCGGACCAGAATGAACATGGGCGCCTCCTCCTCGGGGCAATTGTGCTACGTTCCGGGGCGGTCGGGCTCGAATGATTCGGACTGGCTCTTCACGGCGACGCTTCCTGGCCGGGCTCGCGGCGCTCGGCGTCGTCGCGTCGCTGCCGCGGCGGCCGGCCCGGGCGCTGCCCGGCGACGGGCGGCCCCTCGTGCCGCGGGAGACCTTCTTCAGCAACCCGGATATCGGGTGGGCGCGCCTGAGCCCCGACGGCTCCACCGTCGGCTACCTGGCCCCGGTCGACGGGGTGCGCAACCTGTGGGTAGCCCCGGTCGACGATCTCACGGCCGCGCGGCCGGTGACCCGCGTGACCGCCCGCCCGCTCTCCAGCTTCTTCCAGTGGGCCTACACCGATCGCCACCTCGTGTTCTTCGAGGAGCGCGACGGCGACGAGAACTGGCGGGCCTCCAGCGTCGACATCCAGGACGGTACCGTGGTGCCGCTCACCCCGGAGCGCGGGGTGCGCGCGGGGGTCCAGGAGGTGAGCCACCGCTTCCCGCGCGAGATGCTCCTGAGCCACAACGGGCGCGACCGGCGGATGTTCGACCTCTACCGGACCGACGTGGTGACCGGCCGGTCCGAGCTCCACTTCGAGAACGACCTCTTCGCATGGCTGCTCACCGACAACTCCTTCCGCGTGCGGCTCGCCCCCCGCTATCGCTCGGACGGCGGCGTGGACTGGTTCGAGCTGCGGCCGAGCGGCGCCTGGGTCCCGTTCCTGACCGTGCCGATCGGCGACGTCGACGGCACCCACTTGCTCGACGTCAGCGAGGACGGCCGCACGCTCTACCTGCTGGACTCGCGCGGCCGCGACAAGGCGGCGCTGGTGTCGATGGACATCGCGACCCGTCGCGCCCGGGTGCTGGTCGAGGATCGGGACGCCGACATCAAGCGGGTGCTCTTCCATCCCGTCACCCGGCACCCCCTCGCCGCCTCGGCGATGCTCGCGCGCGAGCGATGGCGGGCGGTGGACGGCGTGTTCGCGCCCGGCCTGCGCGCGATCCTGGCCGGCGCGGGCGGCGACATCGGCTTCGACCGAGTGAGCGCGGACGGCGCCCGCGCGCTCGCCTACGTGGAGCACGACGACCGGAGCCCGGAGTACGTCCTGTACGAGCGCGCCACGCGCCGCGTCCGGCCGCTGCTCAAGGTACGGCGGGCCCTCGACAACGTCCCGCTGCGCCCGCTCGAGCCGGTGGTGTTCAGGTCCCGGGACGGTCTGCCGATCCACTGCTACCTGACCCTCCCCGCCGCGGGGGCCCGCGGCGTGCCGCTGGTGCTCACGATCCACGGTGGTCCGTACGCGCGCGACGAGTGGGGCTTCAGCGGCACCCATCAGTGGCTCGCCAACCGCGGCTACGCCGCCCTGGCTGTGAACTACCGCGGCTCGACTGGCTTCGGGAAGGCCTTCGTGGAAGCGGCGGACCGGGAGTGGGGCGGGAAGATGCACGACGATCTGGTCGACGCGGTCGGCTGGGCGGTCGGGCAGGGGATCGCCGATCCAAAGCGAGTCGGTTTCTTCGGGGCGAGCTACGGCGGCTACTCGGCCCTCGTGGCGGCCACCAAGACCCCGGATCTCTTCGCCTGCATCGTGGACATCTTCGGGATCGCCAACCTCCTCACCTTCATGGCGGCGATCCCGCCATACTGGCAGTCGTGGTTCAGCGTCTGGAAGAATCGCCTCGGCGACCCGGCGACCGACGCGGGGCGCGCCTTCCTGACCGAGCGGTCGCCGCTCACCCACATCGACCGCGCCTATCGGCCGATCCTGATCGCCCAGGGACTCGAGGACGTGCGGGTCACCCGCGCGGAATCGGAGCAGATGGTCGCCGCGCTCCGGCAGCGCAACGTGCCCGTGACCTACATCACGTTCCGCGACGAGGGCCACGGTTTCTCGAGGCCAGAAAATCACATGGCGTTCCGGGCTGTTACCGAGGCATTCCTGGCAAAGCACCTGAACGGAGCGTGCCAGCCCATCGACCGCGCACGCGACTTCGGCGGCTCGACCCTCACGGTCGAGGTCGGCGCCGAGCTCATCCCCGGGCTCGCCGGCTAGGCGGCGGGAAAGCCTGCACTGCCGCATCGCGGGGACCCTGGCCCGGTCGCGCGCCTTCGTACGCTTCCTCGACTACGCCCGGCAGTTCCCCCACGTGTGGTTCGCCCGGCGGGTGGACGTCGCCCGGCGGGTGGCTCGCGCGTCACCCTCCGGGCGCGGTCAGATCCGGACCATAGCCGGGATCACGCTCTTCCCCATCAGCTCGATGGAGCGCATGGTCGTCGGGTGGTCCATGCGCGACTCCTGCGCTTCCAGCAGCAGGTGGCCGATGCCCAACTCCTTCCGCACGCGCGCGAAGCGGTCCACGACCTCGTCGGGCGTGCCGGCCACGATGTAGTAGTTGTCCACCAGCTCCTCGTAGCTCATCTTGGCGAGCGAGACCGACCGCGCCTTCAGCGCGAACTGGTTGGCCGCGCG
>DATMMH010000253.1:0-4640 GCA_035569855.1 Candidatus Dormiibacterota bacterium
CCCCAACTTCACGGTGGTCGCGGGCAGCGATACGGGGGGGCTCGCCAGGAGCATGCCCCAGGTGACGGGTCGGGACCTCATCTTCTCCGCGCTGTTCAGCGCGGTGACCGACGTGCCGCCGATCGCCGCCAACGACCCCGCCGCCCTCAAGGCCGCCTTCGCGAACTTCGCCTCCGCGGGCGCACACGTCGGACTGCAGGGGTTGATGAGCGTGCGCGGCGACCGGACCGAGGTCGAGATGCGGCTCTACGACCTCACCTCGCCCGAGTTCCGGCTGATCTCGTCGAAGAAGATCGAGCTGCCCAGTACCCAGGCCCGGCGCATCGCCCACAAGATCGCCGACGAGGTCGTGCTCCAGTTCACCGGGGAGGCCGGGATCGCCGACACCAAGATCGCCTACGTCGGAGTGGTCGCCGGGAACAAGGAGCTCCACATGATGGACTACGACGGCGCGGGGGCCACCCGCGTGACGTCGAACAACTCCATCAACCTGTCGCCGGTCTGGAGCCCGGACTCCCGCTCGCTCGCATTCACGTCCTACATGCGCGGCTATCCGTACCTGTACCGGATGTTTCCGTTCGAGAACCGGCCGGTGCAGGTGCTGGCCGGCTTCCTCGGCATCAACACCTCGCCCGCCTTCAGCCCGGACGGGCGCTCGGTCGCGATGACGCTCTCGCGCGACGGCAACCCCGAGGTGTACGTGCTCAATCTGGCCTCGGGCGCCTTCCGGCGTCTCACCACGTACAGCGGCATCGACACCGAGCCCACCTGGTCGCCCACCGGGCGCGAGATCGCCTTCGTCTCGGAGCGCGCGGGTACCGCCGCGCAGATCTTCGTCATGGATGCCGAGGGCGCCAACGTGCGCCGCCTCACCCAGTCCGGGTTCAACACCCAGCCTCGCTGGTCGCCCAAGGGGGACGCGATCGTCTACACCTCCCGACAGGGCAACTTCGACCTCTGGGCGATCAGCCCGGACGGCTCCAACCTGCGGCGTCTGACCGCGGGCCCCGGCAACAACGAGGGTGCGTCGTGGGCCCCGAACGGCCGCCATCTCGTCTTCCAGTCCAACCGGCTCGGGAGGTACCAGCTCTTCACCATGCTGGCCGACGGATCGGAGCAGCAACCGCTGACCCGGGGGCCCGGGGAGTCTACAAGTGGAGCTTGGTCACCGCGCCTTCCGTGATAGGATGCTGTGGTGGCTCGAATAGTGGTGATATATAGCGGCGATACGGGACGATGACGACGATGCAGATGATGAAGATGATAAGGAGGATTTGACTCATGGCGCATCGGGGAAGCGCGCTGCTGGCCGTTCCAGTACTGATCCTCTCTCTCTTCCTCGTGGGGTGTCCGAAGCGCCCCGCCACGACCGCGGCCAGTGCACCGCCGCCGACTGGCTCCCCGGCGCCCGCCGCCGCGGCTCCGTCCACAGCTCCCTCGATGGCGCCGACGATGGCCGCGCCGGCGACGGCCCCGAGCACGACGCCGCCGATGCCGAGCGAGTTCCAGGCCACCGACAACTTGAAGGACATCCATTTCGACTTCGACAAGTACGATATCCGCGGCGGCGACGCGAAGATCCTCGACGCCAACGCGGCGTGGCTCAAGTCGAACGACAATCTCGTCCTGATCGAGGGACATTGCGACGAGCGCGGCACCAACGAGTACAACCTCGCCCTCGGCGAGCGACGCGCGAAGTCGACGATGAACTACCTCGTCGCCCAGGGCGTGCAGGCCGCGCGGATCACGATCATCTCCTACGGCAAGGAGCGGCCCGTTTGCAGCGAGCACAGCGAGGATTGCTGGGCCAAGAACCGGCGGGCGCACTTCCTGGTGAAGGCGCGCTGAACCGCACGGGGATCCTTCCCGTGCGCAGGTCGAACACGAAGGGGAGCCCGCGGCTCCCCTTCGCTGCTTGGGGGGTTCTCGCGCTGGTCGCGGCGGCCGCGGCGGGCTGCGCCGACGTCTCCGGGCAGGCCCTCCAGCAGGACGTGGCCCAGCTCCGGCAGGACGTGAACTCCCTCACCCTGTCCGTGCATCGCAGTCGCGGGGATACCGAGACGGTCGTCGGGCAGATCGATCGGCGCACCCGCGAGCAGGGCGCCGAAACCTCCAAGCAGCTCGCGGCCCTCGGAGCGCGGCTCGACGCCGTCTCCGCGGAGCTCAGCCGGGTGTCCGCGCGGATGGACGAGCTGTCCCAGCGCGTGGACAGTCTCGGCCGCCAGGCACCGCCGGCGAGTGGCGCGGTCCCGCCGCCGGCGCGCTCGGGCGCGGCGCCGACCGCTCCCCCGCCGGCCATCGCGGCACCGCGCCCGGGCGGTGGAGGAGTCTCCGCCGAGGAGAGCTACCAGGCGGCCTATCTCGACTTCAGCAAGGGGCTATACCCGCTGGCCGTCTCCGGCTTCCGCGACTTCCTGCGCCGCTTCCCGGATTCCGCCCTGGCCGACAGCGCCCAGTACTGGATCGGCGAGGCCTACTTCAGCATGGCGCGGGCCACCGCGGGACAGCCGGACAAGGCCCGCGAGAACCTCGAGCAGGCCGTGCAGGAATTCCGCAAGGTCATCGTCGCCTATCCGCGAGGGAGCAAGGTGCCGACCGCGCTCTACAAGGAAGCGCTCGCTCTCGTGGAGCTCAAGCAGACCGCACTGGCTCAGGCGAGACTACAGTATCTGGTGGAGCACTTCCCGCAATCGGAAGAGGCGCCGCTGGCCAAGGAGCGGCTCGCGAGTCTGAAGGAATAGGGCTACGACTGCTCGTCCTGCTCCGAGGGGTTGAACACCCAGATCACCGTCATCTCATCGTCCGGATTCGAATAGACCATCACGCTGTGATCCGGATCGGCTGTCGAGACGTCCTGGACCATCACCGGGCTCACGCTCATCGTCGTGACGGTGGCCGGGGCCAGCCAAAGCATCACCGTCGCGGCCAGACCGGCGGCCAGGGCCCCGCCGAACGCCATGCGCGGGTGCCCCCACACCGGCTTCCATATCGGGAACCACCAGGAATCCCGCATCGGTTGAGGCCGGTCCCTGACGATTCGCGCGTGGACGGCCGGCCAGAATCGCGCCCAGTCGGGATCGGTGACCTCCACGCGCGTGCTCCGGACCAGGAGGCGGAGGCGCCGGAGCCGTTCGACCTCGCTACCACACGTCTGGCAATGCGACACGTGCTGCGAGGTGGCGCGGCCCATACGGGGGTCGAGGGCCCCATCGACGAGACGCTCGAGCCGAGGGCGGTTCCAGAGGCATCCGAGCGTCGCCATTGTCGAAAGTATACCTCGTAGGCTGAGACGCGACCGCCCCCTTGAATATTCCACGACAACCCCCTAAGGTCGAGATTCCATGGAGGAAGAAGCCATCGTCGTGCAGGTTCCGCGCGGTCCGGCCCTGGAAGGGCGTCTGGCCGCCGGCCCCGGCCCGAAAGGGGGCGTCGTGGTGTGCCACCCGCACCCCTTGTACGGGGGAGATATGGACAATCCGGTCGTCATCCGCGCCGCCGAGGTGGCCCAGGCCGCCGGTCACGCCACGCTCCGGTTCAACTTCCGCGGCGCGGGCCGTTCGGAGGGCGCTCACGACAAGGGGCGCGGGGAGCAGGACGACGTGAGGGCCGCGATGGCCGAGCTGGCCGCCCGCCTGCCCGCGGGCGCGCCGATCGGCGTCATCGGCTATTCGTTCGGGGCCTGGACGGCGGCGCAGGCTACCCGGCCCAGCACTCCCGAGGTACCGCTCGGGCTGATCGCTCCACCGCTCGGGATGTACACCTTCGACTTCCTCCAGACCAACCCCGGTCGCCTGCTGCTGGTCGCGGGAACGCAGGATTCGTACTGCCCTCCGGAAGCCCTTCACCGGCTCGCGGCCCAGACCGGCGCCGAGGAGCGCCTGATCGAGGGTGCGGATCACTTCTTCTTCGGCAAGCTCTACCCACTGGGCGAGGCGATCGCGGCGTGGCTGGCGGGCGGGACCCCCGCCCGGTGAATCAGAGCCGCTCGCGCGGCAGTCGCGGGGGGGTGGCGGTGCCGGCCGAGAGGATGATGCGGATGCCCTCCTCGACGGTCAGCCCGGTGTGCATCGTGTCCTCTTTCGGCACCACGATCACGTCGCCCAGGTAGAGATTGTTGGTGGGAACGAACACGGTGACCATGGATCGCTTGCCCTCCACGCCCTCGATCAGCAATTCCGCGGTGACGAACCCGAAGACGTACTCGCCCTTGCGGGGATGCTCGGCGAGCACCACCGACTTGAACGAGTTACGCTGCTGCGGCGAGAACGACTCCAGCAGCTGCTTCACCGACGGATAGATGCTCCGGAAGATCGGCACGTGGTCGAAAAGCTTCTCGACCCGGACCAGCACGCGCCGACCGACCACGTTGCGCGCGATGGTGCCCATCATGAAGATGATGACGAGCGCGGTGAGGAAGCCCAGGCCCGGGATGCGCCGGCCGAGCATCTGGGTGTACACCGGCGAGAAGAAATCGTCGATCGCGTTCCAGAACACCCAGAGCAGCCAAGCGGTGGCGATCGCGGGAACGGTGGAGAAGAGCCCGGTGATGAAGCGGACCTTGAACCAGTTGCGAAACCTGCCCGACATGCCGAATCGATGAGACCACACGGCTCCGGGCAAGTCAAGGAACTGGCGGGCAA
>DATMMH010000254.1:0-5777 GCA_035569855.1 Candidatus Dormiibacterota bacterium
GAGCCGTTGGACATCGCCTGGTTCGAGGAGCCGTGCCACTGGCACGACGACGCCCGCATGATGGCGGAGGTGCGGCGGGCCACGCGGATCCCGATCACCGCGGGCCAGTCCGAGATCACCAGCCACGCGGTGCGACGGCTCCTCGACGCGGGTGCGGTGGACCTGGTCAACTTCGACGCCTCCGAGGGCGGCGGAGTCACCGAGTGGCGGCGGGCCGCGGCCCTGTGCGAGGCCGCCTCCGTGAAGATGGCCCACCACGAGGAGCCGCAGATCGCGGGACAGCTCCTGGCCGCGGTGCCGCATGGGACCTACGTCGAGTGCTTCGCCGATCCGGAGCGCGACCCAGCCTGGCAGGTCCTCTGGGCCAACCGCCCCGCGGTCAAGGACGGGCTCTTCCCGATTCCCGACGGCCCCGGCTTCGGCCTCCGCCTCGACGAGGCGATGATCCAGCGCTACCGCGTCTGAGGCGGGAAGCAGGAAGGGGCGGCGGGGGCCCACGCCCTTGTTCGATACCCCACTCACCGGGCGCGGGCCCCCGCCGCCCCTTCCTGCCTCCTCTAGCTGTTCTTGCCTGCGGCTACATGGAGATGGCGGCGCGGGAGACGCCGGCGGGGTCGCCGCCGCGCTGGGCCCAGTCGGCCCGCGCGAAGGCCTCCGAGATGCGCTCGAGCGGGAACACGTGCGAGATCACCCGCTCGAACGGGAAGCGCTTCAAGTTGCGCTTCATGAACGAGAGGGACTGCTCGAGCGCCCACGGCGAGTAGTTGGAGGTGGCCACGAGCCGCGCGTTGCCCCGCACCAGCGCGGTGGCATCGTAGGAGAATACGTTGCCGGGCGAGATGCTGCCGACTTCCAGGTAGCACCCGCCCCCGCGCAGCATGCGCAGACCCTCCGGGATCACGTCGGCGTAGCCCACGAAGTCGGCAACCACGTCGGCCCCGAAGCCGTCGGTCAGCGCCTTCACCGCTTCGACCCGCTTGTCGGCGGAGGTGATCTCGGAGGCGTTGATGGTGTGGTCGGCCCCGAACGCCTTGGCCAGCGCGAGCCGCGGCGCGAGGCGGTCGACCACGATGACGGTCTCGGCGCCCATGTCGCGCGCCACCGCGACCGCGTTGATCCCGAGGCCGCCCGCCCCCTGCACCACCAGGGAGTGGCCGGCACGGAAGCCGACCTTGCGCAGGCCGTAGAGCACCTGGGACAGCGCGCAGTTGACCGGAGTAGCCATGTCCTCCGGGATCTCATCCGGCACCTTGAACACGTAGTGGTTCGGCCGCAGGTAGTAGTAGTCGCCGTAGGCGTTGTTGAAGTAGGGCGCGCTCCCCGCGACCCGGTTCGGCCGCACCTTCTGCGGGCAGCTCCCCATCTCGTCGTTCAGGCACACCGGACAGCGCCCGCACGGGAAGAAGTAGCAGAAGGTCACCCGGTCGCCCTCGCGCAGCGGCCGGCCCATCGAGTCGGTGGTGACGCCCGCGCCCAGCCGCTCCACGCGCCCGGCCATCTCGTGGCCAAACGTGAGGTCCTTCGGCAGCGCGCCGTAGATCTCCTTCATCTCGCCGCGCCAGATGTGCAGGTCCGAGCCGCACACGCCGGCCCGCGTCAGCTTGATCAGGATCGCGCCGGGCTCCGGATCCGGCACCGGATACTCGCGCAGCTCGAACTCGCCGCCGTACGCCTTCAGCACCGCCACCCGTCCCTTCATGGGGCTCCTCCCTGGAATGGATTCAGCGAGAGGGTCGCCGTCGCCGAGACCGTTGTCAACACCCCGGGCCGCGAGTAGGATGGGCGCGGCTCCGCGGCTTCAGGTGACGAAGCTCCGCGCGACAAGGAGGACACGGTGAAACTGCTACTCTTCGACGATTTCCGGCTGGGCGTGCTTCGTGGCGATCAGGTGGTGGACGTCTCGGACGTCGTGAAGGACGTCCCCCATACCGGCCCCGGCGACCTCATGAGCGGGTTGATCGCCCGCTTCGCCGACTACCGCAAGAAGATCGAGGAGGCGGCCGGTCGCGGCAAGCCGGTGCCGCTCGGCGGGGTGCGCATCCGGCCGCCTCTGCCCAAGCCCACCAACATCGTCTGCATGGCGGTGAACTACATGGAGGACGGCACCCGAAGCGAGCCCGCCCCGATCAACGCGTTCATGAAATCGCCCGGCGCAGTGATCGGCCAGGGCGACACCATGGTGCTGCCCGACGTGCCCGCCACCATCTTCGAGGGCGAGGCCGAGGTGGCGCTGATCATCGGCAAGCGCGCCGCCGCGGTGCCCGCCGCGCGCGCGATGGAGTACGTGTTCGGCTACTGCAACTTCATCGACGGCTCCGCCCGCGGGCTGCTGCCCACCGGCAACACGTTCTACCAGATGAAGTCACGCGACACCTTCGCCCCGATGGGCCCGTACCTCGTGACCGCCGACGAGATCAAGGATCCCCACCACCTGGCGATCCGGCTCTCGGTGAACGGGACGGTCAAGCAGTCGTTCAACACCAGCGACATGGCGCACAAGATCCCGCGCTGCGTCGAGTGGGTGACCAGTATCCACACCCTCGAGCCGGGTGACGTGCTCGCCACCGGCACCAACCATCGCGGCCTCTCCGGCTTCCAGGACGGCGACCGTATCGAGCTCGAGACGGAAGGGCTCGGCAAGCTCCAGTTCAACATCCGTGACGACTTGAAGCGCACGTGGGCGCGCGAGACGCGGCTCGACCGGCAGGAGAAGGGGCTCGAGGGCACCACGCCTCAGCTCACCGGCAAGCACGCCCCCGCGAAGAAATAGGAGCGGCGGGCGTGAAGATCACCCACGTCACCACGCGCGCGATCTCCACGCCCGCCGACAATCCGCTCGTGGTGGGGCTGCCCGCGCCCACCGACACCCGGGAGTTCGTCCTCCTCGAGCTGGGCACCGATCAGGGGCTGGTCGGCATCGGGCTCACCTTCTTCGGCGGCGCGCTGACTCCGGCCCTGCGGGCCGCGGTGGACGGCCTGGCGCGCCTCGCGGTCGGAGAGGACCCGCGCCAGGTCGAGGCCATCGTGGCCAAGTGCCGGCGCGCGGCGGGCAGCTCGGGGCCGGGCGGGATCTTCTCGCTCGCGCTCTCGGCGGTGGACATGGCCTGCTGGGATCTCGCCGGCAAGGCGGCGGGTCGCTCGGTGTGCGCGCTGCTCGGCGGCCTCCGCGACCGCGCGCCCACGTACGCGAGCGGCGCGCTCATGCGGCCGCACCCGGTGGACTACCTCGCCAAGGCGGGGCCGCGCCTGCGGGACATGGGCTTCCGCCAGATGAAGATGCAGTGCGGGAGCGAGCCGACCATCGCGGCCTCGATCGAGCGCGTGCGGGTCACGCGCGAGGCGGTCGGCCCCGACGTGGACCTGATGTGCGACATCAACCAGCTCTGGAGTGTGCACCACGCCATCGAGGTGGGCCGCCGCATCGAGCCCTATCATCTGTACTGGTTGGAAGATCCGACCGCCCACGACGACTTCGCGGGGCTCGCGCGCATCGCGGACGCGCTCTCCACCCCGATCGCGGCGGGCGAGTACCACTACGGCATCGTGCCGTTCCGCCACCTGCTCGAGGCCCGCTCGATCGACATCGTGATGATCGATCTCCTCCGCGTGGGCGGAATCACCCAGTGGATGAAGGTGGCGGGCATGGCCGAGGCCTTCAACCTGCCGGTGGTCAGCCACCTGATCCCGGAGATCCACGTCCACCTGATCGCGGCGGTCCCCAACGGGCTCACCGTCGAGTACATGCCGTGGACGCTCCGGCTCTTCGAGGAGACGCCGAAGATCGAGGCGGGTCAGCTCGTGGTGCCGGACAAAGCCGGGCTCGGCCTCGCGTTCGACCAGGCCGCGCTCAAGCGCTACCAGATCGGCTGAGCGCCGCCGCCTCGTCGCGCTCCATCCGCGCCCGCATCCGCGCGCGCAGGCTCTCCACGATGTGCGCGGGAGCCGTCGCGGGTGACCCGGCCGAGAACGGGGGCTGCGGGTCGTACTCGATCCCGAGCTGGATGGCCTGGGCCACGTCGTCACCCGCGATGCGGGCGGCCAGCGTGAGCGCCATGTCGATCCCCGAGGACACGCCCGCCGCGGTGATCACCCTGCCCTGCTCCACCACGCGCCGAAGCGTGGGGCGCGCGCCGTACGCGGGCAGGCGGTCGAGCGACATCCAGTGCGTGGTGGCCTCGAGCCCCTTCAGGATGCCCGCGGCGGCCAGCAGCATCGAGCCGGTGCAGACCGACGTGGTCCACTGGCTCGTCTCGTGGGCCGCGCGGATCCAGTCCAGCAGCGGATTCGGCGCCTCGAGCGCGCGCGTGCCGAAGCCGCCCGGCACCATCAGCACCTCCGGACGCGGGACCGCGGAGAGCGGCTCGTCCGCCATCAGGGTGAGCTGGCGGTTGTCGGTGCGATAGGGGCCGGGCGTCACCGCCACGAAGCGCACCCGGGCGCCGGGCAGGCGCGAGAGCACCTCGTAGGGACCGACGGCGTCGAGCGCGGTGATGCCCTCGAAGAGCGGGATCGCGATGTCCATGGGATTTCTCCTCGTTGGATATGCCGTCACAAGGCCGTGGCACGGCCGGGGACGGCGCGGAAGTGGCGGCGATACTGGGCCGGGCTGACGCGGACGGCGCGCCGGAAGGCGCGGTGCATCGTCTCCACGCGACCGAATCCGCAGGCCGCCGCGATCTCGGTCACGCTGCGGTCGGCGGTCTCGAGCAGGCGGCGCGCCCCTTCGACGCGTTGCGCCTCCACGTACGCCGCGGGGGTGACGCCGATCTCGCGCCGAAAGGCGCGGGCGAAGTTGCGCGAGCTCATGCGGGCGCGCTGTGCCAGCGCGGGCACCGAAAGATCGTCGTCCAGGTGATCGGCGATGAAGCCCTGCAGGTCACGCAGGCCCCGGCGCTCGGCCACCTGCGCGGAGAGCTGCACGCTGAATTGCGACTGGCCACCCGGTCGGCGCAGGAACATCACGAGCCAGCGGGCCACCGAGAGCGCCAGGTCCCGCCCGCCGTCCTCCTCCACCAGCTCCAGCGCCAGGTCCATGCCCGCGGTGACGCCCGCGGAGGTCGAGACCTTGCCGTCGCGCACGAAGATCGGATCGCGCTCCACCCGCGCACGGGGATAGCGTCGCTGGAGCGCGTCGCACACCGCCCAGTGCGTGGTGGCGCGACGGCCGTCGAGGAGGCCGGCCTCCCCGAGGAGGAACGCGCCGCTGCAGACCGACGTGACCCGCCGGGCCCGCAGCGCGGTACGCCGGATCCATCCCACGAGCCGCGCGTCCCGCATGGCGCTCTGCGTGCCCAGCCCGCCCGCGACCATCAGCGTGTCGACCGGCCCGGTGGCCTGGCGGATGCCCCGGCCGGCCACGATCGGGACGCCGCTCGAGGTGACGACGGCGCCGGCCTCGGGCGCGACGACCGAGATCTCGTAGCGCGGGCCTCGGCCGGCGCCGAGCCGGTTAGCCAGCGCGAAGACCTCGAGCGGACCGGTGACGTCCAGCACCTGCACGTCGGGGAAGATCAGGATCCAGACCGGCCTGAGCCGCGGCATGGCGACAGGATGCGGCAAGGGCCGGCCGGCGGCAATGCCAATGATATGACGAATCCTGCCATCAGGAGCCCACCCTCGAGCCTGGAGCGCGCCCGCTAGCCCGACCGCTGCAGGCGCTCCTCGAGTCGGGCCGCGAGCGCCCCGACGTGGCGGGTGATGCACGTGTGGTGATCGCCGGGGACCACCGAGACGTCGACGCGCGGCAGCAGGCGCGACCAGCCCAGATCCGGGCGGTC
>DATMMH010000255.1:0-3362 GCA_035569855.1 Candidatus Dormiibacterota bacterium
GAGGAGATCCGCCGGGTGACCGGGGCGCGCGAGGCAGTGTCGATGTCGTCGTGCACCGCGGGCCTCATGCTGGCGGCCCAGGCCCTCGAGCTGCCCGCGGGCGCCGAGGTCATCGTGCCGTCCTTCACGTTCGCGGCCACCGCGCAGGCGCTGGTGTGGAACGGCCTGGTGCCGGTTTTCTGCGACTGCCTGTCCGACACGCTGACCCTCGACCCGGCCGACGTCGAGCGGAACCTGACGTCGAGGACCGCCGCGATCTGCGCCGCCTACGTGTACGGCCTCCCGCCGGACATCGACGCGCTGACCGAGGTCGGCGAGCGCCACGGCATCCCGGTGTACTTCGACAGCGCCCAGGGACTGGGCGCCGAATACCAGGGCCGGAAGGCAGGCGCCTTCGGCCAGTGTGAGATCTTCTCGCTGAGCCCGACCAAGGTCGTCACCGCGGTCGAGGGCGGCGTGATCTGCACCGGCGATGCCCGGCTCGCGGCGAGCCTGCGCTCGATGCGCGACTACGGCAAGGATCCGCGGAAGGGCGAGGACATGGTGCACCTCGGTCTCTCCGCCCGGATGAGCGAGCTGCACGCCGCGGTGGGCCTGCTCTCGCTGCGACGCGTGGACGAGCTGGTGAAGGCGCGGCGCCAGCTGATCGAGCTCTACTCGGCGCGGCTCGGCGCGCTGCCCGGATGCCACGTGCAGAGCGTCCCCCCCGACCGGTCGAGCAGCGGCAACTACTTCGTGCTGTTCGTCACCGCGCGGGCCCGGGCTGATCGGGACGCGGTGTACGCGGGCCTCGCGGCGCGCGGGATCCAGACCAAGCGCTACTTCTATCCCCCGGTCCACGAGCAGACGCTCCTCCGGCGCGTTTCTCATCGGGTGAGCGAGCGGATGGAGCGCACCGTGACCGCGAGCCGGCAAGCGCTGGCCCTGCCCCTCTACTCGCACATGACGCCGGAGCAGGTCGACCGCGTGTGCCGGGAGGTGGAGTGCCTGCTGGCCTGATCCGGGCCAGAGGCTCATCGCGATGCCGACGCGTCTCTCAGCCGTGACCACCGCCGCCCGGAGCGGGCTCACCATCTCCGGCGTCCCGCGCGATCCGCTCGCGAGGCATTTCGCGATCGGCGCGTTCTGGGCGCTGGTGGGCGCGGTCGTGTCGCGCGGCCTGACCCTGGCGTCGTCGGTGGTGGCGGGCCGTCTCCTGGGCACGACGGGCTTCGGCGAGATCGGCATGATCCAGAGCACCCAGGGCCTGTTCGGCATCGTGGCCGGCGCGGGGCTGGGGCTGGCCGCGACCAAGTTCGTCGCGGAGTTTCGCTCGACCGATCCCCTGAAGACCTCCCGCTGCGCCACCCTGGCCACCACGATCGCGCTCATCTCCGGCGCGGTGATGGCGCTGGTGCTCCTCGCGTGCTCGGGAGTGATGGCGTCGAGCGTGCTGCGGGCCCCGCACCTCACCGCGGAGCTGCAGGTGGCGACCGGCCTGGTCCTCTTCGGCACGATCAATGGGGTGCAGACGGGTGCCCTCGTCGGCTTCGGCGACTTTCGCACCCTGGCGATCCTGAGCAGCATCCGGGGCGCGTGCCTGTGTGGGCTCCTGATCGCCGGCATCGCGGTCGGCGGCGTCCTGGGCGGGGTCGTCGGCCTGGTCCTGACCGAAGCGATCGCGGTGCTGGCCAACCAGGTCGCGCTCCGGCGCATCCTTCCCGCGACGGCCACCTGGCCCGCGACGGTCACCTGGCCCGCGACGGCCAGCTGGCCCGGGACGGTCACCTGGCGAGACCGCCGTGCCGCCTGGAGCGAGCTGCTGCCGATGTGTCGATTCGGCGGGCTGAGCCTGCTGGGGAGCATCTGCACGATGTCGGCGATGTGGTTCGCCAACCTGGTGCTGGTCGCGCAGCCCGGCGGCTACGCCTCGCTGGGCGTCTTCAACGCGGCCGAGCGCTGGCGGCAGCTGCTGCTGTTCCTGCCCGCGTCGTTCTCGCCGGTGATCCTCACCACGCTGAGCAATCTGCACGGCCGGAAGGATCCGGACGCTTATCGCCGGCTCTTTGGCCTCAACCTGGCGGTCAGCGTCGCGGTGGTGGTGGTCCCGTCGATCGGCATCATGCTGGTCGCGGGGCCGGCGATGGGCCTCTTCGGAGACGAGTATCGCGGCGGCTGGACGACGCTGGTCATCCTGTCGGCCTCGTCGGTCGTGGTGGTGCTCAACAACCTGCTGGGCCAGGTCCTGGTGAGCCGGGGGGCCGTCGTGGGGCGCTTCGTCCTCGACGTGCTGCTCGCCGCGGTCCTCGCCCTCGCCTCGTGGCAGCTGATTCCGATCTACCGCGAGCAGGGGATGGCGCTCGGCAGCCTGATCGCCTTTGCGGTGACCGCGGCCGCGCTGGCCGCGACGACGATCCACTTCATGAGAGCGCACCGGAGCGAGCGATGAGGCTCTCGACGAGGAGCCCGATGCCGGGACCCACGTTCTGGGTGCTGGCGATCAGCGCCCTCGCCCTCGTCGCATTCGTGTCCGGGCCGGTGGCGGAGGAGTATCCGCTCGCTGTCTTCGGCATCCTCGCCTTCATGTTCGTGCAGGCGTCCTTGCCCGCCTGCCGGATCCGCACGACCACTCCGGTGTGTCCGGCGAACATCGCCCAGGGCTACTACTGCATCCAGCTCGTCCTTGTCACGGTCATGGTCGGCTACTTCGGGTTCAGCCAGGGTGTGCTGCCGCATCTGCCGTCGAAGCGCGCGATCAACTTGGCCATCGTCGTTCATGTCGTGAGCTACCTATCCTTCTGTGTGGCGTACCAGTGCGTGAGCCGCGCGACGGTGAGGGAAGGACGGAGCCGGGGATCGGCGCCAGGCACCGCCTACCTGATCGTGCCGTTTGCGGTCGTGGGAGTGCTCGGATTCCTGCTGGCCCACGGCGGCATCGGGGGCTTCGTCGACTACATCTCGTCGCCGGTCGAATCTCGCCTGCGTGCGGAGGAGGCGACGACGCTCGCGGGAGCCGCCGGCACCTTCCTGAAGCATTTTCTCGGCTTCGCGGTGGTGCTGGCGTGGAGCTGGTGGCTGGGCAAGGCGCCGCGCCGGACGCTATCGATCATCGCGATGACGACCGCGGTGGCGCTCGCCCTGCTGGTCGTCAATTTCAACTACAACCGAGGCACGATGCTGGGCCCGATCATCGCGCTGATCGCCGCCTTCTCCATGCACGTGTGGCGCGTTCCGTTCAAGGGCGTGGTCCTGGCGGGTGCGCTCGCGCTGTCCCTGGCGTTCGTGTTCGGCTGGTATCGGTCCACCGACCTCGAGGTCACCGAGCTGTCGGCCTCGGCCCTCGCGGACACGTGGAACGCCGACCGTGTCGTCGAGTTCGTGCA
>DATMMH010000256.1:0-2410 GCA_035569855.1 Candidatus Dormiibacterota bacterium
TCCCGGCGGAAGGCCGCCTCGTTCGGATTGAGCGACCGCGAGTACCCCGAGGATTTTCCGGCCGCCTATTTCGTCCAGCACACATACCCCTTCACGCCCACGCGATGATGACCACGACCGACCGACTCCAGCCCCGGTCCGGTCATCCCCGCGCGGTCGACTGGATGCTGGCGGCGTACAACCTCGTCATGATCGGGCGCTGGGCGCCTCTCGTTCCCCAACACGAGACGGCGCGCTGGCTGGTGGCGGTGCACAGCATCGCCCTTGGCGTTCCTTGGCTGCTCTCCCGGGCTCCGGCGCCCGATCACCGGTGGTTGCGGCGGTTCTACGAGTGCTATCCCCTGGTCTGGATCTGCGCGTTCTGGCGCGAGCTCGACGTGCACGGGCGCTTCGTCAGCAATCTGCCGGATGACCGGGCCCTGGTCTGGCTCGATCACGCCGTCTTCGGGCTGCACCTGAACTCAGCGTGGATCGAAGCGCTGCCCGGGCGCGCGTTCAGCGAGATGATGCACCTCTTCTATTTCTCGTACTACCCACTCTTGATCGCGGCGCCGGTGCTCCTGCTGCTCGCCCGGCGGGGAGCCCAGCGGCGCGAAGGCGTGCTGCGGATCGCGGCGGCGTACCTGGCCTGCTTCTGCGTGTACGCGTGGTGGCCCACCACCGGCCCCGACTTCCTGCACGTGGTGTTCCCCGAGAGCGTCCGCGGAGGGCTGGTGTTCCGCCTCAATCACCTGATTCAGGACTCGGGGGACTCGCTCGGCACCGCGTTCCCTTCGTCCCATGTGGCCGGAGCGGTGACGGTGACCTGGATACTCTGGCGGCTGGGGTACCGGCGATTGGGCGTGGTGGGGATCGCGATCACCGCGGGTGCCCTCGGAGCCACGGTCTACACGCAGAATCACTTCGCTGTGGACGCCGTGGCCGGCCTCCTGCTCGGCCTCGGCGTGCAGGGATGGGTGGTGCCGAGATCCTTACCGGTGGCGCGCGAGACCGTCGTGGGCCGGCTGGGTCAGCCCCGCATCCACGTGCAACCCGCGCGCGCCGCGTGATGGACGCGCTTCCGATCGGTCTCGATCAGCACGCCGCCGCCCTGTTGCTCTGCGCCTTCGATGTGGCGGCGCGCGCGCTGCGGAGCCGCCTGCTCCTCCCCGTGTCGGTCCGGCAGGCGCTGGTGATCAACACCTGCGGAGACGCGATGGCCGCGGTGACGCCCGCGCGGGTGGGCGGCGAGCCGGTCCGCTACTTCGGGTTCACGCGGGCGGGCGCGACGCCCGCCGCGACGATCGCGGCGTTCGGCTCCGAGCTGGTGAGTGATGCGTTGATCTTCGTGCTGGCCGGCATCACCATCTCGGTGAGCCTGGCCTCGCGCGCCGCCGGGCTGGTGAGTGCCGCCGCCCGGCTCTCCCGTTCTCCCGCCGCGTGGGTCGGACTCGGGATCACGCTCCTGCTCATCGCGGGTTCGCTCGTGGTGCTCGGACGGGTGTGGCCCCGCACGGCGGCGCGGATGGCGTCCTGCCTGCGGGAGAGCTGGCGCCGGATGCGGGCGCAGCCGGCGCCGGTGATGGCGGCGGTGGTGGTGCTGTCCGCCGTCAGCCTCGTCGCGCGCGCCGCCATCCTCCCGGTGCTCCTGGCTCGGGTGCCGGGGCTCGACTTGGGAGACCTGGCCGTTGCCGCCTTCGCGCTGACGTCGGGCCTCCTGCTCGCGCCCATTCCGGCAGGGGCGGGCGCCGTGGATCTCGGGTTCGTGGTGGGATTCGACGGGCGAGTGCCGCCCGGGACCCTGGCGGTGCTGCTCGTCGCGTGGCGCGCGTACTCGCTGGTGGTGGGGGCTCTGGCGGGTGCCGTGCTGCTCCTGCGGGAAACGCTGCCGGGGGGCCTGCTGGATGGAGCGCGGACGCGCGTGGCCCCGAATCCTGCGCCTCCGGTCTAGAGCCCCTCGCCCGCGGCTGGAGCGGAGGGGCGGGGCGTCCGGAAGCGGGGGACCCGGCGAATGATGCGGTAAGGGTCGGCCCGGCGCGTCGACAGCGTGGCCACCCCCTCGCGTACCAGGGGAATCACCTCGGCCGCGTGCTCGCCCAGCCACTGAGGCTGGAGCAGGAAGAACAGATCGTCGCGGCGGGCGCGCGCGCGGCGGGCGAGCGCGAGGAGTCCCGTGTCCTCCCGGCCGCGCTTGAGCCGGGGCCGCGGCTTGCCCTCCACCTGCAGGTCGTGCGCCGACCGCGCCCGCGCGGCGCCCAGCGACTCGACCGCCTCGGCGATTTCGTCCAACATCACCTGACACTCGTTGAACTCGCCCAGCAGCTCCTGCAGCGAGCGCAGGCGCTCGATGAGCGCCGGAGCGCCGGCGGCGGCATCCGCCACGGGCTCGAGCAGGTAGCGCAGGCGCTTGCCGGCCAGCCGGGCATCGTGC
>DATMMH010000257.1:0-3945 GCA_035569855.1 Candidatus Dormiibacterota bacterium
GGATCGCCCCACGTAGACCGCGAGCTGGTTGGTGGCGGTGAGCTTTGCCGGATCGCGGCCCGCCTCGCGCGCGAAGGTCTTCACCTTTTCCCACGACTTCGTGAAGCTCTCCGGGGTGTAGAAGTAGGTCAGCCACCCGTCGCCCACGGTGCCGGCCCGCTTGAGGACCGCGTCCACGTAGCCACCGACGAGCACCGGCGGGCGTGGCCGCTGCACGGTGCGCGGGACCATCACCGCTTCGCGGAGGTTGAACTCGTCCACCTTGAGGGTCACCCGGTCCTGGGTCCAGAGGCGCATCAGGATGTCGAGATTGCGCTCGAAGTGCCGGCCGCGCTGCTTGAAGGGCACGCCGACGGCATCGAACTCGCGCGCGTACCAGCCCGCCGCCACGCCCAGGATCAGCCGGCCTCCCGAGATGACGTCGAGGCTACCGAGCGCCTTGGCCGCCACCACCGGGTTCCGCAGCGGTAGCACCAGCACCCCGGTGCCGAGCTTGATCTTCCGGGTCCGCGCGGCCACCGCGCCCAGCATGGTGATGGAGTCCACGATCGGGAACGACGGCTCCACGCCGAGGAGCACGTGGTCCCACGCCCAGAGCGACTCGAAGCCGAGCGCTTCCGCCCTCTCCGCGTAGGAATAAACGCCCTGAATGTCGGGCACCTCGCCGGGTCCCACGAAGTTGCGAATCGCCAGGCCGAAGTCGGTCATGGGAGCCTCTAGCCGATGAACTGCCGCTTGGGGTCGAGCATGCGGAGAATCGAGAGCTCTTGCTCGGTCGGCGGCTCGGTGGTCGTGAGTGTTGGGCTGACCAGGACCTCGAAGCCGGTGTTCTCGCGGACCTGCTCCACGGTGGCGCCGGGATGGAGGGCCAGGAGCTGCATGCGGCGGCTCGTGGGCTCGAATCCGAAGATGCCGAGCGTGGTGATCACGCGGGAGACACCGCCCCAAAGCAGGCCGTGGCGCTGACGGGAATCACCGCCGTCCAGGTACCCCGGGCTCGTGATGAAGTCCACCCGCTCGGTGAAGCGCCGCTTCTCGTGCACGGTCAGGATGAGCACCTCGCGGCAGAGCGAGATGATGTCGTTGGCGCCGCCGCTGCCGGGTAGCCGCACCTTGGGCCGCGCGTAGCCGCCGATGGCGCTGGTGTTGAGGTTGCCGTGACGGTCGATCTGGGCGCCGCCGATGAACCCCACGTCGAAGAAGCCGCGCTGGGCGAGCAGGAAGGCGTCGGTGATGCCGGGCAGCATCTGGGCCCGGTAGGCGGCGCGCATCTCGTTGGTGGAGATGGGGAGCTCGCCCGGCTTCCACATGGGCCCGATGACGCCGCCCTCTACCATCATGGTGAGTCGCGGGGCGTGGGTGCGCTGGGCCAGCACCGAGGCCATCATGGGCGCCCCGACCCCGGTGAAGACGGTCGTGTTGTCGCGCAGCTCGCGCGCGCCCATCACCGCGAGCAGCTCGTTGGCGGTGGCGCTCACGTGGTGAGCATCCGGGCGCGGGCCGCCGCGTCGGCCAGGCGTGGCTGACCGAAGAGGGCCAGATAGTCGGCGTGGCTCCGGGGGGCGTAGACGTAGCGCTCGAGGTAGTCCGCCACTCCGGCCGCGCCTCGCCGCTGGATCCCCTCCACGTAGGTCGTGAAGTGCTCCGGCTCGGAGTCGTAGGCGCCGTAGCACTCGTGGGGATAGGAGCCGTAGGGCGCGTGCGCGAGCGCGTCCACCAGGAAGCCGGGGATGACGGTCCGATCCGGATGGAGCCGGATCTCGTCCTCGGAGACGATCTCCTCCGCGGTCACCAGCACGGTGGCGGCGGCACGCGCGATGTCGGCATCCATGTGCGGGTAGCCGTCGATCTGGCAATTGCCGAGGCGATCGGCCTTCTGCACGTGGAGCAGCGCGATGTCCGGGAACAACGCCGGCACCGCGTGGAGCGTGCGGCCGGTGTAGGGGCACTCGATGGTCTTCGATCCGCCCACGCCCATGAGATCCGAGCCCAGCATGGTGAGCGACGGCAGGAACGGCACGCCCATCGCGGCCGCGCGGTAGCGCAGCCCCAGGCCCAGGTGGCTCCACTCCTCGAACTCCACCCGCCCGGCCTCCACGAACTCGCGCTGGATGCGGGAGAGGCCCCAGGGCAGACCGATGCCCATCCACGAGGTGACGAGCTTGTCGACCGCGCCCGCGACCATGCCCCACTCGCCCTCGTAGCACATGAGGTTGCGCGAGAAGGCGAGACCCTTCGGGCGGCGGCGCAGCAGCGCCCACACCAGCGCGAGCGGGGTGCGCGAGTAGAGGCAGCCCCCCAGGGCCAGGTGATCGCCGTCTTTCACGAGGGCGACCGCGTCGTCCAGCGTGCCGAGCTTGGGCCCCGACGACTTGGGCTTGGCTTCCAGGCGCAGGCGCGCCGCGTGGAAGTCGTACTCGCGGGAGGCGATGGTCACGCGAGGACCTCCCACGTCTTCTGGTAGCGATCGAGCTGCTCGACGGTGTAGGGGTCGAGCGGGTGCTCGCGCTCCGGGATGTCCACGTGCTTGTCCTCCCCGCAGAGCGGGGTGGTGAAGTAGCGCTGGCCGGTGTCGTTGATGATCGTCACCACCGACGGCAGCTCCGGGTGGCGCCGGGCCAGCTTGAGCGCGGCGGCCACGTTGCAGCCGCTCGAGATGCCGCAGAAGATGCCTTCTTCCCGGGAGAGGCGGCGCGCGAGGGCCACGCTCTCCTCGGTGGTGGTGGTGATCACCCCGGTGAGCTGCGAGACGTCGAGGTTGCGGGGCACGAAGCCGTCGCCGATGCCCTCGATGCCGTGATGGCCCCAGGCCCGCCGCGAGAGCAGCGCGCACTCGGCGGGCTCCACCGCGTAGAGCTTCACCTGGGGATCGCGGCTGCGGAGATAGCGGCCCACTCCGGTCAGGAGCCCTCCCGAGCCCTGCGAGTCCACGAAGGCGCCGATACGGCCGCCCGCCTGTTCCCACAGCTCCGGACCGGTGGTCAGGATGTGGGCCTCGACGTTGTCCACGTTGTCGAACTGTCCGGGCACCCAGTAGCGGCCGGGCGCGGCCTCGCGGATCTGGCGCAGGCGCTCGAGCGAGAGATCCACGTCGCTCTCCCCGCCCGGCGTGAACACCAGCTCGGCGCCGTAGGCACGCATGATCTTCTTCCGCTCGTCGCTCATGCCCTCGGGCATCACGATGGTGCACGGGTAGCCCTTGACCGCCGAGACCCAGGCGCACGCGATCCCCGCGTTCCCGGTGGAGCATTCCAGGACCTGCATCCCCGACTTGAGATCGCCGCGTCCCTCGGCCCGCTCGAACATGTGGAGGTAGATGCGGTCTTTCAGGCTGCCGGTGGCCCCGTACCACTCGACCTTCACGTAGATCGCCGGCTTCACCTCTCGGGTGACGCGGTTCAGGCGCACGAGCGGGGTGCGGCCCACCGCGGCGGAGATGGACGGCAGCGCGGTGGCGTAGCGGTCCCACGGTGTCTTGGCGGTCGCGCTCATGGTGTCAGCCTCGTGTGGTCGGCTCGGTCGCCCCGACGCCGCGCAGGAACTTGGTCAGCCGGTGTCGGCCGGAGGTGACCGGCTCGTAGCGCGCCGGGCGCTCGGGCCCGCAGCAGCTCGGCAGGCACTCGATCAGCGCGTCGTAGTTCGGCTGGTGGAAGAAGGGGATCGAGAGCCGGCGATTGCCGCGCGCCGCCTCGCGCGGGGGATTGACCACGCGATGCATCGTGGAGATCCAGCGGTCGTTGGTCCAGTGCTGCATGAGATCGCCGATGTTGCAGACGAAAGTGCCGGGCGGCGCCGTCACGTCGACCCATTCACCGTGGCGGTTCAGCACCTGTAGACCGGGCACGTTCTCGGGCAGGAGGATGGTCACCGCCCCGTAGTCGGTGTGGGCGCCGGCGCGGATCTGTCCGGGCCGGGGTGCCTCGACCTGCTCGGGGTAGTGGTTGG
>DATMMH010000258.1:0-2583 GCA_035569855.1 Candidatus Dormiibacterota bacterium
GAAGGTGGTGTTCTATCCGGTGCGGGCCGAGGGCGAGTTCGACCACGCGTTTCAGGGGATCGTCGGCCAGCGGTCCGGGGCGCTCGTCATGCTGGCGGATCGGCTCTTCCTGCATCACCGGGCGCGAATCGTCGAGTTCACCGCCCGGCACCGGCTCCCGGCGGTGTACGCCTACAACGAGCTGGTGCAGGTCGGCGGGCTGATGTCCTTCGGACCGAGCTATCCCGAGATGCACCGGCGTGCTGCCTACTACGTGGACAGAATCCTCAAGGGCGCGAAGCCCGGCGACCTCCCCATCGAGCAGCCCACCAAGTTCGAGCTGGTCATCAACCTCAAGACCGCCAAGGCCCTCGGCCTGACGATCCCGCCGTCGCTTCTCCAGCGGGCGGATCAGGTGATCGAGTAGGCGGTACCCGACCCTACCGGGCCATCAGCTGCAGGCCGAGCACCAAGCTCATGCGCGCAAGACTGAATCGATGATCCCGGTAGATCGCGCGCGCCAGAGCCGACTGTCGCTCGGCGGAATCCTGTGCGCTTCCGAGCCGCCGGGCGTTCGGCACGGTACGGGTGAGTGTGGGAATGATGCCGCTTCCGGCGAGTGCCAGCGAACCCCATCCGATCCACCAGGGATTCCTCCCTTCGACGATTTCTGCGCCGATCGCCACCAGGGTCAGGACCATGATCAGCGCGACCAGCCGGTTCATGGGGTACGCGTCGGTCGTGACGCGCCGGTAGTACGCGGAAATCGAGGCCAGCAGCTCGGGCGGCAGCGGGTTCTCGAGGTGCTTGCGGGTCTGCACGTCGAACATCAGATCGAACCACAACACCGCAAGTAGAAACGCAGCGCCGGCCGCCGCAAACGTATGCATGACACTCCCCCCGCTCCCACGCTTCGAGGTTGACGACGAAGTGGAGCCAAAACTCGTTGGACGTCTTTGGCCGAGAGCCGGCCCCTAGCGTCGTAGACACGTCGGGGCATGTCGGGCGAGCGGAGCGGGTCCAGGGCGTCCCTCCTCATGATTCGCCCGCGAATCTACCACCGGAGCCGGGCGTGAAGGGAGATCTCGAGGATCTCCCGCGCCTCCGCACGGAGGTGTCGACGCCGAGCTCAACAACGGTCCGCGATCCACCATGCTAGACTCCGCCCACCTAGCTACCCCGATCCAGGCGCGTCAGGAGGCATCGCTCGATGGCCGACCAGAGCTGGGCCAAGCACGTCGCGGATATTCTTCGTGCTGGTCGATCTGGGGAAGGACCTCTACGTTCCGTGCCTCGGGCCTGAAGCGGGCCGTCGAGCGAGCCGACGCATGCGACTCCACCGCGTCGACGCGATCGCGATCGACGTCCCGCTACGACGGAACTTCGGTGGCAGCACCTACGCGGTGCTCAAGCGGTCCACCGTCATCACCCGCATACAGACCGAAGACGGCCTGACCGGTGAGGTCTACAACGGAGACAACCGCGAGCACGGACCCGAGATCGTCCGGCTGATCCAGGACGAGCTAGCCCCGGTCCTCCGGGGCGAGGACCCCAGCGAGGTCGAGCGGATCTGGAGCCGCCTCTTCGCGCTGTCCCACACGAGCCGCGACCGGAAGCTCTTGATGGAAGCCATCGCCTGCGTGGACTGCGCGATCTGGGATCTCCTCGGCCGAGCCCGGGGCCAGAGCGTGTGCGCGATGCTCGGCGGCCGGCCGGGCAGACGGCTGCCCATCATCTCGATCGGCGGCTACTACCGCGAGGGCAAGACGCTGGCCGACGTCGGCCAAGAGATGGAGGGCTACCGCGAGGCCGGCATGGCCGGCTGCAAATTCAAGGTGGGCGGTCTCACCCCCGAGGCCGACGCCGAGCGCGTCCGGGCCGCGCGGGCCGCGGCCGGCCCCGGCTTCGTACTGGCGGTGGACGCCAACCGGGGGTGGTCGGTGGAAGACGCGGTCCGCTTCGCGCGCCTGGTGGAGCCGTTGGACATCGCCTGGTTCGAGGAGCCGTGCCACTGGCACGACGACGCCCGCATGATGGCGGAGGTGCGGCGGGCCACCCGCATCCCGATCACCGCGGGCCAGTCCGAGATCACCCACCACGCGATTCGCCGCCTGCTCGACGCGGAGGCGGTGGACGTGGTGAACTTCGACGCATCCGAGGGCGGCGGCGTCACCGAGTGGCGGCGCGCCGCGGCCCTGTGCGAGACCGCGGGCGTGAAGATGGCGCACCACGAGGAGCCGCAGATCGCGGGCCAGCTCCTGGCCGCGGTGCCGCACGGCACCTACGTCGAGTGCTTCGCCGATCCGGAGCGCGACCCGGCCTGGCAGGCCCTTTGGGCCAACCGCCCCGCGGTCAAGGACGGCCTCTTCCCGGTTCCCGATGGCCCCGGCTTCGACCTCGTCCTCGACGAGGCGATGATCCGCCGCTACCGCGTTTGACCCCTACATCGAGATGGCGGCGCGGGAGACGCCGGCGGGGTCGCCACCGCGCTGCGCCCAGTCGGCCTGGGCGAAGGCCTCCGAGATGCGCTCGAGCGGGAACACGTGGGAGATCACCCGGTCGAAGGGGAAGCGCTTCACGTTGCGCTTCATGAACGAGAGCGAC
>DATMMH010000259.1:0-2319 GCA_035569855.1 Candidatus Dormiibacterota bacterium
GCTGACCCACCCCGACCTGTTTCCCCAGATGCTGGATCTCTCCACCTCGTACATCTCGGACCTCGTCCGCACGGTCCAATCCCTGGTGGTCCGATGAGCAAGTTCTCGAAGGCGCTCGAGCAGGCCCAGCGCGACCGCGCCCTCCGCCTTCAGCCGCTCCCAACTCCGGCTCCCTCACCGCCCCCGGCGCCCGCCTCGGCCTCGAGTCCGGCCCCGGCTTCGCCCCCGCGCTCGGCCGCGGCGCCCGAGGCCGCGCCGATCGGCAGCCCGCCACGCCGCCGGCCGTCCCTGCCCCGCCGTCCCGCCACGCTGGGCGACGAGGTGGACAGCCACCTGGTGAGCCTGGTCTCGCCAGCGGGTCTGGTGGCCGAGCAATATCGGGCGCTCCGCCACGTGGTGGAGCAGAAGCACAAGGCCGACAATCTCTCGGTCATCGCGGTCTCGAGCCCGGGGGTCGGCGACGGGAAGACTACCACCGCGATCAATCTGGCCGGCGCACTGGCGCAAGGCGCCGATGCGACCGTACTCCTCGTGGAGGCGGATCTGCGTCGCCCGTCCATCGGACGCCTGCTGGGCTTCCACGGCGCCTCCGGCGTGGGGCTGGTCGACGCCATCCTCGATCCGAAGATCACCCTGGCCGACATCGTCCAGATCCGGCCCCCGTTCAACCTGAGCGTCGTCCTGGGCGGTCAGATCCCGCCGAGCCCCTACGAGGTGCTCAAGTCTCCCCGGCTCGGGGCCCTGCTGGACGAGGCCCGCGGACGCTACGAGTACATCGTGCTCGACACGCCGCCGCTGGTGCCAGTTCAGGATTGCCGCGTGGTGGCCCGCTGGGTCGATGGGGTCGTGCTGGTGGTGGCGGCGGATCGCACGCCCCGCGCACTCCTCGAGGCCTCCCTCGAGGTGCTGGATCCCACGAAGGTGGTCGGGCTGGTGTTCAACGGCTACGACCATCTGCTGTCAGGGCGCTACGCCGACCACTACGCGGGCTACTACGCGCCGGAGGCGGGAACCCACCAACGGACGGGCGCGCTCGGTCGGGTGACCAATACGGTGGGCTCGCTCCTCCGCCGCGGCGAGTCGAGCGTCGCGAGAAATCGGCGCGCCCGGGACCGGTCCCGGTGAGCCTGGCGGTCGGCGAAGGGCTGGTGCTGTTCCTGGCGGTGTGCGGGACCATCTACGCCTGGGGCCATCTGCTCTTCCTCGACTGGCTCGACGTCGCGACCATGGTCTGGCAGGCGGCCGCCGTCTCGCTGTGCTGCATCGTCGCCTTCTACTATAACGATCTCTACGACCTGCGGGTCGTCCGGAGCTTCAGCCTCTTCGCGTCGCGGCTGCTGCAGTCCTTCGGCGTGGCGCTCATCCTGCTGGCGGGGTTCTACACGCTCTTCCCGGATACGCGCATCGGCGAGGGCGCCTTCGTCTCGAGCCTCGTGGTGAGTGCGGGGCTGCTGGTCCCGCTGCGTGCGGTGGGCTACACGATCATGCGCCACCGGGCCTTCGCCGATCGGGTCCTCATCCTCGGCACAGGGGCGACCGCGCGGCGCCTGATCCACGAGATCGAGGCGCGCCCGAATTTCCGTTACGCCGTCGTCGGCGTGGTGGACGAGGGCAACGGCAGCGACACTTCGGGTCTGCCCTACTCGGTGCTGGGTCCGCTGGAGCGTCTCGACAAGATCATCGAGGATGTGAAGCCGGACCGGTTGATCGTGTCCTTGACGGAGCGGCGGGGCCGGATGCCCATGAGCCAGCTGCTCGAGTGCGGCGTCAAGGGCATCCTGGTCGAGGACGGCCTCCGCACCTACGAGTCCTTCACGGGCAAACTCCCGATCGAGGCCCTCACCCCGTCGTTCCTCGTTTTCTCGGGGGCCTTCCGGAAGTCGCGCCTGCAGCTTGCGGCCCGGCGAGCCGTGAGTCTGGCTGCGGCACTCGGAGGGCTGCTCATCGGCGCCCCATTCATGGTCGTCATCGCGGTCGCCATCAAGCTCGACTCCCGCGGCCCTGTCTTGTTCATCGACGAGCGCGCCGGTCGCAACGGACGGCCATTCTGGCTATTCAAGTTCCGCACCATGTATCCCCTGGCGCCTGGTCAGGCGATCGCGGCGGCCGTCTGGGATCGGGACGACACGACGCGGATCACGCGGGTCGGCCGGATGATCCGGCGGCTGCGCCTGGACGAGCTGCCCCAGTTCTGGAACGTCCTCAAGGGCGATATGGATCTGATTGGCCCGCGCCCCGAGATCCTCGCCAACGTGCAGACGATGTCCGAGCAGATCCCGTACTACTCGCTCCGCCATTCGATTCGCCCGGGCATCACCG
>DATMMH010000260.1:0-9100 GCA_035569855.1 Candidatus Dormiibacterota bacterium
CCCATCTCGGTGTAGTCCACCCGCCGCTTGAGCCGCGCGAAGGCGCGCCGGGAGAGGGCCGCGCCCGCGACCGACAGGATGTCGCGGGTCAGCTCCTCGCGGATCATCGCGGTGAGCATCTCGGCCAGGCTCTCGGAGACCTTGAGGCAGACGTTACCGGTGAAGCCGTCGGTCACCACCACGTCGCAGCGCCCGTTGTAGATGTCGCGCCCCTCGATGTTGCCGATGAAGTTGAGCGACGAGCCGCGGAGCTCCTCGAAGGCCTCCTTGGTCAGCTCGTTGCCCTTGCCCTCTTCTTCACCCACCGAGAGCAGGCCGACGCGCGGATTGTCCTTGCCCACGATGTGCCGCGAGTAGACGTGACCCATCACCGCGAACTGGAAGAGGTGCCGGGGTTTGGGATCCACGTTGGCGCCCGCGTCGATGAGGACGGTGTAGCCGGAGAGGCTCGGCAGCGGGGCCGCGATGGCGGGCCGGTCCACTCCGGGGAGCACGCCCATCACGAACATGCCGATGGCCATCGCCGCGCCGGTGTTGCCGGCCGAGACGATGGCGCCGCATTCCCCGTTCTTCACCAGCTCCGCGGCGATCCGCAGCGAGGAGTCGCGCTTGCGGCGCAGCGCCTGCGACGGCGCCTCG
Organism: Candidatus Dormiibacterota bacterium; assembly: GCA_035569855.1. Classification (GTDB taxonomy): domain Bacteria; phylum Methylomirabilota; class Methylomirabilia; order Rokubacteriales; family CSP1-6; genus CAMLFJ01. The sequence continues at coordinate 640 of DATMMH010000260.1, forward strand.
GCCATGCCCACCACCTGCGAGGCGTGGCGGATGCCCACCGGGAGGTCCTGCGCGCCGAGGCGGGCGATCTCGCGCTCGATCGCCGCCTTGTCGCCGACCAGCACCGAGCTCAGGCCGAACTCGCGGCACGCGGCCACCGCGCCCTCGACGACGACGGCGGGGCCGAAATCGCCTCCCATGGCGTCGACCGCGATCTTCATGGCGCCGATCTTATGGCACGCCGGGGCCCGGTCGGAAAGCTATTCTCCCTCGACCGAGATGACTTCGCGGCCCTTGTAGAAGCCGCAGTGCGGGCAGATGTGGTGGGGCGGCTTGACCTCGCGGCACTGCGGACAGAGCGACCGGGTCGGCGCGACCATCTTGTAGTGCGTGCGCCGCTTGCGGCCGCGGGTCTTGGAATGTCGTCGCTTGGGAAGAGGCATCGGATCTCCTATCTGGTCCGCTCGGCCCAACCCCGGAGGGACGCCCATCGCGGATCGGGGGCGCGCGTCTCGCACGCGCAGGCCGTCACGTTGCGGTTGCCGCCGCAGACCGGGCAGAGGCCCTGGCAGTCGTCGCGGCAGAGTGGCTTCATCGGCAGGGCGAGATCGGTCTCGGTCTCGAGGAGGGCGTTGAGGTCCAGCTGCCCGTGCTGGTAGACGTCGGTCTCGAGGTCGTCGGCCCCGAGCTCGCGCTCCTCCCCGCGGGTGGCCGGGGCCGGCACGAAGCGGGCATCCACCTGAGGCGCCACCGTCACGGTGTAGGCTTCCAGGCAGCGGCCGCAGGTGAGCGGCACCCGGGCCGACAGGTCCCCCCGGACGAAGACGACGTCGCCGTCTTTTTCGAGGACGAGCGACAGGTCGTCGAGGGTCCAGGCGGCATCCTGGAAGGGTCGCGGAAAATCAGCGGTCCCCTCGATGCGCAGCCCCTCGGGAGGAATGTCGGCGACCTGGATGACCACGGGCAGAACCTCACCTAATACTCTGTGAATGAAGGCTTTTTCTACGGACGCGCCAGTATAGACACGCGGCTAAGCCGTGTCAACCTAAAAGCCCCGTTTGCTTGACGGTCTCGGGGGTCACTGCTAGCATTTCAACGGAAGGAGACCCCGCATGGGCAACCTCGTGAAGACCGGCGTGCTGCTGGCCGCGCTGACCGTGCTGGTCGTGCTCATCGGCGGGGCGCTCGGCGGGCAGCAAGGCATGCTCCTGGCTTTCGTCCTGGCCATGGCCATGAACTTCGGCAGCTACTGGTTCTCCGACCGCATCGTGCTCGCGATGTACCGCGCCCAGCCGGTGGACGAGGCCCAGGCGCCCGCGGTCTACCGCATCGTCCGCACCCTGGCCACCCGGGCGAGCATCCCGATGCCGCGGATCTACCTCCTGCCGGAGGAGACCCCCAACGCCTTCGCCACCGGCCGCAACCCGCAGCACGCGGCGGTCGCGGTCACCGAAGGCATCCTGCGCATCATGAGCGAGGATGAGCTGGAAGGCGTGCTCGCCCACGAGCTGTCCCACGTCAAGAACCGCGACACGCTGACGATGGCCATCGCGGCCACGCTGGCCGGGGCCATCACCTACATGGCCCACATGGCGCAGTGGGCGATGATCTTCGGCGGCGGCCGGCGCGACGGCGAAGACCGGGAAGGCGGCGGCGGCGTGCTCGGCGGGCTGCTCATGATCGTGCTGGCTCCGCTCGCGGCCACGCTGATCCAGCTTGCGGTCTCGCGCGCGCGGGAGTACCAGGCCGACGCGAGCGGCGCCCACATGGCCGGCCAGCCGTGGGGCCTCGCCAAGGCGCTCGAGAAGCTCGACGTGGCCTCCCGGATGGCGCCGATGGACGCGACCCCGGCGACCGCGCACCTGTTCATCGTGAATCCGCTGACCGGCGGCGGCTGGACCACCCTGTTCTCGACGCATCCGCCGATCGCGGAGCGGGTGGCACGGCTGCGCGCCATGGCCCAGGCCAAGGCCAAGTAGCTGACCGCACCCTTCGCAGCAGCTCAGGGAAGGCCGACCACCGGCTCCCCTTTCTCACGGACATGATCACGGCGCGAGAGCTTCGGAAGACCTACGGGTCCAACTGCGCGCTCGACGGCGTGTCCTTCGAGCTGGGGGCGGGCCAGTGTCTGGCGCTGCTCGGCCCCAACGGCGCCGGCAAGACCACGCTGCTCCGCATTCTCTCCACGCTCCTCCGGCCGACGTCGGGCGCGCTGCGCGTGGGTGACGCCGACGCGCTGCGGGAGCCCGAGCGAGTGCGCGCGCTGATCGGCATGGTGGCCCACGGCTCCCACGTCTACGAGGACCTCACCGCGCGGGAGAATCTGCGCTTCTGGGAGACGATGAGAGGCGGCGACGCCGCGCCGGGCCGGCTCGCGGCCGCGCTCGCCCAGGTGGAGCTGGATCCGGTCGCGAACGAGCGCGTCCGCACGTTCTCGGCCGGCATGAAGCGGCGGCTCGGGCTCGCCCGCGTACTCCTGGCCCGGGCGCGCGTGCTCCTGCTCGACGAGCCCTTCACCGGCCTCGATCGCCGCGGGCGCAAGTGGCTCAACGAGTTCCTGCTGGCCTTCAAGGCGGGTGGCGGCGCGGCGGTGGTGGCCACCCACAGCTTCGGCGGCGGGCTCGGCGTGGCCGACCGCGTCGGCATCCTCGGCGGGGGCCGGCTCCTGCTAGACCGCCCCGCCGCGGACCTCTCGCCCGACGCGCTCCACCGCCTCTACGAGAGCCTCACCGACTCCGTCGAGGGGGCGCCGTGACGTACGCGCGCCGCGCCTTCATCGTGCTCTGGAAGGATCTCCTGATCGAGTGGCGATCGAAGGAGCAGGCCAATGCCCTGCTCTTCTTCTGCCTGCTGCTGCTCTTCCTCTTCCAGTTCGCGCTGGGGCCGGACGGCGAGCGCCTGGCCGCCGCCCTGCCCGGGCTCCTCTGGCTCGGCTTCATCCTGGCCGGCCTGCTCGGCCTCGGCCGGAGCTTCCTGGGCGAGCGCGAGAACGACTGCTGGGAGGGCCTCCGCCTCACGCCGGGCGACAAGTCGGCGATCTATCTCGGCAAGCTCCTGGGCAACTGCGTGCTGATGACCGCGGTCGAGATCATCCTGGCTATTCTCTTCATCGTGTTCTACAACGTGGATCTGTGGACGCCGGCAGCGCCGCTGGCGCTCGTGATGGTGCTGGGTACGATCGGCCTCGCCGCAGTGGGCACGCTCTTCGCGGCCATGACCACGCAGGTGCGCGCGCGCGAGCTGCTCTTCCCGGTGCTGCTGCTCCCCGTGCAGGTGCCGGTCCTGCTCGCCACCGTGAGCGCCACCCAGGCGCTGCTGCTGGGGCAGCCGCTCGCCGACGTGGCGCACTGGCTCAAGCTGCTGGCGGGGGCCGACGTGGTCTACGTGACGATCGGGCTCCTCACCTTCGAGTTCGTGCTCGAAGGCTGACCGGGACATGACGCGCGTGCTCGGCTGGCTGGCGGCGCTGGGGCTCCTCGCAGGGCTCGCGGCGGGCTTCGGCTACGCGCCCCGCGAGGCCGTACAGGGCAACGTCCAGCGCATCATGTACCTGCACGTGCCCTCGGTGCTCACCGCCTACCTGGCCTTCGGGCTCGTGCTGCTGGGCAGCATCGCCTATCTGGCCACGCGGCGTCCGGGCTGGGATCGGCTGGCCGGCTCGGCCGGCGAGATCGGCGTGCTCTTCACCGGGCTCACCATCGTCTCCGGCTCCATCTGGGGTAAGCCCACGTGGGGCACCTGGTGGACCTGGGACGCCCGGCTCACCTCGACCGCGGTGCTGTTCTTCATCTACGTGGGCTACCTCATGCTGCGTAGCCTGATCGAGGATTCCGACACACGCGCGCGCTACGCGGCGGTGGTCGGCATCCTGGGCGCGGTCAATATCCCGATCGTGCACTTCTCGGTGAAGTGGTGGCGGGCCCTGCACCAGCCCTCGACCATTCTGGGACCGGGACCCTCGCCGATCGATCCCGCGATCGGGCTCGCCCTGTTCGTGAACTGGATCGCCTTCACGCTGCTGTTCGCCTACTTCCTGTCGCGGCGGATGGAGATCGCGCGGCTCGAGGAGCAGACCTGATGCCGGCCAACTGGTCGTACGTGATCGCGGCGTACGGGATCGCGGCGGTGGCCCTGCTCGGCTACTGGCGACGCCTCGCCAGCCGGCGGCGCGCCCTCACCGCGCGGCCAGCGCCGAAGGCCCGCCCGGCATGAGCCGCAAGGCGAAATTCCTGGGCGGCGGCCTCGTGATCGTGGCCGCGCTCGCCTACCTGGTCTACGCGGGCGTGAGCCAGTCGGTCGTCTACTTCGTCACGCCGACCGAACTGGGCGCCGCGCCCGTGGCCGGCAAGTCGTATCGCCTGGGCGGCATGGTGCTGCCGGGCTCGCTCAAGTGGGATCCGAAAGCCCTCGACCTCCGCTTCACGCTCTCCGACGGGCAGGCGTCGGTTCCGGTGCGCCACCGCGGCACGCCCCCCGACCTGTTCGCGGAAGGGCGCGGTGCCGTCGTCGAGGGCACCTGGAGCCGCGACGGCTACTTCCAGGCCTCGACCATCCTGGCCAAGCACTCGGAGGAGTACAAGGCTCCGCACGACGCCAGCCAGGCCGGCTACAAGGAGCTGCTCAAGACCTTGAAAGACCCGGGGGGCAAGCCATGACTCCCGAGCTGGGCTACGCGGCCACGGTGGCGGCGCTGGTGCTGGCGGTCTACGGCTCCGCCGCGGCGGCCTGGAGCGCAGTGAAAGCGCGCGCGGACCTGCGCCTCTCCGCGGAGCGCGCGGCGGTCGGCGTCTGGCTGCTGGTCCTGACGTGCATGGCGCTGCTCGTCTATGCGTTCCTCACCTTCGACTTCTCGGTCCGCTACGTCGCCGGCAACACCAACCTGGGCACGCCCTTCTACTACCGCATCACCGCGCTCTGGGGCGCGCTCGAGGGCTCGATCATCCTGTGGGCCTTCATGCTCTCGATCTACACGCTGATCGTCATCGCGCGCTACCGCCGCACCCAGCCGCAGCTCTACCCGTGGGTGCTCGCGGTGATGCTCGGCATCTCCGCCTTCTTCCTGCTGGTGATGACCGTACCCGCGCCGCCCTTCCAGCGCCTCTCGCCGATTCCCCCGGATGGTCGGGGGCTCAATCCGCTGCTAGAGGACTCTGGAATGATCACCCACCCGGTGGCGCTCTACCTCGGCTTCACCGGCTTCACGGTGCCGTTCGCCTTCGCGATGGCCGCGCTCATCATCGGGCGCACCGGCGACGAGTGGATCACCATCACCCGGCGGTGGACCATCGTGGCCTGGTACTTCCTCTCGCTCGGCCTGCTGATCGGCGGATGGTGGAGCTACCACGTGCTGGGCTGGGGCGGCTACTGGGCGTGGGATCCGGTGGAGAACGCGGCCTTCATGCCCTGGCTCACCGGCACCGCGTTCCTGCACTCGGTGATGATCCAGGAGCGGCGGCGCATGCTGAAGCTCTGGAACCTGACCCTCATCATCCTCACCTTCAGCCTCACCCTGTTCGGCACCTTCCTCACCCGCTCCGGCATCATCGGCTCGGTGCACGCCTTCAGCCAGGGCTCGGTCGGCCAGTTCTTCCTCGGCTTCCTGGCCCTGGTGGTCCTGGGCGCTTTCTCGCTGCTCGCCTGGCGGCTCGACCGACTACACGCGCAGGGCGAGCTCGACTCGATCGTCTCGCGCGAGTCGGCCTTCCTCCTGAACAACCTCTTCCTGGTGGCCGCGGCCTTCACGGTGTTCTTCGGCACCGTGTTCCCGCTGCTCTCGGAAGCGGTGAAGGGCACGAAGGTGAGCGTGGGCGCGCCGTTCTTCAACCTCGTCAACATCCCGATCTTCCTCGCCCTCATCTTCCTGATGGGCGTGGGCCCGCTCATCGCCTGGCGCCGCGCCTCCTCGGAGAACCTCCGCCGCAACTTCCTGCGGCCCCTGGTGATCGGCATCGCGGCCGCCGCGGTCTGCCGCCTGCTGGGCGTGGCCAACGCGCTGGTGCTGCTGTGCCTCGCGCTGGTGGTTTTCGTGGCCACCACCATCGCGCTCGACTTCGCCCGCGCCGCCCGCGCGCGCCGTCGCACCGGCGACGGCTGGCTCGAGGCCACCTGGGGGCTCGCGCTCCGCCAGAACCGGCGCTACGGAGGCTTCGTGGTGCACCTGGGCATCCTGGTCGTCGCGCTCGGCGTGGCGGGCTCGCAGGCCTGGTCCACTCAGACCGAGGCCACGCTCGATCGCGGCGAGTCCATGGAGCTGGCCGGCTACACCATCCGCTTCGACGGGCTGCAGGCCGCCGAGGAGTCGAACCACTTCAAGGTGATCGGGACTTTCACGGTGTCCGACCGCAAGGGCCCCTACACGGTCCTCAAACCGGCCAAGAAGTTCTACCCGCAGGAGCAGAGCCCGATCGCCGCGGTGGACTACCGCCTGGGCTTCATGGAGGATCTCTACCTCGTGCTGGGCGAGTTCGCCCGCGACGGCTCGCACGCCACCATCAAGGTCCAGGTCAACCGCATGGTCTCCTGGCTCTGGATCGGCGGGCTCGTGCTGACGCTGGGCGCGGCGCTGGCCATCGTCCCGGAGCCGCGGCGCACTCCCGCGCTGCCGCCCGGGGCCCAGGGCGTCGTCGCATGAGCGGCCGCTCCCGCCTCCTGCGCTGGGCGATCCCGCTCGCGGTGGTGCCGGTCCTGGTGCTGCTGGCCTACGGCTTCCGCACCGATCCGCACGACATCCCCTCGCCGCTCCTGGGCAAGCCCGCCTCGCCCTTCGCCCTGACCGCGTTCGACGGCAAGCCGGTGGCGCTCGACTCCCTGAAGGGCCAGGTGGTGATCGTGAACTTCTGGGCCTCGTGGTGCTACCCGGCCTGTTACGAGGAGGCGCCGAGCCTCGAGCGCGCCTGGCAGGCTTACAAGGACCGGGGCCTCGTGGTGGTCGGCGTGAACTTCCAGGACAAGGAGGAGCCGGCCAAGCGCTTCCTCACCCAGTTCGGCCACACCTTTCCCAACGCGCCCGATCCGGCCGGCCGCGTCTCGGTGGACTACGGTGTCTACGGCGTGCCCGAGACCTACTTCATCGACAAGAAAGGCCGCCTGCGCTTCAAGCAGGTGGGCCCGGTGAGCGACGAGCTGCTCAAGAGCCAGATCGAGCGCCTGCTGGCGGAGTCGGCGTGAGGCGCCTTCCGCTCGTGGCCGCGCTGCTCGGCGCCCTCGTCCTCGCGGGGGCTCCCGCCTCGGCGGCCGTGCCGGTCAGCGAGGACACCGTGCACGACGTGGCGGCCCAGCTCCGCTGCGTGGTGTGCCAGAGCCTCTCGGTGGCCGACTCGCCCTCGGAGACCGCGCACCAGATGAAGGACATCATCCGCGAGCGACTGGCCGCCGGCGAGACTCCCGACCAGGTCAAGGCGTACTTCGTGGACAAGTACGGCACCTGGATCCTGCTGTCGCCGCCCCGCCAGGGCTTCAACCTGCTGGTGTGGGTGGTGCCCTTCGCGGGCCTGGGCCTGGGGCTCCTGCTGGTGCTGATCCTGGTGCGCCGCTGGAGCCGGCATCCGGCGTCCCACGCGGAGACGCTGCCGCTCGACGCGGCCATGCGCGCGCGCATCCAGCGCGAGATGGCCGAGCGCGAGCCATGAGCCGCCTGCAGCTCGCGCTGATCGTCGCGCTGGTCCTGCCCGCGCTGGCCATCGTGCTCTGGCCGCTCCGCCGTGGCCGCGTCGGCGAGACGCGCCCCGCCATCCCGGAGCGCCCCGACGACGACCGGCGGCTGGAGCTGGAGGAAGAAAAGACCGCGCTCTACCGGGCCCTGCGCGAGCTGGAGTTCGACCACGACTCGGACCACCTGTCCGACACCGACTACGCGGGCCTTCGCGACCGCTACGAGACGCGCGCCGCCGCGCTGATCACGGAGCTGGACGCGCTCGGTCCCGCGCCGGCCAGGCGCGAGAAGCCCACGCCGGCCCCGGCGCCGCTCGGGGACCCGGCGCCGCGTGTGTCCTGGACGCGGCAGCCGGTGGCGCTAGCGGCCGGCGCGGTACTGCTGGTGATCTTCGGCGTCGTCATCGGCATCAACGCGGGCCGCTACACCGAGCCGGATCAGATGGTGACGCCGCCGGGCGCGCGCCTGCCCGTTCCCGGCCCCAGCGCCGACGCGGGCGCCTCACCGGTGGGCCCGCCGACCATGCGGCTCGAGCCGGGCAAGCCCGTCCCGCCCGAGATCCTGGCCGGCATGCTCAACGCCGCGCGCCAGAGCCTCTTCGCCGGCCGCTACTCCGAGGCCATCGCCGCCTACCAGGCCGTGCTCAAGCGCGACCCCAAGAACGTCGACGCGCTGACCCACCTGGCCCTCATCGTGGCCATCGGCGGCCACGCCGACACCGCGCTCGAGACCATCGACAAGGCGCTCGAGATCGACCCGAAGTACGCCCCCGCGTACCTCTACCGCGGCCAGGTGCTCTTCGAGCAGAAGCAGGACTACGCGGGGGCGGTG
>DATMMH010000261.1:0-7721 GCA_035569855.1 Candidatus Dormiibacterota bacterium
CAACCTGGCCTTCGGCACGCGAGCCTGGAGCGACACCCCGATCTTCGATCGGCGGCACGTCGGGAAGTGGTACTGCGTCGAGGCGCGCGCCCGGCTCAACGATCCCGGCCGCTCGAACGGGGTGTTCGAGCTCTGGATCGACGACCGCCACGAGGCGCGCCTGTCCGGCCTCGGCTGGATCGGGCGCTTCCAGGAGTACGGGATCAACGCGGTCTACCTCGAGAACTACTGGAACGACGGCGCGCCGCAGGCGCAGGAGCGCTACTTCGACAATTTCGTCGTGAGTACGCAGCGCATCGGCTGCGCCTTCTAGCCCCGGTCACGTCCGGGAAGGAGCCGATGCCGCAGCGCCCGCGCGGCGACCCGGGCCCGCCTCGGCAGCCGCGTCAGGATGGTCGAGCCGAGCGCGGTGAATCCGCCGCCGAGCCGCCACGACTCCACGTAGTGCCGACGGGCGCCCTCCATGTTGCCTCGCTCCTCGGCGAAGCGTCCGGCGTTGAGCTCCCACCGCGGCCACTCCTGGCGGTACCGCTCCACCGCTCCGGGGGGATACTTCGACGGGTTCTCCAGCACGCGCTGCGCGAGGGCGATGCCGGCGACCGCCATGCGGTAGTGGTCGCGGCTCAGATTCGCGGGATGCACGCGCGTCCGCATCAACGGCCGCTCGACGACCGCCATCGCGCAGACCGTCAGGAGGCGCAGGATGCAATCGATGTCCTCCCGCCCCCACACCGTTGGATCGAAGAGCCCGATCTGCAGGAGGAGGCTCCGGCGCACCAGCAGGGTCGAGGGCGCGAAAAAGTTCCCGTCGAGGGTATTGCGGCCGAGGCTCTCGCGGTCGCACGCCATGACGCCGGGCGCGACCTCGGTCCGCTTCACCGTCCAGTAGTGCGGTTTCCTCGCGAAGTACGGCGCCCCGATGGGCCCGGTCTCGTCGAACTCGATGAAGTCGCTGAAGACCGCGCCGGCCTCGGGACAGGCCTGAACGGCCTCCCACTGGCGCGCGAGCTTGTCGGGCTCCCAGACGTCGTCGGCGTCGAGCAGGGCGACCCACGGCTGGGCGGTGTGGCGGATCGCGGCGTTACGGGCCTCGCTCGGTCCGATGTTCCGCTGGCTCAGGACGGTCACGCGGTGGCGCCGGGCGATGGCCGCGGTGGAGTCGGTCGAGCCGTCGTCCACCACGATGACCTCGCTCGGTGGCGCGCTCTGAGCCCAGACACTCTCGAGCGTCTCGTCGAGAAAGCGCTCGGCATTGTAGGCGGGAATCACGACCGCGATCGGGAGACACTGCTCGGCGGACAATACGTTCACGTCTCACTCCTGAAAGGCGATTTCCTCCAGTCTGCGCCGGAACAAGCTCGGCGCAAGCGCTTCACGATAATTTCGCAAAAGACGATCGATGCCGCCGAGGATCAGAAACGACTCGAGACCAGCTCCCTGAGACAGCCCGCGATCGCGACACTACTGCGAGGGGAATAGTGCCGCTTTTCCGGCACGAAGCGCTCGGCTTCCGGGACCGCGCCGAGGCAAGGCGTGAGGTCGGTGAAGTCGATACCCTCCTGGCGGAGGATTTCGCGAGTGATGATGGGAATGTGTGTCGGGTCCTTGGCCCATGCGAGGTAGTCGTTCCGACCGGGCATGTAGAGCACGAGCGGAATCGATCCATCCGCGCGGACGAGCCGGACGAAGTCGCGAAGGAGCGCCCCGTTCAGCGCCCGGAGGGCCTGCAGAGAAACCGCCGGACGGGGCGCGCTCCGGACTGGATAACGGGACAGCACGATCCGGACGAGCTGAGAGATGTGGAAGGGGCGCCAGCGCCAGTCGGCCTCGTGATAGCCCGCGTCGTAGTCCACGTTGGGCAGCGCGCTGACCGAGCCGGCCGAGAGGATGGCGTCCATGCTCGGCACCGGCACGTTCAGCAGCGAGAGCGCCCCGTCCTTCAAGACGAACCGCGGCTTGGCGAAGGGCAGCTCGGCCCCCGGGAAATTGATGAACGGATACAGTCCCATCGAGCGCTCGAGATCTCCCGGGAACACGCCCAGGATGACCACGGTCGCATGCCACGGGCGCGCGTCCCGCGTGTAGCGCAGATACGCCTGGTCCACGCCGTACCCCGAGACTCCGAAGTTCAGGACCTGGGCGCGCGGTCCAAGCAGCTCCTCGAGCCGGTAGGCCCAGGAGTCCTCGTATCCCACGTCGAGCCCGAAGGTGAAAGAGTCGCCGACGAGCGCGACGCGCCGATCGGGATGGGTCTCGGCGAAGGAGATGCCGGCGCGGCCGCTGCGAATGCCCTCGACGCTGCTCTGGTTGAGGCCGTCCTCGCTTCGCCGGGACGGCCCCACCGTCCACCCGAGGAGCTGGTCCGCGACCAGGTACGGGTCTTCGTGGCGCGCCCGCTCGAGCAGAGCCCGGTTGCGCGCCACTTCGTATCCCCAGTCGCGGGGCATGAGGAGCGTGCCCATGAACTGCTCACCCTCGGGCGTCCGTTCCGTGAGCATCCGGGTAGCGATCTCGCCTGCCCCGACCACCAGGGCCACCGGCAGGAGGTTGAGCGCCAGCGTCAGGGCGAAGCGGCTCGCGCCCTCGCGTCGCGCGCGTACCTCCTGTCGGACGATCAGCAGCAAGGCGATCGCGATGCCCAGCAGGCCGAGGATTGCGTACAGGCCGACCGGGCTGCCGATCGCGGACCGCAACGACCGCCCGATAAGCCGCGGTAGATCGAGCGCCAGAATCACCGCGCAGACCTCGAGGAGGTAGAGGGCGCCCAGGAGGAGCCCGTCCACACCGCGCCGCCCGCGGGTCAGCTCGGCTGCCATTCGTAGATCATCACCTCGTCCTCTCCCTCTCCACCGCTGTAGATCAGCCGGGCCCGGGCGGTCGGGATTCCGCTCTTGACCCAGCTCTCGATGTACGGTCGGAGATTCACGGATTCGAGCACCACGAAATTCGGCGAGATCCTGTCGATGTACCGAAGCGCGATGGCGGAGTCGGCGTACGGCAGATAGCGAAGGGTACCCCCGGCGTAGTAGGCCACGGTCGTGCCCGTGCCCATGATGCTCTTGGGTCCTGGCGCATAGTCCCGGAGCCAGAGGCCGGCCTGCCGCAAGGAGGACTGGCTCGCCTGGGAGAACTCTCCCACCGCGCCGATGGTCTGGAACGCGATCCCGGAGAGCGCCAGGATCACCAGAGAGCGCAGGCCGACGCTCCAGGTGCCCAGCCCGTGCGGGAACACGGCGGAGACGGTTCCATTTGCCCACTCGACCAGCTCGTCCACGCCCTTGGCGGCCCAGATCGTCATGAGGGCCAGGAGGAGGAGCGTGTGCCGGAAGTCGCGACTCTGGCCGACGAGCAGGATGAGGACGCTCGTCGCGAAGGCGGTGAGGAGCACGATCTCTGCCCCGATCCGTTCCTTGCTCCAGGGGGTCCGGAAGAGCCCGATCAGCACCAGGAGGAAGAGCAGCGGGGAGCCGAAGGCGCGGTTGTTGGCGACCGTCCGCAGCACGCCCCCCAGATTGCGCCGGGCCGAGTGGAGGAAGTACCGCGCCACCGTCGAGAGGCTGGTCGCGCCGGTGACCTGCATCGCCCCGGATTGCAGCACCTCGCGTCCGGTCTTCAGGTGGACCCCTTCCTCCCGGAGGTTCTCGTCGATGCCGTAGCTGGCCTCGAGGTAGCTCATCCCCTGATTCATGCGCTGGCCGATCGCGTACGCGATGCCGCCCTTGCCCTCCCAGCGTAGCTGCCCGGTGTTCGCCCAGAGGAAGTGGACGTATGGCGCCGCCACCACGAGAGTCGCGAGCAGCATCGCACCGCCGGCGGCCATCGCCCGTCGCGACTCGTGCCACAGGAGACCGAGCGCGGCGGCCGGAACGACCAGAGCGCACGCGAGCACGAGCGCCTCCGGTCGAATCAGGTACGCGAGGCCGAGCAGCAGCCCCGCGACCACGCCGGACGCGACTCGTCGATCGGTGGCGGTCCGGAGCACCCAGCCGAGGCCGAGGATGACGAGGGCGATGTACGGCCCTTCGGAGTACACCGATATCGAGAGCGCGATGAACACGGGATGGAGCGCCACGATCAGGGCGCCGATCAGCGCCACCCGCCGACCGTAGATCCGCCGGCATACCAGATACACGCCCCCGACCAGTCCGACCCCGGCGAGGAGGGCGACGACCCGGCCGGCCAGCTCGGCGTTTCGCAGGACGACCGCGAAGGCGGCGATCAAGATCGGATAGAGCGGCGGGAAGTTGAGCTGCACCTGGTCGCCGATGACTCCGACGTAGCCGTTCCCGCCGAGGAGATTCTCGGCGAGGCGACAGTACTCGGCCCCCTCGTTCTCGACCGCCCAGGCGTGGGTCAGCGCCCAGTACCCGCGCAGGCCGACGGCGAGGATCATCGCCCCGAGCAGCCACGCATCCACGCTAGGCTTTTTCACTACGCGCCTCTTCGTGGTACTCCTGCTCCACGTTCACGTCCCAGATGCTTCGCTTGTCCCGGGTCGCGTCGCACAGGCACTCGACCGCGACCCGGGCGCTGACCATCGAGTGGTCCTGGTTGTTGTACCGGTGCATGCCGTTGCGACCCACCGGGTACAGGTTGCCGATTCCATCGAGGAATCCGCGCAGCACCCCGAAGTGCTCGTAGCTGCCGAAGTACGCCGGGTACGCCTTCTCGACCTTGAGCACCCGCATGTCGAGGACGTCGGCCGCCTCGGCGAGGTTCAGCTTGACCAGCTCCTGGCAAGCCAGGGTCCTCAGCTCGGCCTCGCTGCGCCGCCACAGGTCGTCGCCTTCGTTGCAGAAGTACTCGAGCCCGATCCAGATCCGCCCCTTCTCGGCCACCATGCCGGGGCTCCAGTTGTTGAAGATCTGGAGGCGCCCCACCTTCACGTCGCCCTCCTGGATGTAGATCCAGGTGTCCGGGAAGATGTTGTTGTCGAAGCCCCGGCGGACGTAGGCGGTCGGGCGGAGCTTGGCCAGCAGCACGCCGACCGTGATGAAATCCCGGTACGCGAGCCCCCCGGCCACGCGCAGCACCTCGGGCGGCGGGGGCGGCCGCATCGCGGCGGCCAGATCCTTGATCGGCATGGTCGAGATCACCGCGTCGCAGGAGATCTCGGTCCGCCGGCCGGACCGGAGGTCCTCGTAGACCGCGCCCACGATCCGGTCGCCGGCCCGCTGCAATTCGACCAGCTTCGTGTTCAGCAGCACCCGCCCGCCTCGCTGCTCGACCATCTCGGCCACCGTCTCCCACATCTGGCCCGGACCGAGCTTCGGGTACAGGAACTTCTCGATCAGGCTGGTCTCGACGCCCTTCTGGCCGACGTCGCGGGTCGTTCCGTTCGCCATCTTCCTGAGCGCGTGCCCGATCGCCTTGGCCACCGACAGGCCCTTGATGCGCTGCGCTCCCCACTCCGGGCTGATCTGGTCGCACTTCACGCCCCACACCTTCTCCGTGTAGTCCTTGAAGAAGGTGCGGTAGAGGCGGCGGCCGAAGCGGTTGATGAAGAAGTCCTCGAGACTCTTCTCCGGCTTGATCGGCCGCAGCCGCGACCACATGTAGCTCGCGCCGATCGCGGCGATGCGCCGCGGCCCGAGGTTGGCCACCGTCTTGGCGCTCAGGCTGATCGGATAGTCGAAGAAGCGACGCAGGTAGTAGATCCGCGAGAGCCGGGGCCGAAGGAGCAGCGAGCGCATCGGCGCTTTGGCCGCGAGCGCGTCGGCGGCATCGAGATCCCGCGACGGGTCGTTCACCGGCGCGAACGCGGCCATTTCCGGCGAGACCGGCAGGATCTCTCGCCACCAATCCATCACCCAGTCCACCTTCGAGAAGAATCGGTGGCCGCCGATATCCATGCGGTTGCCGTTGTGGCAGACCGTGCGGGCGAGCCCCCCGACCTGGTCGAGTGCCTCGATGACCACGGGCGCGTGCTCGCGCGAGCGGCGGAGCAGCTCGAGCGCGGCGGTGAGGCCCGCGGGCCCGGCCCCGATGATGAGCACGGAGCAACTCATTCCCGGACCGGCTCCGGCGGGGCCGGATGGGGCGCGAAGAGCCACCACCGCCGCGCGACGTAGGTCAGTCCGAACGAGAGCAGCACCGCCAGCGTCTTCGACTCCCACAGCGCCGCGCCCATCTCGGCGCCGGCGAACATCACCGCGTAGTTGGTGCCGACACCGATGAGCCCGGTGATCAGGTAGCCCGCGAACTCGACGCCCTGGTGGCGCCCGAAGCGGCGGTACGCGAAGACGAATGTGACCGCGAGGAGGTAGTGGACGATCAGGCCGACGAGATAGGCGATGACCGCGGCGGTGGGTCGAGCCAGATGCCCCGCGCCGACCAGGAGATAGAGGCTCAGGACGTCGACGAAGAGGGCGAGCAAGCTGACGGCGAAGTATGACATCAGCTCGATTTTGATCAGCTTCAACGTCGCCTTCTCCTGCGATGGGCGGGAGCGTAGAGGATCGATCGCGAGGTGTCAATGGCGACGCGACAAACTGCGAGAGAAAAATCCCAGGAAGACGCGCAGGTTTTGCGTATGAGGGAAAACTTATGGCAACTTCCCGGAGGCCGGCGCCGAGGTCCTGAACTCCGAGGCGAAGGTCTCCACCCGCGAGCGAAGCGCGTCACGCCGAGCTAGCCATGAGTTCAAGTCAACTTCGCCGGGCCCTTCGGCGTTCCCGGCCAGGGAGGCCAGGAAGTCGCCGACCTCGCGCGCGCTGGGCGATGACTGGTCGCGGAGCCAGCCGATCACCCGCCCCTGGCGGGGCGCGGTCAGCAGCGCGGCCAGGTCGGCGAGACGGGCCGCGGTCAGCCCCTCCTGGGGATCGAGCGCCGCCGACCAGCCGAGCGCCTCGCGGGCGAGCTGCTCCGCCTCGAGGCGGGCCAGCCTCTCCGAGTCCTGCAGCCGCCGGGAGGCCCGCGCGATGGCGCCGAGCATCTCGGCTCGTCGCGCGCCGGCGGAGGGCGCGACCGTGAAGTCCGGACGCATCTCGACCGGGATGATCTGGGCGTGACTGATCCCGCCGCGTCCGAAGAAGACCTTCAGCACGAGGGACCGGTAGCTCCAGGGATGCCCGCCGGCGAGATGTCGCGAGGCCGGGAAGACGAGGTTGCCAAGGCCGTAGGCGATGAGGCCGCGTGTCCAGACCTCGATTCCCATCGGCACATGCGCATGGTGGCACAGGACGAGGTCCGCGCCTGCCTCCACGTACCGTCGCGCGCGCGTCCGGTGTGACAGCCATGGATGCATGGCGAATTCGACGCCCCAGTGCAGCTGCAGGACCACAATGTCCACGATGGGACGCACCGCTTCCAGGTCCTGAAGGATTAGCTCGTCCCGGGCGGGCGCCGGACCGGGCGCGATCCCAAACGGCCGCGCCGGACGATAGTCGTCGGTGTAGCCGAGGATCCCGACACGAATCCCCTTCGTGTCGAGGAGTGCCGGCTCGCGGGCTGCCCGCGGCGAGTCGCCGGCACCGCAATGCCGAATTCCCCGGGCATCGAGCACGCGAAGAGACTCGAGTAGCCCGTTCGGCCCGAAGTCCATGCAGTGGTTGTTGGCGACCGTGACCGCATCGAAGCCGGCCGCCGACAGGGCCTCCACGCTCTCCGGCGAGGCCTTGAGCGTCCCACCATACGAGCTCTCGCATCGGGTCAGCGGGCTCTCGAGGTTGGCGACTCGAAGATCGCATCCATCCAGGATTGGCTTCAGCGGCCCGAAGACA
>DATMMH010000262.1:0-8948 GCA_035569855.1 Candidatus Dormiibacterota bacterium
TGATCGACGACTACGCGCGCGGGCTCGTGCCGCTGGTCGTGCCCATCACGCTGATCAATCACCACGTCGCCCGCCTCGACGTGGCGTACGTCCGCGATCAGGTCTATCTGCGCCCCCACCCCAAGGAGTTGATGCTCCGCAACCACGTCTGATCGCAGGCATTCCGGGGCCCCCGGAAAGGTTGTCGCGGCCGGGCTCCTCCCGTATCCTGGATCCATGCGGCTCTCGCCGAGGGCTGCGGGATCATGATGCGCGACGGGCGGAGCCCACGCCATTAGCCGGCACCTCGATCGCCGCCCTCCGCCGGGGGAGCGAATCCCCTGGATCCACGTCGCCGCGTTCCTCGCCGGCACCATCCTGGTGGTCCTGTTCACCGCGCATCAGATCGCGACCGAGCGCGGTACCGCACTCACCCACTGGAAGAGCCGCATCGCCACCATCGCGGGCGACCGCGCCCGACTGGTCTCCGGCTGGCTCGCCGCCCGCCGCGCTGACGCCGAGGTGCTGGCCGCGTTCCCGGCGGTGCGCGCGATGCTCGCCGGCCAGGGCAAGGACGAGGAGTCGCTCGCCCGCCACCTGAGCCGGGTGGCCTCCGCCTACGGCTACGTCGGCATCGTGGTCTCTGACGCGACCGGCCGCCCGATGGCTCGCGCCGCGTCCGACGGCGAGCCGGGAGCCCGGCTCCTCGAGCAGGCCGCCGATCTCGCGGTCGAGGTGGCCAAGAGCCGGAAGCCGCGCTTCGAGCTGAGCGGCAGCGGGCTGCTCATGATCACGGTGCCCGTCTTCTCGGACGGGGCGCCCACCGGTCCGGAGACCGACGGTCGCGCGCTGCTCGGCGTGGTCACGCTGGGCACGCGGCCGGAGGCGGGGCTCTACGCGCTGCTCGCCGACGACGCGGAGCCGACCCGCACCGGCGAGACCCTGCTCGTCGACCTCGACGGTGAGACCCCGACGTATCTCTCGCCGACGCGCCAGCCCGCCTCCGACGATCCCGCGCTCAAGACCCGGACGCTCATGGCCCTGCGCGAGCTGGCCCGGGCGGCCGCCGACGGCCATGAGGCGGTCGCCGAGATCGACGACTACCGGGGGGTGCCGGTGCTGGCCGCGGTGCGCCGGGTGATCCCGACGGGCTGGACGCTGGCTCTGAAGGTCGACCGCGACGAGGTGTTCGCTGATTTTCGCCGCTCCGAGCGCCTCGCCGGCGCCGCGGCCGCCTTCCTGCTGCTGGCCCTGGCCGGCTTCCTGATCGCGCTGCACCGCGAGCAGCAGCGCGCGCGCCTGCTCCAGGACCAGATGCGCCAGGCCCGCGCGATGTCGAACCTGCAGGGCTACGCCGACACCATCGTGGCGAGCGTGCCCGCGGGGCTCCTCCTGCTATCGGAAGAGCTGCGGGTGCTGTCGGCCAACCGCGCGTTCCTCGACTCGTTCCGCCTCCGCGAGGGGGACGTGCTCGGGCGGGATCTGCAGGAGCTCGTGCGGGCCGAGCGCCTCGTTCGCGGCGCGCGGGAGGTGCTCGAGACCGGCGTCGCCCAGCAGGACGGCCTCTACGAGCTCTACGTGTACGCGCGGCGCGACACCAAGCCGGTGCGGATCGCCATGACCGCGATCCACATGGCCGACGAGGGATCGCCGCGGCTGCTCCTGATCATCGAGGATCTCACCGAGGAGGAGCGGCTGCAGGCGGCCCGCCAGGAATCGGAGCAGCGGTACCGCGACCTGATCCAGGGCCTCGACGCCATCGTGTGGGAGGCCGACGCGCGCTCGCTCACCTTCTCGTTCGTCAGCCGCCGGGCCGAGACGGTGCTGGGCTACCCGGTCGAGCGCTGGCTGCGCGAGCCCGACTTCTGGGCCAAGCGCATCCACCCCGAGGACCGCGACGCGGTCATGCGCATCCACCGCGACGCCATCGCGGGCCGGCGCGATCACGAGTTCGAGTACCGCGCGGTCGCGGCGGACGGCCGCGAGGTGTGGCTGCGCGACATCGTGCACGTGGTGCGCGACGCGGAGGGCAACGCGGTGACCCTGCGCGGACTCACCGTCGACCTCACCGAGCTCAAGCGCTCGGAGCGCGCGCTCCACCAGAGCGAGGAGCAGCTCCGCCAGGCCCAGAAGATGGACGCGGTGGGCAAGCTCGCGGGCGGCATCGCGCACGACTTCAACAACCTGCTGATGGTCATCCGGGGCGACAGCGACCTGATGTTGCGCCGGCTGGCTCCCGGCCACGCCCTCCGCCAGAACGCGGAGGGCATCCGCGAGGCGGCCGACCAGGCCGCCACCCTCACCCGCCAGCTCCTCGCCTTCAGCCGCAAGCAGGTGGTGGCCCCGCGCCTGGTGGATCTCAACGGCATCGTGGCCAGCATCCACGCGATGCTCCAGCGGCTGCTCGGCGAGACCATCAACCTGGTGACGGTCACCGCGCCCGACCTCGGGGCGGTCACGGCCGATCCCGGGCAAATGGAGCAGATGATTCTGAACCTCTGCGTGAACTCGCGCGACGCGATGCCCGACGGCGGCCGTCTCACCATCCGCACCGCCAACGTGGACATGGACGCGACGGCGGCCGGGCGTTGGACCGACGACAAGCCCGGCCCCTACGTGATGCTCGAGGTGAGCGACACCGGCGTGGGCATGGACGAGGAGACGCGCTCCCATCTGTTCGAGCCCTTCTTCACCACCAAGGAGCAGGGCAAGGGCACCGGGCTCGGCCTCTCCACCGTCTACGGCACGGTGAAGCAGAGCGGCGGCCACATCTCGGTCGAGAGCGAGGCGGGCCGCGGCACGACCTTCCGCGTCTATCTCCCGCGGGTGGCCGCGGCCGCGCCGGTCGCGCCGGAGCCCCGGCGCCTCGCGGAGAGCCCGGCCGCGCGCGCGGGGGCGACGTCGGCGGCCGGGTTCAGCGGCGGGCGCGGCGAGACCATCCTGCTCGTGGAGGACGCGCAGCGGGTGCGGGCGGTGGTGCGCGAGATCCTCGAGATGAGCGGCTACCGGGTGATCGAGGCCCGCCAAGGCGCCGAGGCCATCGAGCTGAGCAACCGGCACGAGGGCGTGATCCAGCTCCTGGTGACCGACGTGGTGATGCCGCAGATGAGCGGGCGCGAGCTGGCGCAGCGGCTGGCCACCTTGCGTCCGGAGTTGAAAGTGCTGTATATGTCCGGCTACACGGATGACGCCATCGTCAGGCACGGCGTGCTGGCCTCGGGCATCGCGTTTCTCTCCAAGCCGTTCACCCCGGACGCGCTCACGGTCAAGGTGCGCGAGCTGCTCGACGGCGTCGGCGACGGCGCCACCGCCGGCGCTCCCGGCGGCGATCGCGCCCGCCGCTAGCGGGCGCCCGCGCGCGCTCCTCCGGCCGTGACCGAGCGGCCCATCCGCGTGCTGGTGGCCAAGGTCGGCCTCGACGGCCACGACCGCGGCGCGAAGATCGTGGCGCGCTGCCTTCGCGACGCGGGCATGGAGGTCGTCTACACCGGCCTGCACCGCACGCCGGAAGAGGTGGTGGCGGCGGCGGTGCAGGAGGACGTCGACGTGCTCGGCATCAGCATCCTCTCCGGCGCCCACCTCACCCTGTTCCCGCGCGTGCTCGCCCTGATGCGTGCGGCCCGCGCGGGCGACATCCTGCTGGTGGCGGGCGGGGTGATCCCCGACGAGGACGTGCCCCTGCTGCGCGACATGGGTGTCGCCGAGGTGATCCTGCAGGACACGGCGCCCGAGACCATCGTCGCCCGCATCCGCGATCTGGTGGCGGCCCGCCCGGCGCGCTGACGCCATGCCTACGCTCGATGCGGCCGTGCTCCGCGCCACGCGCGGGGTCGACCTGACGGTATGGCCGCCGCGCTATGACCCCGCGTACGTCCCGTCCGCGGGCGCGGAGCACTGGCTGCCCGAGATCGAGTGCGCGGAGCCTGCCGCGCGTGATGCGCTCGTCTTCGCCAAGCTCACGCGGCAGGTGCGCTACGCGTGGGAGCGGAGCGCGTTCTACCGGCGCAAGTGGCAGGAAGCGGGCGTCTCCCCCGATTCGCTCGAGAGCCTCGACGATCTCGCGCGCTTCCCGGTCGTGCAGAAGGCGGAGCTCCGCCGCGCCCAGGCGGACGCGCCGCCCTTCGGCGACTATCTCTGCATCGAGCCCGCGCAGGTCGCCCGCATCCACGGAACCAGCGGGACCACCGGCCGGCCCACCGTCTTCGGCATCGGCGGCGACGACTGGGCGCGCATCGGCGAGGCCCACGCGCGGATCCTCTGGGGGGCGGGCATCCGGCCGGCCGACCGCATCCTGATCTGCTCGTTCTTCAGCCTGTACCTGGGCTCGTGGGGCGCGCTCGCCGGCGGCGAGCGTCTCGGCGCCACCGTGTTTCCCTTCGGGGCGGGCGCGCAGGGCCAGACGCTCCAGGCGGTGCAGTGGGCGCGCGATCTCTCCCCCAGCGCGTTCTACGGCACGCCGTCCTACGCGCTCCACTTCGCGGAGACCGCGCGGCGCGAGGGCCTCGACCCGCGGAGCTTCGGCTTCCGCGTCCTCTTCTTCTCCGGCGAGCCGGGCGCGGGCATCCCGGCGACGCGGACCCTGATCGAGGAGACCTTCGGCGGCGTCTGCGTGGACATGGGCAGCATGGCCGAGATGTCGCCGTGGATGACCAACGGGGAGTGCCGCCACCGCACCGGCATGCACCTCTGGCAGGACCTGGTCTACACGCAGGTGTGCGATCCTGAGACCTTCCGCCCGGTGCCCTACGGGGCCGAGGGCACGCCCGTGTACACTCACCTCGAGCGAACCTCGCAGCCCATGATCCGGCTCGTCTCCGGCGATCGCGCGCGGTGGGTGGACGACGCCTGCCCCTGCGGGCGCACCTACCCGAGGCTGCCCGGGGGACTCTACGGGCGCTTCGACGACATGATCATCGTGCGCGGCGAGAACATCTACCCGAGCGCCATCGAGGACACGCTGCGCGCCATCGAGGGCTTCGGCGGGGAGTTCCGCGTGATCGTCTCGCGGCGCGAGACCATGGACGAGCTGCTGGTCCGCGCCGAGTACGCGGCCACCCACGGCGACGGCGCGCGGCTGGCCGCGCTGCGCGCGACGATGCGCGAGCGGCTCCGCGCGCGCCTCGGCGTCCACCCCGTGGTCGACCTGGTCCCGCCGGGCACGCTCCCCCGCACCGAGTTCAAGGCCCGTCGCGTCATCGACGACCGTGATCAGTACCACAAAGG
Organism: Candidatus Dormiibacterota bacterium; assembly: GCA_035569855.1. Lineage (GTDB taxonomy): Bacteria > Methylomirabilota > Methylomirabilia > Rokubacteriales > CSP1-6 > CAMLFJ01. Next base: position 5,203 of record DATMMH010000262.1, read on the forward strand.
ACTGCGCCCATGACCCAGCCTCTGTTCGATCCGAAGGCGCTCGAGCGGCTGGCCGCCGAGAAGGCCGCGTGGGAAGCCAACGAGCTGGCCGAGTTCCTCAAGCGTCAGCCGGAGTCGCGCGCCAACTGCCGCACCGGATCGGGCCTGCCGGTGCAGCGCCTCTACACGCCGGGGGACCTCGCCGACGCGCCCGCGGACGGCATCGGCCTGCCCGGCCGCTATCCCTACACGCGCGGGCCGTATCCCACCATGTACCGGGGCCGCAACTGGACGATGCGGCAGATCGCGGGCTTCGGCACGGGGGAAGACACCAACCGGCGCTTCCGCTACCTGATCGAGCAGGGGCAGACCGGGCTCAGCGTGGACTTCGACATGCCGACCCTGATGGGCTACGACTCGGACGACCCGCGCTCGCTCGGCGAGGTGGGCCGCGAGGGCGTGGCGATCGACACGCTCGACGACGTGGCGGCGCTCTTCGCCGACATCGACCTCGAGCGCATCTCGGTCTCGATGACCATCAACCCCACCGCGTGGATCCTCCTCGCGATGTACGTGGCGCTGGCCGAGTCGCGCGGCCTGGACCTGAACCGCCTCTCCGGCACCGTGCAGGCCGACATCCTCAAGGAATACGTCGCCCAGAAGGAGTGGATCTTCCCGATCCGGCCGTCCATGCGGATCATGCGCGACATGATCGTGTGGAGCGCGCGCCATCTCGCCCGGTATAACCCGATCAACATCAGCGGCTATCACATCTCCGAGGCGGGGGCCACGTCGGTGCAGGAGCTGGCCTTCACCATGGCCAACGCGATCGCCTACGTGGAGGAGGTGACGCGCGCGGGCGTGCTCGTGGACGAGTTCGCGCCGCGCCTGGCCTTCTACTTCGTGGCGCAGGCCGACTTCTTCGAGGAGGTCGCGAAGTTCCGCGCGGCCCGCCGCATCTACGCGCGCCTCATGAAGGAGCGCTTCGGGGCCACCCGGGCCGAGTCCATGCGGCTGCGCTTCCATTGCCAGACCGCGGCGGCCACGCTCACCAAGGCACAGCCGCTCAACAACATCATTCGCACCGCGTTCCAGGCGCTCTCCGCGGTGCTGGGGGGCGCCCAGTCGCTCCACACCAACGGGATGGACGAGGCCTACGCGATCCCCTCCGAGGAGGCGATGAAGGTCGCGCTCCGCACCCAGCAGATCATCGCTCAGGAGACGCGGGTGCCGAACGTGGTGGATCCGCTCGGCGGCTCCTACTACGTCGAGGCGCTCACCGATCGCATCGAGGCCGAGGTCTTCGCCATCCTCGCGAAGGTGGACGCGATGGGCGGCACGATCAAGGCCATCGAGGAAGGCTACTTCCAGCGCGAGATCGCCGACTCCGCCTACGACTTCGCCCGGCGCAAGGCGGCGGGGGAACAGCCGGTGATCGGCGTCAACACGCTGGTCGAGCCCTCCGAGCCGCCCCCGATCCCGATCCACAAGGTGGATCCCGCGGTCGAGGCGCGGCAGGTGACACGCCTCGCCGAGGTCCGCCGCCGTCGAGACCAGGGCCTCGTCGACCGCCTGCTCGACCGCCTCGAGCGGGAGGCCCGCGAGCCCGCCACCAACCTGATGCCGGTCACGATCGAGCTGGTGAAGGCCCGCGCTACGCTCGGGGAGATCGCGGCGCGGTTGCGCCAGGTCTGGGGCTCCTACATCGAAAGGCCGGTGTTCTGATGCCGCCCCTGCCGTTTTCCGTGCACGTCCCCGACCCGGTGCTCGCCGACCTGCGCGAGCGTCTCGCCCGCGTGCGCTGGCCCGACCAGGCGCCGGGCGCCGAATGGGCGTTCGGCACCAGCCTCGCCTACATGAAGGATCTCGTCGCGTACTGGAAGGACCGCTACGACTGGCGCGCCCACGAGGCGCGGCTGAACGCGTTCCGCCAGTTCAAGGCGCCCGTCGCGGGCATCGATCTCCACTTCATCCACGAGGAAGGGCGCGGGCCGAAGCCGCTGCCGCTGCTGCTCTCGCACGGCTGGCCCGGCTCGGTCTGGGAGTTCCACAAGATCCTGCCCATGCTCACCGACCCGTCCCGCTTCGGCGGCGATCCCGCCGACGCCTTTACGGTCATCGCGCCCTCGCTGCCGGGCTACGGCTTCTCCTTCGCGCCCGGCCAGCCGCGCTTCGGCGTCGCCGAGATCGCGGACACCTTCGCCGCGCTCATGACCGACGTGCTGGGCTATCGCCGGTTCGCCGCGCAGGGCGGCGACTGGGGCGGCTTCATCACGTCCCGACTGGGGGCGTCCCATCCGGACCGGCTCGTGGGCATCCACGTCAATCTCCTCTCCCTCCGGCGCGATCTCAAGCCGCCCGCGCAGCCGACGCCCGAGGAGAAGCAGTACCTGGACGATCTCGGCCAGTGGCTCCGCGAGGAGGCCGGCTACCAGTGGATCCAGGGCACCAAGCCCCAGACGCTCGCCTTTGGCCTGAGCGACTCACCGGTGGGCCTCGCCGCGTGGATCGTGGAGAAGTTCCGCACGTGGAGCGACTGCGGTGGCGACGTGGAGCGGCGGTTCACCAAGGACGAGTTGCTGACCAACGTGATGATCTACTGGGTGACCGGCGCCATCAACGCGTCGTTCTGGCCGTACTACGCGCGCTATCACGCGCCGTGGCCGATCGCGGACGGCCAGCGCATCGAGGTGCCGACCGGCTACGCGGCCTTCCCGAAGGAGATCGTGCGGCCGCCCCAGGCGTGGGCCGAGCGCATGTACAACATCCGCCGGTGGACGGTAATGCCGGAGGGGGGCCACTTCGCGGCGATGGAGGAGCCGGAGGCGCTCGCCGCGGATCTCCGCGCCTTCTTCCGGGAGTACCGCTGACCGGGGCGCGCTCGCGGTGGCGGATCGCCGGGCTGGTCCTGGCGATCGTCCTGTCGGTGGGACTCGCCCTCTTCGTCTGGGCGGTGCTCGTGGAGCCGGGCTGGGTGGTGACCCGGGAGATCTCGCTGCCGCTCGCGCGATGGCCCGCTCGGCTCGGATCGATCCGGGTCGCGGTGCTCTCCGACCTGCACACCGGCGCCCCCCACGTCTCGGTCGAGGCCCTGCGCCGGATCGTCGCGACCGTGAACGCGGCCCACCCCGATCTGATCGTGGTGCTAGGCGACTACGTCATCCACGGCGTGGTGGGAGGCCACTTCGTGGATCCGGAGCAGACGACCGCCGCGCTGCGGGATCTCGCCGCGCCGCTTGGCGTGTTCGCGGTGCTGGGTAATCACGACTGGTGGTACGACGGCCCGCGCGTCACCCGCGCGCTCGAGGGCGCCGGCATCCGCGTGCTCGAGGACGCCGCGGTGCCCGTGCAGGTGAACGGCCGCGCGCTCTGGCTCGCCGGGGTGAGCGACGCCATGACCCGACCGGCCGACGTCGGCCGCGCGCTCACCGCGGTGCCGGAGGACGCGCCGGTCATCGTCATCACTCACAATCCGGACGTGTTCCCCGGAGTACCCCGGCGCGTGCTGCTGACCGTGGCCGGCCACACCCACGGCGGCCAGGTCAACCTGCCGATCGTAGGCCGGCTCATCGTCCCGTCCCGCTTCGGGCAGCGGTACGCGATCGGCCACGTCTCGGAGGATGGGCGCGATCTCTTCGTGACACCCGGCATCGGCACCAGCATCGTCCCGGTGCGCTTCCGGGTCCCGCCGGAGATCTCGCTGCTCACGGTGGGCCCCGGGCGGTAGGCCGACGGTCTCGTGTATGATGGCGCGTCATGAAGCTCGG
>DATMMH010000263.1:0-9634 GCA_035569855.1 Candidatus Dormiibacterota bacterium
GCTTCATCGGCGCGGCCGACGCCGACATCCTCGTCTCCCTGAAGGAGGGACACCGGCCCACCGAGGACCACATGCGCACGCTCCGCCGCCGGCTCCCCGAGGACTTCCCCGGCGTCACCTTCTACTTCGTGCCGGCCGACATCGTGACCCAGATCCTGAACTTCGGTCTCCCCGCGCCGATCGACGTGCAGATCGAGGGCGGCGACATCGAGGGCAACCGGGCGATCGCCAACCGGATCCTCGATCAGCTCCGACGGGTGCCCGGGCTCACCGATCTGCGCATCCAGCAGAACTTCGACAACCCGAAGTTCCAGGTGACGCTGGACCGCACGAAGGCGGCCGGGGCCGGCTTCACCCCTCGCGACGTCGCCAACAGCGTCTTGCTCACCCTGAGCGGCAGCAACCAGGTGTCCCCCGCCTTCTTCCTGAACTGGCAGAACGGGGTGAGCTACAACCTCATCGCCCAGGCTCCCCAGTACTCGGTCCAGTCCCTTCAGGACCTGGAGAACATCCCGATCAGCGGATCGGGCACGTCCCGGCCGCAGATCCTGGGAGACGTGGCTTCGATCGCGCGATCGAACGGGATGGCGGTGATCTCGCACTACAACACGCGCCGCGTGGTGGACATCTTCGGCTCGGTGCAGGACCGCGACCTGGGCGCGGTGGGGCGCGACATCGCCCGTATCATCGACGCCAACCGCCCGAGTCTGCCGCGCGGCAGCTTCGTGACGCTGCGCGGGCAGGTGGAGACCATGCGCACGTCCTACCTGGGCCTCCTCGGCGGCCTCGCGTTCGCGATCGTCCTCGTCTATCTTCTGATCGTCGTGAATTTCCAGTCGTGGCTCGATCCGTTCATCATCATCAGCGCGCTGCCCGCCGCCCTCGCCGGGATCATCGTGTTCCTCTTCTTCACCAACACCACCCTGAGCGTGCCCGCCCTGATGGGGGCGATCATGTGCATGGGGGTGGGGACCGCGAACAGCATCCTGGTGATCTCCTTCGCGCGGGAGCGGCTGGCCGAGCACGGCCGGGCTCGCGAGGCCGCCATCGAGGCGGGCGTCACGCGGTTCCGTCCCGTGCTGATGACCGCGCTGGCCATGATCATCGGCATGATCCCGATGGCGCTCGGCCTGGGTGAGGGCGGCGAGCAGAACGCCCCGCTCGGCCGCGCGGTCATCGGCGGCCTCCTCGTCGCCACCATCGCCACCCTCGTCTTCGTTCCCGCGGTGTTCAGCGTGCTCCACGGGCGTCGCCGCCCGGCCGGGCCCGGCCCGCGTTCGCAGGCGATCGCGTGAGCGGCGGCCTGCGCGGGCGGGGGACGTGGGTGGTTCTGGGGGCGTTGCTCGTGCTCGGCGTCGGCATCTACGCGGGGCTCAACGGCCGCCGCGGCGCGGACGCGGCGCTGAAGCGGGCGACCGAGGCGGCGGCCACCCCCACCGTCGCGGTCGTCTCGCCGACCGCGTCCGCCCCCACCGACGAGCTGGTGCTGCCGGGCACCGCCCGCGCCTTCACCGACGCGCCGATCTACGCGCGGGCGAACGGCTACCTCAAGAAGTGGTACGTGGACATCGGCGCGCGGGTGACCCAGGGCCAGCTCCTCGCCGAGATCGAGACTCCCGAGGTGGACCAGCAGCTCCGGCAGGCACGGGCCGAGCTCGAGAACGCGCGGGCCAACATGGACATGGCCAAGACCACCGCGGACCGCTGGCAGGCCCTGCTCAAGCGGAACGCGGTGGCTCGTCAGGACGCGGACGAGAAGGGGGCCGACTACAGCGCCAAGAAGGCCATCGTCGATTCGAACTCGGCCAACGTGAAGCGTCTCGAGAACCTGACCTCCTTCCAGCGGATCACCGCGCCCTTCGACGGCATCATCACCGCGCGCAACACCGACATCGGCGCGCTCGTGGACGCGGGGGCGAGCGCGCAGGCCCGCGAGCTATTCCGGCTGGCCGCGATCGACAAGCTGCGCGTCTTCGTCTCGGTGCCCCAGACCTACGCGCAAGCGGCGCGGCCGGGCACCCCGACCGCGGTCACCCTCGAGGAGATTCCGGACAAGATCTTCCGCGGCACCCTGGCGCGCACCTCGAACGCCGTGGACCCGGTGGCCCGCACGATGCTGAGTGAGGTGGAGGTGGACAACCCGACCGGCGAAATCCTGCCCGGCGCCTACGTCGTGGTCCGGCTGCGGGTCGGCCGCGGGACGCGCGGCATGAACATCCCGGCCAACACCCTCCTCTTCCGCTCCGAGGGACTGCAGGTCGCGGTCGTCCGCAACGGCCGCGCCGAGCTGGTGACCGTGACCATCGGCCGCGACTACGGCCGCAGCGTGGAGGTCACGTCGGGGCTCCTGCCCACCGACGCGGTGATCCTCGATCCCGCCGATTCACTGGTCAGCGGTACCGCGGTGCGGGTCCGGGAGCAGCCGGCCGCCCCCAAGGCGGAGCCGAAGTCCTAGTCGCCCGGTCTCACCGCCCCGCCCGCCGCTTGCCGCCGCGCGGGGCGGCGGCGCGGGCGGGCCGGCCGTTCGTCGAGGCCGCGCTCGCCGGGCGGCTCGCGTGCCAGCGCGCGACCTCCTCGCACGTGGTGAACCACACCCCGCGGGCGCGCCGCATGTAGGTCACGAGCTCCTCGAGGAGCGCGATGCGCGAGGCCCGCCCGCTCACGAACGGGTGGCAGGTGAGCACGAAGCAGCCGTTCTCTCCGTGCATCGCCGCGAACTCCTTGCTCCACATCTGCAGCACCCGGCCCGGATCGGCGATCGCGTTGGTGGCCCCGTAGACGTGGCGGAAGAGCGGGGCGTCGTCGAGCAGCCACTGCACCGGCACCTCGATCAGCGGCCCCTGCTTCGTCTCCACCTCGTAGGGCACGTCGTTGCCCATCAGCGAGCTGTCGTAGAAGAAGCCGTGGCGCTTGAGCAGATCGGGCGTCCACACGTTGACGTCCCACGACGGCGAGCGGTAGCCGGCCGGGCGCACGCCGAGCCGCGTCTTCAAGATCTCGAGCTGCTCGCGCATCACCGTCTCTTCCTGGGCCTCGTCGAGGAAGCCGAGGGCCTCGTGCATGTTGCCGTGGGCTCCGATCTCGTGGCCGGCGTCGCGGATGCGCTTGGACTCGGCCAGGTGGTGCTCGACGGTCCAGCCCGGGATGAAGAAGGTCGCGCGGAGCTTCAGGCGGTCGAGCAGGCGCAGGATGCGGTCGACACCGACGCGCGGGCCGAAGCGCCGCTCCTCGAGATCGCCGAGGCTCCGCCGGGCCTTCTCGGGCTCGCGGGAGAGAAAGCCCGACTCGGCGTCGAAGTCGAACGACAGCACCGCGGCGGATTGCTTGCCCTGGGGCCACTGGTAGCGCATGGCGATCTCCTTGATCGTGGACGGGGTCGCGGCCCTTCGGCAGCGTGGACGACGTGGATCCGCGCGACCTTGCCGGAGAGGCGAGCCGCGGGAGCGGGCATCGGGCGGGCCTCAGCGCGCCGGCGCGCCGCTCTTGTCGAGCCAGAAGCGGGCGAGGTCGATCGGCCGGGGCCACCAGACGCGGTGCTTGCCCAGGATGAGCTGGATGAGCCGCTCGACCATGCGCATGCGCGAGGGCCGGCCGATGATCTGCGGGTGGGCGAGCCAGTTGAAGAAGCCGCCCTCCTCGTAGAGGCCCTCGAACTCCTCGGACCAGATCTCCCATACGTCCTGCTGGCTCCAGATGCCGTTGCCGACCGGCGGTACCGAGCTCCACATGAAGAACGGGGCGTCGTTGTTGCACCACGCGGTCGGGAACTCCACCAGCGGGCCGTGCTTGGTCTGGTGGCAGTAGGGCAGGTCGGTGTCCAGCGCGTTGCTGTGGTAGACGAAGCCGTGTTGCTTGAGCAGCTCCATGGTGTGTGCGCTCGGATCCGCAGAGGGTGAGCGCGAGCCGAGCGGCTTGACCCCCAGGATCTTCTTGAAGACGTCGAGGCTCTTCACCAGCAGCGCTTCCTCCTCCTCGCGGCTCTTCATGAAGAAGGGCTTCTCGTGGAGGTAGCCGTGGTGGCCCACCTCGTGGCCGCGCCGCACGATGTCCTCGCAGAGGGCGGGGTAGCGCTCGACGATCCAGCCCGGGATGAAGATGCAGGTCTTGATGCCGTAGCGGTCGAGCACGTCGAGGATGCGCGGCATGCCGGTCTTCGGCCCGTAGGCGCCCATCGACATGTGCAGCGGCCGCTCGGCGAGGGCGGCGTCGCGATGGATCCACGGGCTCTCGCCGTCGAGATCGAACGTCATCATGATGGCGCACCGGGCGCCGTCGGGCCATGCCACCGTCTGAGCCATCGTGTCCTCCGCGGGAGCGATGTGGGAGCGACGAGCCGCGCGCGACCGCGGGCCGCCGAGAGCATAGACCAGGCGCGCGCGGCCCCGCAACCCGGACCGCGGACCTCTTGACCTGGCCGAGCCGGGGCCCCATCCTTTGGCCCCGGGAGACCATTCGTCGTGAGCCTCCGGATCGGCGTGGACGTGGGCGGCACCTTCACCGACGTCGTCGCCTGTGACGACGTCTCCGGCGCGGTGCGCTCGTGCAAGGTGCCGACGGTGCCGGCCAATCCGGCGCGGGGCGTGCTCGACGGCCTGCGCACGCTGCTCGGGCCGGGGGAGACCTGCGCCTCGCTCGCCCACGGCACCACCACCGTCACCAACGCGATCGTGGAGCGGCGGATCGCGCCGGTCGGGCTCGTCACCACGCGGGGCTTCCGCGACGTGCTCGAGATCGCACGGATGAATCGCGCCCATCTCTACCGCGTGGATCTGCCCGCGCGCGCGGAGCCGCTGGTGCCGCGCCGTCGGCGGCTCGAGATCACCGAGCGGGTCGGCCCGGACGGGACCGTGGTGACCGAGCTGGCCGCCGGTGAGCTGGACGGCCTCGTGACCGCGTTGCGCGCGGAAGGGGTGGAGGCGGTGGCGGTGTGCCTGCTGCACGCCTACGCCAACCCCGCGCACGAGCGCACCCTGCGCCTGGCGCTCGAACCGCACTTCCGGCACGTGTCGGTCTCGAGCGAGATCAACGCCGAGTTCCGCGAGTACGAGCGAACCTGCACCACCGCGCTCAACGCGAGCGTGATGCCGCTCGCCGCCCGCTACGTGGACGGGCTCACCGCCGCGCTCGCGAGCGAGGCGGGCAACCCCGCGCTGCGCCTGCTGCACTCGGCGGGCGGCATGATGTCGGTGGCCGCGGCCAAGGCGCGCCCGCTCGCCATGGCGCTCTCCGGTCCCGCTGCCGGCGTCGCCGCCGCCGCGCACGCCGCGCGGGCCCTGGGCCTGTCTCGCGCTCTCGCCTTCGACATGGGCGGCACGACCACCGACGTGTGCCTGATCAGCGACGGCGCGGCGGAGACGACGTCGCAGCGGCGGCTCGCCGACTATCCGGTGCGGCTGCCGATGGTGGCGGTGGAGTCCATCGGAGCGGGCGGCGGCTCCCTCGCGCGAGTCGACGAGGTCGGCGCGCTCAAGGTCGGCCCGCAGAGCGCGGGCGCTCAGCCCGGGCCCGCCTGCTATGGGCAGGGCGGCACCGAGGCCACCGTGACCGACGCCAACCTGGTGCTGGGCTATCTCAACCCCGCGCGGCTCTACGGCGGCTCCATCCGCCTGGATCCGGATCGCGCCCGGCGCGCGATCGAGACGCTCGGTCGCCGCCTGGGGCTCTCGACGCTGGAGGCCGCGCACGGGGTGATCGAGGTGGCCAACGCGAGCATGCTGCGCGCGCTGCGGCTGGTCTCGGTGCAGCGCGGGCACGACCTGCGCGCGTTCTCCCTGATCGCCTACGGCGGAGCCGGTCCGGTGCACGCGGGCGCGCTGGCCCGGCAGTGCGGCATCATCCGCGTGATCGTGCCCGCGCATTCGGGGGCGTTCTCCGCCCTGGGCTGCCTCGTCTCCCCGCTGCGCTACGACGCGGTGCAGACGCACCGCGCACGGCTCGACGTCTGGGACGGCAAGCTGATCGAGGACCGTTACCGGGCGCTCGAGGAGCAGTGCCTGCGGCCGATCCTGGAGGAGGGGCACGCCCCGGCCGACGTGACGCTCGCGCGCGGCATGGATCTGCGCTACGTGGGGCAGAACTACGAGATCGAGCTGCCGTACCGTAGCGACGCGGGCGGCCTCCGGAGCCTCTTCGAGGCGCGACATCGTCAGCTCTACGGCTACGCCACCGGGGAATCGGTCGAGTGCGTGAACCTGCGCGTGGTGGCGCGGCTCGGCGACGGGCTGGTGGTCCCTCACCCCGGAGGGGAGAGAGAGAAACCTCTCCCGCTCCGGGCGCGAGGGCAGGATCAAGGGGCGCCCGGCGCCACCCAGCGCGCCTACTTCCCGGAGACGGGCGAGGTGGTGATGCCGCGCCACGACCGCGGCGCGCTCGCCCCCGGCATGATCGTGACCGGGCCCGCGGTCATCGAGGACGAGTGGTCCACCATCATCGTCTATCCCGGCCAGCGGGCGGCCGCCGATGCGTCCGGCAACCTGCTCCTGGACGTGGAGGCCTCCCCGTGAGCCCGTTCCCCGCCCCCGCCGCGCCGCTCAGCCCGATCACGCTGGAGGTGGTCCGCCACGCCCTCTACGCCATCGCGGAGGAGATGAGCGTGATCATCATGCGGTCGGCGCGCTCGCCCCTCCTGAAGGAGGCGGGCGACCTCTCCTCGGCCCTGACCGACGCGGAGGGCCGACTCATCGCGCAGGGGCGTGACATCCCGATCCACATGGGCGTCATGGGCTTCACGGTGAAGGAGCTGCTCAAGCGCGTCCCGGCCGATCAGCTACGGGAGGGCGACGTGTGGTTCCTCAACCTGCCCGAGGTGGGGGGTAATCACCTGCCGGACGTCAAGGCGGTGCGCCCGGTCTTCCACCGCGGGCGGCTCATCGCCTTCGCGATCAACCTGGCCCACTGGGCCGACATCGGCGGCGCGGTGCCGGGCAGCTACGTGCCCTGGGCCACCGAGTGCTACCAGGAAGGGCTGCGGCTGGCCCCGATCCGCCTCTTCACCGCGGAGGGTCCGGAGCGCCACACCATCGACCTCGTGCTCTCGAATCTGCGCGGGCGCGAGGAGCGGGAAGGGGACATCCTCGCACAGTTCGCGGCCAACGACGTGGCGGCGCGCCGCCTCGCCGAGCTGGGCGAGCGGTACGGCCCCGAGACGCTCGCCGCCTGCTTCGAGCGTCTCCACGCGGAGTCCGAGCAGCAGATGCGGAGCGCGATCGCGCGACTGCCGGACGGAGTCTGGCAGGGCGAGGATCATCTCGACGACGACGGAGTGGACGACCGCCCGCTCCGGGTCGCGGTCCGCGTGGAGATCCGCGGCGACGAGGCGACATTCGACTTCACCGGCACCGACCCGCAGGCGCGCGGGCCCGTCAACACCACCTACTTCATCGCCTGCTCGGCGGTCTACTACGCGATGAAGGCCCTGGTCGCTCCCGACGTGCCGCCCAACGACGGCTGCTATCGCCCGCTGCGGGTCATCGTCCCGCCCGGCACGCTGCTGAGCGCGGATCCCGACCGGCCGGTGGTGGGTGGCAACCACGAGACCTCCCAGCGCGTGGTCGACGCGATCTTCCGCGCCCTGGCTCCCGCTCTCGGCGATCGGATCTCCGCGGGCGGCCCCACGACCGCCGGGCTCCTGATCTTCGGTGCCCGCCGCTCCGACGGCCGCTGGAGCATCTTCTACGAGGTCCACGGCGGCGGCGCCGGCGCAACGGTGGGGGCCGACGGCTCGTCCGCCACCCGGGTGCACATGTCGAACGTGATGAATACGCCGGTGGAGGTCATCGAGCACGAGTACCCGATCGTGGTGGAGGAGCAGGCCCTGCGCGAGGGCTCGGGAGGCGACGGCCGCCACCGCGGCGGCCTCGGCATCCGCCGCGCCTACCGGGCGGTGGCCGACGACACCACGCTCACCACCATGCTCGAGCGTCGCGTGATCCCGCCGTGGGGCATCGCCGGGGGCGCCGACGGGCTGCCGTTCCGCGTGACGCTCAACCCGGGCCCGTCGGCCCGTGACCTGCGCGGCAAAGAGAGCGTCCGCCTGCTGGCGGGCGATCTGGTAGTCATCGAGACCTCGGGCGGCGGAGGCTTCGGCCCGCCCGGCGAGCGGCCGGCCGCCGCGCGCGAAGCCGACCGACGCGAGGGGTACACGCGATGAGGCTCGCGGATCGGATCGCCATCGTCACCGGTGCGGCCAAGGGCATGGGCCGCGACATCTGCGTCCGCCTGGCCGGGGAGGGCGCGCACGTGGCGCTGGCCGCGCGCGAGGCCGGCCCGCTCGAGGCGGTGGCGCGCGAGGTCGAGGCGCTCGGCCGTCGCGCGATCGTGGCGCCCACCGACGTGACCGACGAGGCGGCGGTGATGCGCCTGGTCGCGCGCACGCGCGAGACGTTCGGGGGGCGGGTGGACATCTTGGTGAACGCGGCGGGGGTGACCGGGCCCGTCGAGACGCCGGTGTGGGAGATCAAGACCGAGGACTGGGATCACGTGCTCACCGCCAACGTGCGCGGCACGTTCCTGCCCACCAAGCACGTGTTGCCGGTGATGATCGCGCAGCGCTACGGCAAGATCGTCAACATCAGCGGCTCGTCGGGCCTGCGCGGCTACAAGCTGCGCGCGGCCTACTCGTCGTCGAAGTGGGCGCTGCGCGGCTTCACGCGGACCGTCGCGCTCGAGGTGGGACCCTACAACGTCAACGTCAACGCGCTTCACCCGGGCATCGTCGCCGGTGAGCGCATGGCGCGGCTCTGCCGCGAGAAGGCCAGGAAGCGGGGCACCACACCCGAGGCCATCCACGAGGAATACGTGGCGGATATGGCGCTGCGCCGGGTCACCACCCAGCAGGACATCGCCGACGCGGTGCTGTTCCTGGTCTCGGACGACTCCAAGAACATGACCGGTCAATCGGTCACGGTGGACGGCGGCTGGGACGTCTGACGCGCCGCTCGAGGGCCGGGCGCGGAGGGAACTTTAGGCTCGCTCCCGCGTTGAGACCGTCAGGAGGACACACCCATGATGGCATCGCTGCGTTGCTCCGCGCTTCTCGGCATCCTGATCCTGGCGCTCCTGACGGCGGGGCTCCCGACCCGGGCCGGCGCGGCCGGGGGCGGCGGCGGCGATGGAGCCTCCACGACCCCCGCCAAGCCCGAGGATCCGCAATACACCGCGGGCGTGAGGGCCATCAAGGCCGGCGATTTCGCCAAGGCGATCCCGTTGCTGCAGAGCGTCGTCTCGCGCGACGACAAGAACGCCGACGCCTACAACTGGCTCGGCTACGCGACGCGCAAGAACGGCGACGCGCCGGCCGCCATCCCATTCTACGAGAAGGCGCTGGCCATCGATCCCAAGCACAAGGGCGCGCACGAGTACCTCGGCGAGGCCTACCTGGTCCTCGACAACCTGCCGAAGGCCAAGGAGCATCTGCGCACGCTCGACTCGCTCTGCTTCATCACGTGCTCCGAGTACCGCGATCTGAAGCGGGCGGTGGAGGCGTACGAGAAGAGCGGCGGCAAGATGAAGCCTACCGCGTCGTCTAACTGAGTTAGCGCGGGCGAGAGGGGGAGGGGCCGGGGAGGGGCCGGCCAGGCGGGCGGGGGGCTGCGGGGGCCGACTGACCACGGTCCGCTTTTCTTCGGCCACCTTT
>DATMMH010000264.1:0-3367 GCA_035569855.1 Candidatus Dormiibacterota bacterium
CCTGCTGCTCGACGAGCCCACCGCGGGCATGTCCGCCACCGAGACCCGCGAGTCGATCCGGCTCATCGAGCGCATCGCGGCCGATCGGGGCCTCACCCTTCTCTTCACCGAGCACGACATGGAGGTGGTCTTCTCGATCTCCCACCGCATCACGGTGCTGCACCAGGGGCGGGTGATCGCCGACGGTCCCCCCGCGGAGGTGCGGCGGGACCCCGAGGTGCGGCGGGTCTATCTGGGAGAGAGCGGGTGACCGGCGCGAGCCCGGCCGGGGCGAGCCCGGCCCGCGAGCCGATCCTCGCGGTCGAGGACATCTACACCGCCTACGACCTCTCGCAGGTGCTCTTCGGCGTCTCGCTCGAGGTCTCGCGCGGCGAGTGCGTGTGCCTGCTCGGACGCAACGGGGTGGGCAAGACCACCACCATGCGTAGCATCATCGGGCTCACCGCGCCGCGCCGCGGCCGGGTCGTGTGGAAGGGGCGCGACGTGACCGGCCGGGCCCCGTATCAGATCGCGCGCGCCGGCATCGGCTTCATCCCGGAGGACCGGCGCATCTTCGCCGACCTCACGGTGTGGGAGAACCTGGACGTGGCGAGCCGGGGCGGCGGCAACGGCGGCTGGAGCGTGGAGCGGGTCTTCGATCTCTTCCCAAAGCTGCGCGAGCTGGTCGATCGCCAGGGCGGCTTCCTCTCCGGCGGGGAGCAGCAGATGCTCACGATCGCGCGCACCCTCATGGGCAACCCGGAGCTGCTGCTGCTCGACGAGCCGTCCGAGGGGCTGGCCCCGCTCGTGGTCGAGCACCTGAAGGAGCAGATCGCCCGGCTCAAGCGGGAGGGCCTCACGATCCTGCTCGCCGAGCAAAACGTGGGCTTCTCCCTGGACCTGGCCGACCGGGTCTACGTGCTCGAGAAGGGACGCATCCGCTACCACGGCACCGCGCGCGAGTTCCGCGACAACGACGCGATCCGCCAGCAATACCTCGCGCTCTGATCCGCGGAGCGCTCGCGCCGGTCTCCGCCCGGGCCGCGCGGCGGCGCCCGGGCGCCGCCGCGCGTTGATCAGGCCGCCGTGGAGGAGCTAGCGGCGGGGGACCTCGGTCTCACGCCGCTGCATGAAGCGATCGTATTCCTCCTGAGCTTTCTCCTTCGTGTAGCCGTAGCGCTGCTGGAGCAGGCCCACGAGCTGGTCGGCCTTGCCCTCGGCGCGATCGAGCTCGTCGTCGGTGATCTTCCCCCACTGCTCCTTGACGCGCCCCTTCATCTCCTTCCACTTGCCGGCGAGGATGTCCTTGTTCATCGTGGCTCCTTGTGTTCGGGGTGATCGTCGTGAATCGGCCGTCGCCGATGGAAGACGCAAGGCGCGTGCCGCGCGACGCCGGCAAGCAACGGGGCGTCCAGGCGCATTTTCCATCGCCCCGACTTCACCTCGCTACGCGGCGGGTATCTCTTACCTGGTAGAAACGGCTACAGCGCGGCACCCTGGCGGCGCAGCTCGGCCTGCACGTCCCCCGCCGGTACGTCGCGCGCCGCCTTGCCCGCCCGCGCCGCGAGCGCCGCGCACACGCCCGCGGCCTGGCCGGTGGCCATCGCGATCGGCATCACGCGATACGACGAATGCGCCTCGTGCGTGCCCGAGATCGCCCGCCCGGCCACCGTCAGATGATCCACGCGCTGCGGCAGGAGACAGCGGAGCGGGATATCGTAGGACTCGCCCGCGGGCAGCCGCATCAGCACCGTGCCCTTGCCTCGCGGGTTGTGGATGTCGATCGGATAGGTGCCCCGCGCCACCACGTCGTCCCACTTGTGCGCGCCCAGGATGTCGTCGGCGGTGAGCTGGTACTCGCCGGTGATGCGCCGGGTCTCCCGCACCCCGATGACCACACCGCTCTGGGCCACGTACGAGCGCTCGAACCCCGGCACGTACTTGCGGAGGAAGGCGGCGATCTGCCGCATCTGACCGCGCGCCTGATACTCGGCCTGGGTGAGATCCCACACGCTGGTGCCGAGCACGCCGGTCACGCGGGTGCTGTTGACCGAGACCTCGCGCTCGTGTGGGGTCCCGAAGAAAAGGACGTCCTCACGCGCGAGCGCCAGTTCGCCGGCCGCGCTCGCGGCCCGCACCAGCTCCCACAGCCCGTGCACGCCCCGCCACTGGTCCGGATGCTGCTCGCGATAGGCCGCGAAGGCGGTCCGCTCGAACTCCACCATCCGGAACATCAGGGTCATCGGCTGCACCAGGCCGTCGCCCTCGCGGCCGATCTCGAACGGCGCACCCGCGAGCGCCGCGATGTCGCCGTCACCGGTGGCGTCGACCACCGCGCGCGCGGTGATGACGATCGGCCCGGATTTGGTCTCGAACACCACGCCGTCCGGACGCGGAGCCCCGATGACCGCGGTGGCCAGGGCATGGAGGAGCACGCGCACGCCGCCCTCGTCCAGCAGATCGAGGGCCACCAGCTTGAAGATCTCCGGGTCGAAGGGCACCACGAAACCGGTCTGCGGGGAAGGATGGAGCGAGCCGCCCGCTCTCTCCAGCCGGTCGAGGAGCCGGCGCAGCACCCCGCGCACCACCGGGTCGCCGGGGCCGTGGTCGTGCGGCATCAGGTCGGCGGCGGCCGCGGACGGCGCCGAGCCGTGCTGGGTATGGAACGACATCAGCGGCATCACGAGCGCCGCGGTGGCGTTGCCGCCGAGAAAGGCGTGGCGCTCGACGAGGACCACGTCGGCTCCGGCATCCGCGGCGCCGAGGGCCGCGCCGATCCCCGCGGGCCCGCCACCCACCACCAGCACTTCGCAGTCCGCGACCACCGTGGCGGTGCGGGGCGCCAGGGTGACGGTGGCCGGCGCGTGCGGACGCAGAAGCGGCGGCACGGGGCTCAGGCGGCCGAGCTGCGGTCGGTGGCCGCGGCGCGGCGCTCCCGTCCCTCGCGGAGCAGCCGCATCGCGATCTCGTTGGTGCGACGGGCGCGCTCCTGGATCTCTGGCACCGTCTTCTCGAGCCGCGCCTGCAGGTTCCGCCGCAGGTCCCACCAGCGGTCGATGTAGGCGATGAGCTGGCCCGCGTTGACCTGCTTGAGCGGCGGCATCGCGATGTCGAGGTCTTCCAGGAAGCCGGCCACCTTGCTCGAGTAGGGGAGCGCCACAAACGGTACCCGGTTGAGCGCCGCGAAGATCAGAAAGTGCAGGCGCATCCCGACCGCGAAGTCGAAGTGGCCGATCAGGGAGAGGAGCTGCCCCGAGCTGTACTCCCCCTTGAGCACGGCGGCGCGGTGGGCGTGGGCCATCTTGGCGACCACCGCGTGGGAGTGCTGCGTATCCTTCCGACGCGGCTCCATCGGCACGAACACCAGATCCGCGTCGAGCCGGTCGAC
>DATMMH010000265.1:0-7568 GCA_035569855.1 Candidatus Dormiibacterota bacterium
GAACGGGATGATGGCGGGCGTGACCAGGCCCATGACATCCACGACCTCCCGGCGCGAAAAGTAGGCAATGGCGCCCACGTCGTTCAACCCGAGGCGGGCACCGTCCGGGGTGTGGCCCGCGACCCATCGCCCGAGGTGTACCTGCATCGCCTCGATGTTCTGGACCGCCCAGCCGTAACGTGAGGCCGCAGGAGGCAGCGCGACGAGAACGCCGGCCAGCAGCGCGACCGCGCCGACCCAGGCCACGCGGCTGCGCCCAGCGACCTTGCGCTCCCTCCCGGATGGCGTGGGGGAAGCAAGCAGGGCGAGGGCGGCGACGGCGGTGACGGTGGCGAGCGGAACCAGGTGAATGGAATAGCGACCCTCCTGGAAGTCGGGGCCACGATAGGGGGCCAGCAGCGCCATCGCGACCGGATGGAGGAGGAGCGCACCGGCCGGAACCAGCGCGGCCCGGCCCCAGCGGCGACCCAGCCACCAGAGGCCGGGCACCAGCAAGATCGGCACGAGCGCGTCCGTTCGCCAGAGCCAGCGTACCCATTCGGATTCGAACTGCCACGGACGCGAGAGCCAGGTCGTCCGCAAGGGCTCGCGGAGGCCTCCGACGAAGCCCACGAGGCCGCCCTCGATCTTGGCCGACGCGGTGGCGGGCAGCGCAGAGCCGGTCGTGGCGACATTGAAGGCGACCCAGGGCGCCAGGCAGATCACGGCCGGGCTGAAGGACCTGAGCGTGCGCCTCCACGTGAGCGGGCCCGAGAGCCAGAGGAGCGGGACCAGGAGCACCGCCTCCGGCCGAGTCAAGGCGCCGAGCCCGAGCGCCGTGGAGGCCGCCCACGCCCGCCCGGTCACGTGGAGCACGAGGGCCGCGGTCACCAGCAGCGCGGCCAGGGAGACCTCCATGCCGGATAGCGCGCCCCAGACCATCGGCCCGGTGAGCGCGGTGAGCCCTGTGGCCAGGAGCCCGAGATCACTCCGTCCGGTCCAGAGCTCCGCGAGTCGGCCCGCGAGCCACGCCGTCCCGAGCGTGGCGACCAGACCGAGCGCCTTGGCGAGCGCGGGGTGGGCGCCGGCGAGCGCGAACGCTCCTGCCAGCACGAGGGTCCAGAGCGGCGCGGTCGAGCCCGAGACGGACACGCCGGGGTTGTAGGCGAACCCGTGGCCCTCGGCCAGATTCCGGGCGAACTGCATGTGGATCCACGCGTCGTCGAGGGGAAAGGCCTCGAGGCCGACGGAGCCGGCGAGCTGTCGTGTCCTCAGGAGGAAGAACACGACGCCAGCCGTCAGCGCGACCGCGGGAGTGGCGAGGGCGAGGGCCCGTCCCCTCACCGGGGGGCGCGCTCGAACGTGTAGCCGGCGTACTCGGCGGGGCTGCGAGTGAGCGGCAGCACGTAGAGGTAGCGGCCGTGCGGGAGCTCTACTTCCCGGAGGCCCTCGGGTGCCGACATGGCGGGATCCCAGTGGTCCACGAACCAGACGAGCTGACGGATCTCCGCGGGCAACGTGATGCGCGAGCCCGGCGTGAGGATCATGGTGGCGGCGGACTGGGGCGCGTAGAAGCCGAGCGGCATGGCTCCCACTTGCACTTGGTAGATCGGGTACTCCGGCATGTAGAACATCGCGTGGCGCAGCCACGGGTACGAGCGCGGATTCCCGAGCTCGGTCACCAGCACGGTGTCGGAGGGATCGTAGACCGCGCGGATGGTCTCCACGTAGGTCCGGATCACCGCCTCGTGCTCGCGCAGCGCCGCCGCGGTGCGGCTCATGATCCAGTCGTGGAACTCGTCCCGCGCCCGCCACACCCACGCGTCGCCGCCGCGATTGTTGAACTCGCGCGGCAGCGGGCGCGCGCTCACGAAGAATCCGGTGTTGACCAGCAGCAGCGGCAGCATCGCCGCGGTGGTCAGCGCCCAGCGCCAGTTGGGCCGGCGCAGCCGCTCCGAGCCGGCGGCGACCGCCCGGACCAGCACGCGGCTCAGCAGGACGACGAGGGCGGGCAGGAAGGTGAGCACGTAGCCCGCCTGACCGAAGTGGATCAGGGTGTAGAAGACCCCGGCCGGCAGCATCCACGCGAGCAGGAACCACTCGGGGACACGCCAGCCTTCGCGCCGCGCGTACCACGGCAGCGCCAAGGCGATCAGGCTCAGGGGGCCGAGGCCCACGAGCGTGGACTCGAGCAGGTAGCGCAGTTGCGCCAGCGTGATCTCCAGTGAGCCGCCGAGCACGGAGGTGGGGAGCAGCACGGAGCCATAGAGCTGCGTGGAGGCGGCCAGGTACGCGGCGGGCCCGCCGGTCAGCCAGAGCATCGGCAGAAGCCAGGCGAGCACGGCGACGAGCAGGATCGAGCCCGCGATCAGACGACGACGCCACGCCTCGACTCCGATGACCGCGCAGCCGAGCCAGAGCGGCAGGAGCAGCACGAGCACCGAGGGCCGCATGCCCCCGGCCAGGCCGAGCGCCAGCGCCCCCCAGTAGAGGTCGCGCACGCTGCCGGTCAAGGTGCCGTAGGCGAACCACGCCACCACCGAGGCCGCGCAGGCCTCGCCCGCGTAGGTGAGCCCCACCGAACCGTAGAACCAGAAGAGCGGACTCACCGCGAGCAGGGCGGCGGCGGCCACCGCGGTCGCGCGATCGTAGAGCCGCCGCGCCAGGCCGTAGAGCACGAAGGTCGTCCCGGCGCTGAAGAGCATGGCCAGGGCCACGTACGCGAGCGTCGGATCGCCGAGCGAGGCGTTCAGCAGGCGGCCGAGCGCGACGTAGAGGAGATAGCCGGGCGGGTGCGGCTGGTGCTTGGCGACGTCGAATTCGTGCAGCGCCAGCGCGAACTGCACCGCGTCCCAGTTGTAGAGCATGCGCGCGCGGTAGGGCCAGCGGGAGACGAGGGTCACCGCGGCCAGCCCGAGCGCGAGGGCCAGGTCGCCGTGGCGCGCAGAAGCGCGGCGACAAGTATCGAACGCCCGACGGAGGGCCGGGCTCACGAGGGCGTCACCGGGAAGATCGACTAGCGGTGGAGATGATGGGGGAGAGCGGGACTACGCCTTCTTGTCGTCGTCCTTCTTTGCGGCCGCCGTGTCATCCTTGCTGATCTCGGTCACGCCCTTCTTGAATTCCTTCACGCTGCTGCCGAGCGACCGGGCGAGATCCGGCAAGCGCTGGGCGCCGAACAGGATCAGCACGATCACCAGGATCAATAACAGCTCTTGGTATCCCAGACCAAACATGGCGGGACTCCTTTCCTTTTCCTGACGCCCCCTTACCCTACGCGCCCGACCCGGGGTTGTCAACGCGGCCGTGGCCCTCGCGGAGCACCCGCCGCTCCCCGACCCGCACCGTGACACGCTGGGCGTCGAAGTACTCCATGAGCGGGATGGCGTACTTGCGGCTGACGCCGAAGAGATCCTTGAAGTCGGCCGGCCCGATCTCCTTCTTCTGGCGCAGGAAGGAGACCAGCTGCTCCTGGATGGCCCGGAGCGCTTCGCCGTGAAAGAAGAGCGACTCCTTGACCCTGAGCAGGGTCCGGTCCGCCACCAGGACTTGGAAGAGCTCGTGCTTCTCGTTGCCCTTGACCCCGAGCCGGCCGAGCGCCTCATCCGGGCTGGGCGGCGCGGCCCCGGCCCCGCGGTAGTCGGCCTCGAGACCGGCGACCACGCGCTGCTGCTCGGGGCTCAGGCGGATGGCGTGGGCGGCCAGGCGCACCTGGTCCCGCTCGCTGCGGACCACGCCCTCGGTCTCCAGCGTCGCCAGGAGCTGGGCGAAGACGCGCTCCTGCGCGTTGCCCACGCGACTGCGCAGCTCCTCGCGGGAGATGCCCGCGCGCAACGGGTTCTCGGCGTGGAAGGCCTCGAGCACCCCGAGGGTCTGGGAGCGCAGCCGGGCGCTGGCGTCACGGTGCAGGTACCACTCGCGGTCCACCGCGAGGATCCGGCCCGCCTGCTGGAGCGCTTCGAGAAGCCGCCGCAGCTCGTCGGGGCCGAAGGGCGTCCGCGCCCGGAGATCGCCGGCCCGGGCTCCCGCGGCACCCGCCTGCTTGAGGTGCTCCTCCACGACCTGGGCCGGGTCGCCCGTATCGAGCAGCGTCAGATGGGCCGACAGGGCCGGCCCCTTGCGCTTGAAGCGGGGAGGCGCGATGTCGAGGATGGTGCCACCGCCGATCGTGACGATCGGCGAATAGGAGCGCACCACGAATCGGTCGCCGGGCAGGGCCACCAGCGGGGCCTCCAGCCGGAAGCGCGCGTAGCCGGACTGGCCGGGCTCGAGCTGCGGCCGATCCACCGGGAGCACGCGCGCCATCACCTCCTGCGTGCCCGCGTGGAAGCGGACGCGGTCGCGCGTCTTGAGCGGCCGCGGCGCGTCCTCGAGCAGCTCGAGCGTGCCGTCGAGCAACAGCGCGGGCAGCAGCGAGCCCGCCGGCGCCAGCACGTCGCCGCGCTCGATGGCGGCGCGCTCCACCGCCTGCAGGTTCACCGCGGTGCGCTGCCCCGCGGCGGCCTGTTCGACCGCGTGCCCGTGCACCTGGAGCCCGCGGATCTTCGACTGCACGCCGCGCGGGTACACCTCGACCCGCTCGTCGACCGCGAGGCGGCCGGCCACCAGGGTGCCGGTGACCACGGTGCCGAACCCCTTCACCGTAAACACGCGATCGATCGGCAGCCGGGCGGTACGGTCGGCGTCCTTGGCCGGTACGTCGCGGGCCAGGGCCGCCAGCGCGGCGCGCAGCTCGGCCAGGCCCGCGCCCGTCTTCACCGAGACCGGCACGATGGGGCGGCCGGCGAGGAAGGTGGACTCGACGGCGCGGCGCACGTCGTCACGGACCAGCTCGATCCAGTCGGGCTCCGCGAGGTCCGCCTTGCTCAGGACCACGAGACCGGACTTGATGCGGAGGAGCTGGCAGATCGCCAGATGCTCGCGGGTCTGCGGCATCACCCCCTCGTCGGCGGCCACCACCAGCAGGGCCAGATCGATGCCGCCCGCGCCGGCCAGCATGTTCCGGACGAAGCGCTCGTGCCCCGGGACGTCCACGATCTCGATCACGAGACCTTCGGCCGCTTCCAGGAACGCGAAGCCCAGATCGATCGTGATGCCGCGGGCCTTCTCCTCCGGGAGCCGATCGGTGTCGGTGCCGGTGAGCGCCTTCACGAGCGAGGTCTTGCCGTGGTCGATGTGACCGGCGGTGCCGACGACGACGTGTCTCATCGGGGCCCCGCCTCAGAGCGACTCGAGGCGGGACGCGAGCGCGACGGCGTCGGACGGCAGGACGGTGCGGCAATCCAGCAGCAGGTGATCGTCGAGCAGGCGGCCCAGCACCGCGGGCCGGCCCGCGCGGAGGGCCTCGTCCAGCCGCTCGGCCGGGCGCTCCGGGGTGCCGAGCGCGATGGCGGCGGTGGGCAGCTCCACCGTCGGCAGGGCGCCGCCGCCCACCTGCGAGCGCGATTCGATCACCTGCGCCCCGAGGTCGCGCTGGGTGGCGGCGGGCAGCCGCCCGAGGATCCGGCGGGCGCGGCGACGGACCGACGCGGCCGGCTCGGTCAGCATGCGGAGCGTGGGAATGGTCTCGAGGGCGGTCCCAGCCTCGTAAGCGAAGAGCGTGGCTTCGAGCGCCGCGACCGTGAACTTGTCGATCCGGAGCGCGCGGTTGAGCGGGTTGTGGGCGAGCCGCTCCACCAGCGCGCCTCGGCCCACCAGGATGCCGGCCTGGGGCCCGCCCAGCAGCTTGTCGCCCGAGAACGAGACGAGATCGACCCCGGACGCCACCACCTCGGGCACCGTCGGCTCGTAAGGGAAGCCGTAGCGGGTCAGATCCACGAAGCAGCCGGAGCCCAGGTCTTCCATCACGGGCACCCCGCGCGCCTGGCCGAGCTCGGCCAGCTCGCGCGAGGAGACCGCGGCGGTGAAGCCGACCACCCGATAGTTGGAGGTGTGCACCTTGAGGATCAGTCCGGTCTCGGGCCCGATGGCGGAGGCGTAGTCCTTGAGGTGGGTACGATTCGTGGTGCCGACCTCGCGCAGCACTGCCCCGCTGCGCCGCATGATGTCCGGGATGCGAAACTCCCCGCCGATCTCGATCAGCTCGCCGCGGGAGACGATCACCTCCTTGCCGCGCGCCAGGGTCTCGAGGGCCAGCAGCACCGCGGCGGCGCAGTTGTTGACGACGAGGGCGGCCTCGGCTCCGGAGAGGCGCTGGAGCAGCCCGTCCACGTGGGCGTAACGGGAGCCGCGCTCCTTGCGGGCCAGGTCCATCTCGAGGTTGGAGTACGCGGCGGCCACTTCGTGGAGCCGCGCCTGGGCGAGCGACGACAGGAGCGCGCGGCCGAGGTTCGTGTGGAGCACCACGCCGGTGGCGTTGATGACCGCCGCGAGCGAGAACACGCCGCGCTCGGTCAAGCGGGCCATCACCCGCCGGTTGAGGGTCCCCGCGTCGGCGGCGGGGCCGCCCTCGTCGAGGAGCCGGCGCCGCTCGGCGGCGAGCGCGGCGCGGACCGCGGCGGCGAGGCGCGGGCGCGGCATGCCGGCGAGGGCGCGCTGGCCGGCGAGCGACCCGATGACCACGTCCACCGAGGGCAGCCCGCGCAAGAGCGCCTGCACCGCCGCGCGGCCGGCCGCGGGCTCGCGCTTATCCGCCGGCGGCAAGCTCGGTCTCCACGCGCTCCTTCACGCGCGCGATGACCTCGTGGGCCTCGCGCCGGATCGCCTCGGGACTCGCGCTCTCGGCGCGCGCGCGCAGGAGACGGCGCACCGCGTCCTCGGTGAGCCCGGCCCAGAGCTCGTCGAGGTCGCGCGGGGAGAAGCCCTGGCCACGCAGGGCGGCGCTCCACTCGCGCGCCAGCTCCTGCACGAGCCGATCGCGCTCGGTCGCGAGTCGCCGCGCGCGCTTGATCAGCTCGGGAAGTCGGGGGGCCACCGCGGCTATTCCTTGACGAGGCGGCGAACCGAGTCGAGCAGATTGGCCTCCCAGCGTCCGTTGGAGACGCACTGAAAGACGCGATCGGTCTTGGGCTTGCCGCAGGCGCCGCGGCAGTACGCGTGGGTGCTCATCTTCGAGTTCACCTGGATCATCGTGCCCCCGTCCCGCCCCGGTTGCACGAAGAGGGTGAAGGACACGAGGGCGTCGCCCTCGAGCATGACCTCGCCCATCCGGCCACAGTCGGCATAGACGCCGATGGGCGAGAGAAAATCGTCCGAGGCGATCACGCCGGAGTCCTTGGCCACCACGCGGAGCGGGACGTTCTCTCCCACGAGAGCCCGAACCAGCGCGCGCCAGGTCGCGTCGAAGCTGGCGGGCGCCTCGTCGCGGTAGGGCGGCGGCGCGAGCGGTGAGATCACCGGCCCCGAGCAGGCCGAGAGCGCGAGCAGCGCGAGCGCGGCGAGGAGCGCCGCACCGTGACCGGAGGAGGCCCGCGTCATGCCGACCATTCTACCCTTTGTGGTGGTCGATCCCGCGATAGGCCCGGATGAACCGCACGATGCGCGCCTCGTCGAAGTCGTCGAACGCGTCGAGCCGCGTCCACGCGGTGAGCGCGATGCGCGTGCGCAGGCCCGGATACGGCGCCAGCAGTACCTGCATCTCGTACCGCCGC
>DATMMH010000266.1:0-15695 GCA_035569855.1 Candidatus Dormiibacterota bacterium
CGGCGGTGCTGGGCGGCATCGGGAGCATGCCGGGGGCCGCGCTCGGCGGCCTCATGATCGGCTTCCTCTCCGCGTGGAGCGACCAGTACATCTCGGCGCGCTGGACGAACGCGATCGTCTTCTCGATCCTGATCCTGGTCCTGATCTTCCGGCCGCAGGGGTTGCTCGGCGAGCGGGTTCCGGACAAGGCGTGAGCGACGCCCGCGCGGTCCGCCTGCTCCCCGCGGCGCTCCTTGTCTCGGCGCTCCTCGGCTATCCCTTCCTCGACCGCTGGCTGCAGGCCCAGACCGTCCACGCGGTCACCGACGCGATGATCTACGTCCTGCTCGCGCTCGGCCTCAACATCGTGGTCGGCTACGCGGGGATGCTCGACCTGGGCTACGCCGCGTTCTTCGCGATCGGCGCCTACACCATGGGCCTGCTGAACTCGCCGGTGCTCGGCTCGCCGCTCTACGGGCACGCGTGGAGCTTCTGGGTCATCATCTGGATCGCGGCGGCGGTCTCCGCCGGGCTCGGGGTGGTGATCGGGGCGCCGACTCTCCGGGTTCGTGGTGACTATCTCGCCATCATCACGCTCGCCTTCGGGGAGATCATCCCGGTCGCCATCCGCAACCTCGGCGACATCACCATCGACATCGGCGGCTGGCGGCCGATCGAGCGGCTCAACCTGACCGGCGGCGAGAACGGGGTGAACCCGGTCGGCCGCCCGTCCCTGCCCTTCGTCAATTTCGAGACCGACTTCATCCCCTGGTACTTCCTCATCCTGGTCATCGGCGCGCTCTCGCTCTGGGCCATGAACCGGATGCGGGACTCGCGGCTCGGGCGGGCCTGGATGGCGATCCGCGAGGACGAGACCGCCGCCGACTGCACCGGAGTGAACCCGGTCAAGACCAAGCTGCTCGCCTTCGCGCTCGGCGCCTCCTTCTCCGGCTTCGCCGGCTCGTTCTACGCGGCCAAGCTGCAGGCGATCACGCCGGGCGCCTTCGAGTTCAACGTCTCGATCATGCTGTTGTGCATGATCGTGCTCGGAGGCATGGGCAGCCTCAAGGGCGTGATCCTCGGCGGCATGCTGATCACGCTCTTCGACCGGATCCTCCTCGCCCAGATGACGTTCCTGGTGCGCTGGATCGGCCGCTCGCTCGGCGTCGCAACGCTCGCCGCGGTCGATCTCACGCTGTGGCGCTGGTTCT
Organism: Candidatus Dormiibacterota bacterium; assembly: GCA_035569855.1. Lineage (GTDB taxonomy): Bacteria > Methylomirabilota > Methylomirabilia > Rokubacteriales > CSP1-6 > CAMLFJ01. Next base: position 1,191 of record DATMMH010000266.1, read on the forward strand.
TCTTCGGGCTGGGCCTGGTGGTCATCATGCTGATCCGCCCGGAGGGTCTGATGGGCCGTCGCGTGCGCCCGCCCGCCGCCGACGTGGACGAGCGGGAAGAGACGCTCGCGCTGGTGGCCGCCCCGCCCCGCCCGCGCGCCGACGCGCTGCCGGCCTGGCTGCGGGAAGCCGCCGCCCCGGCGCGCGGGCCGGCTGGCGCCCCGCCCGTCCTCGAGGTGCGCGGGCTGACGCGGCGCTTCGGCGGCCTGCTCGCGGTGAGCGACGCGGAGCTGGTGATCCCGGCCGGCGGCATCGTCGGGCTCATCGGGCCGAACGGCGCCGGCAAGACCACCTTCTTCAACCTGGTCACCGGGCTGCTCCGGCCGGACCAGGGCCTGATCCGGCTCGACGGCGCGAGCCTGGTCGGCCTGCGGCCCCACGCCATCGTGGGGCGCGGGATCGCGCGCACCTTCCAGTCGATCCGGCTCTTCCAGAACATGTCCGTGCTCGACAACGTGCTGGTGGGCGAGCACTGCCGGCTCCACGCTTCGGTGGCCGGCGCGGTCTTCCGGCCGCGCGCCGTCGTAGCCGAAGAAGGCCGGGCGCGAAGCCGGGCCCGCGACCTCCTCGCCTTCGTAGGCCTGGGCGACAAGGGACCGGAGATGGCCAAGAACCTGGCCTACGGTGATCAGCGGAGGCTCGAGATCGCGCGGGCGCTCGCCACCGAGCCTCGCCTGCTGCTGCTCGACGAGCCCACCGCGGGCATGAATCCACGGGAGACCGACACCCTCACCGAGCTGATCGGCCTGCTGCGGCACGAGCTGGGCCTGGCGGTGCTCCTGATCGAGCACCACATGGAGGTGGTGATGGCGATCTCCGACCGCATCACCGTGCTCGACTACGGCACGCGGATCGCAGAGGGCACCCCGGCCGAGATCCGCCGGAACGCCAAGGTCATCGAGGCGTACCTGGGCAAGGGTTACGAGCAGGAGCTGGTCGCCACGTGAGCGCGGCCGAGCTGCTCGCGCTGCAGGACGTGCACGCCTACTACGGGAACATCCGCGCGCTCCAGGGCATCTCGCTCACGGTGGACCGCGGCGAGATCGTGACGCTGATCGGGGGCAACGGGGCCGGCAAGACCACCACGCTGCGCACCGTGATCGGCCTGGTGCGGGCGCTCCGGGGCACCGTGACCTTCGGCGGCCAGCGTATCGACCGGGTGCCCACCCACCGCATCGCACGCCTTGGAATCGCCCAGTCGCCCGAGGGTCGGCGCATCTTCGCGCCGATGACGGTGCTGGAGAACCTGGAGCTCGGCGCCTTCTCACGCGCCGACCGCGAGGCGATCCCCCGGGATCTGGAGCGGGTGCTCACCCTGTTCCCGCGGCTGCGCGATCGCCTGGCCCAGAAGGGCGGCACGCTCTCCGGGGGCGAGCAACAGATGCTGGCGATGGGGCGCGCGCTGATGGCCAAGCCCGACATGCTGTTGCTCGACGAGCCGTCGATGGGCCTCTCCCCGATCCTGGTCGAGACCATTTTCGACATCATCCGCAACATCAACCAGCTCGGCACGACCATCCTGCTCGTCGAGCAGAACGCTCGGATGGCCCTGCGGGTGGCGCACCGGGGCTACGTCATCCAGACCGGGCGCATCGTGCTGCAGGACGCGGCCTCCGCTCTCCTCCGCTCCGACGTCGTGCGCAAGGCCTACCTGGGCGAGAAGTAGGGCGGAGCCGATCGCGGTGGCTCATTTGGCGGGGTCATCGACTCCGAAACGCCTCTATAGGCTCGTCGACGTGGAGCGTGGCGTATGAGATGGCGGACGATCATCCTGGATCTGGCCCTCATCGTCGCCGTCTGGACGGGCGTCCTGATGTTAGTTCTTAGACGGCGCGCCCGCATGGCCGCCGACGCCTCGCCCCGGGCAGTGCTGGGCCATCGCCTGCACACCGCGGCCGCGATCTCGGCCACCTTCGGCGTCACGTGCTTCTCCGCTTGGCTCATCAGTGACGCAACCGGACCTCAATGGCTGCACAGCCTGTCACTGGCGGCCGCGGCGATCTTCATCGCTATCGGCGCCGTCCTGGCGGGATACGCCGGGTGGGTCGGAGGTCCCGACTGAGAGGGTTCGGCTGGGAGGCATGCCGCGCGGAGACCTACCGCCGCGGCGTGAGGCCCGTCAGATCCAGCTCCGGCATGCGCCCACTCATCAGGTCGGCGACGATGCGGGCGGTGCCGCAGGCCATCGTCCAGCCCATGTGCCCGTGGCCGCAGTTGAAGAAGAGATTGCGGTGGCGGCCCTGGCCGAGGATCGGCGGGCCGTCGGGCGTCATCGGGCGCAGGCACGCGCGGTACTGTCCCTGCGCGTAGTCCACCGCGTCGGGAAAGACGTCGCGCGCGAAGCGCAGGATGTTGTTGAAGTCGCGGGGCGTCCAGCCCCAGTCGTAGCCGGCGAACTCGGCGGTCGACGTGAGCCGCAGCTGGTCGCCGAGGCGTGACCAGGCCACCAGCCACCGCTCGTCCACTCCGGGCACGAAGGGCGCGAGACCGCCCGGCTTGAGCGGAAAGGTCGAGGAGTAGCCCTTGGCCGGATAAATGGGCAGGCTCACCCCCGCGGTGCGCGCGACGCCCGCGCTCCCGACGCCGAGCGCCAGCACGTAGCTGTCCGCGGTCAGCATTCCCGCGCTGGTGGCCACCGCGTCGATGCGGTCGGGGCCGGCGCGGAGCGCGGTGACGCGCGTGCCGAGCGTGACCGTGACCCCGAGCCGGTCGCGGCAGAGCGCGCCCAGGCGCTCGGTGAAGAGACGCGAGTCGCCGCTCGAATCGCCGAGATCTCGGATCGCCCCCGCGATCTTGGCCTGCACCGGCTCGAAGGCCGGCTCGAGCTTCGCCACGCGGCTCGGATCCAGGATCTCCTGCTTCTGCCCGTGCCCGGCGAGCAGCGACATCTTCTTGATACCCGCCTCCAGCTCGCCCGGATCGCGATAGAGATAGAGCGCTCCCTTCGCGACCGCGTGGTACTCGATGCCTTCCGCGGCGACCAGCTCGCCCATCACCCGCTGGCTGTACTGGCAGAGGCCGAGCTTCACGAGCGTGTTGCGCCGCGCGCGCGCCGGGGTGCACTCGCGCAGGAAGCGCAGGCCCCACGCGTAGAGATGCGGGTCGGACCCGAGCCGCACGCGGATGGCGGTCTCGTCGCCGCGGAGCGAGCGGAGCAGCATGGCGGGGGCCTGCGGCCCCGCCCAGGCGAAGGAATGCCCGGCGGCGATGATCCCCGCGTTGCCCGCGCTCGCCTCCAGGCCGAGCGCGTCGTTCTCCTCGACGATCGTCACCTCGTGGCCGGCCCTCGCCAGGAAATAGGCGGTCGTCACGCCGACCACCCCGCCCCCGAGCACGAGCGTCTTCACTGGCCGTCGCGAAGGTCGGTGAGCAGCCGCCGCACCCACACCCGGATCATCCGGCGGCGGTAGTCGGCCGAGCCCATGACGTCGGAGAGCGGTGCCGCCTCGCGCGCGGCCGCGTCCGCCGCCGCGGCGATGGCGGCGTCGGTGAGCGCGGCGCCCTTCAGCGCGGCCTCGGCGGCAGCGGCGCGGATCGGGGTCGGGGCGGCGCCGCCCAGCCCGACGCGAGCCTCGATGCACACCGAGCCACTCGCCTCGAGCCGCAGCACCGCCGCCACGCCGACCAGCGGCTTGTCCTCCGCGGAGCGGGAACAGAACTTGACGTAGCCGGTTCGCGCCCCGGACGGCAGCGCGGGCACGCGCAGCGCGGTGATGATCTCGCCCGGCTCGAGCGCGGTCTCGTAGAAGCCGCGGAACAGCTCGCCGATCGGCACGGTCCGCTCGCCCCGGGCGCCGGCCACCCGGACCAGGGCCTCCAGGCAGAGGAGCGCGGGCGAGACGTCCGAGGCGGCCTCGGCATAGGCCAGGTTGCCCCCGACGGTGCCCATGCTGCGCACCGCCGGGCTCGCCACCCGGCCCGCGGCCCGGGCGAGGAGCGGCCAGCCGCGCCGCACGTCCGGGTGGCGCTCCACGTGGCCATAGGTGGTCATCGCGCCGAGCTCGAGCCCGCCGTCGACCAGGCCGACGCCACGCAGCGCGTGCACCCGATGGAGCGAGATCAGCCGGTCCGGCGCGACCAGCCCGAGCCGGATCATCGGGACCAGCGCGGTGCCACCTGCGACGATGCGCGCTTCGCCGTCGAGGCGCGCCAACACCGCCACGGCTTCCACGACGGTCCCGGGCTCGTGCAGCTCGAACGGGTGCAGACGCATCGGCTACGAGCCCGCCGAGGCGGGCGAGGGCGCACCCGCCGCGGCGGCGAGCACCGCCTCCACGATCTTGTGATAGCCGGTGCAGCGGCAGAGATTGCCGGCGAGCGCCTCGCGGACCTCACCCTGGGTCAGCGGCCGCGATCCGGCGCTCCCGTCGCGCCGGGCCGCGAGGAGCGCGGTGGCGGCCATCAGCATGCCCGGAGTGCAGTAGCCACACTGGGCCGCTCCGTGCCGGGCGAAGGCCTCCTGCAGCGGGGCGAGCGCTCCGTCCTGCTCGAGCCCCTCGATGGTGAGGAGCGCGCGGCCACGCAGGTGCGCGGCGAGCATAAGGCAGGCGCGCGCGGGCTCGCCGTCCACGAGCACGGTGCAGGTCCCGCACACGCCCTCGCCGCAGCCGCCCTTGGTCCCGGTGAGATCGAGGCGATCGCGCAGGAGATCGATGACGGTCCAGTGCGGTGGGACCTCGACGCGGCACGGGCGGCCGTTGAGCGAGAAGTCCACTGAGTAATTCAGGATCGGGCTCACGGCCCGGCCTCGACGGCCGCGCGCAGCCGGGTCGCGAACTCCCCCGCGAGCTGGCCCGCCTTCATGCGCATGACCGCATCGCCCACCGAGCCGAGCCGCCCGAGTACCTTTACCTCGCTCTGGTAGTGAATGTCGGTCGCGTGCGCGCCCGCCGGCTCCAGATCGAGCGTGCTGCGCACGTCCACCTGGCTGCCGAGCTTGCGGTCCTCGCCGTGGCCGACCGCGACCAGCCGGCGCGGGGGCTCCATCTCGGTGACGGTCATCCGCATGTCCTGGGTGGTCGAGAGGAACCCGACCTTGACCACGAGCCGCAGCCGGTACGTGCGCGCGTCTTCCACCTCGATGCCCGCGCAGCCGGGAATGCACGGCCCGAGGCGCACGGGGTCGAGGAGCAGCGCCCAGACGCGCTCGGGCGTGGCCTCGACCTGGAACTGCTCGTCGAAGACGGGCATCGCTCAGGCGCGCGCCGGTCCCCGCGCGGCGTCGAGGTAGGCGAGGATTCGCTCGGACGTGAGGGGAAACTCGGTCACCGTTCGCCCCACCGCGGCGGCCACCGCGTTGCCGACCGCGGCGGGGGTGGCGGTCATGGCGGGCTCGCCGATCCCCTTGGCTCCGAAGGGCCCGAGCCCGTTGCCCGACTCGATCAGGATCACGTCGATGGGCGGCACGTCGAGCGTGGTGGGGATCTTGTAGTCGAGCAGGTGCGGATTCTTGCTGAGCCCCTGCTCCAGCACCACTTCTTCGAGCAGCGCGTGGCCGAGGCCCTGCACCGCGCCGCCTTCCACCTGTCCCTCGCAGCTCTGCCGGTTGATCACCTGGCCCACGTCGTAGCACGCCGCGAGCTTGGTCACCCGCGCGCGCCCGGTCTCCTCGTCCACCTCGATCTCGACCGCCTGGGTCCCGAACGTGTAGTCGTTGAACGCCTTGCCCTGGCCGGTGACCGGATCGATGGTGGGCGCCGACGGCGCGTCGTACTTCTCCAGCACCTGCACCGGCCGACCCGCCGCGGTCGCCGCGCGCACCACCGAGGCCATCGTCACGGCACGTCCGGGCGCGCCGCGCACGACCGCGCCGGCCTCGCCGAGCTCCACGTCGGCGGGCGCCGCCTCGAGCATCTCCGCCGCCTGCGCCACCAGGTGCCGCCGCAGCTCGGTGGCGGCGCGCAGCACCGCGTTGCCGGACATCAGGAGCTGGCGCGTGGCGGTGGTGGTGCCGGCCCGCGGGGTGAAATGGCTGTCGCGCCCCACCGCGACGACGCGCTCCGGCGCGAGGCCCAGCACCTCGGCGGTGATCGAGCAGAGCGAGGCGGTCTGACCCCCGCCCACGTCGGGCGCCGCGCAGCGCACGACCGCGCTGCCGTCCAGCTCCATGCCGATCCAGGCACTCGAGGAGTCGCGCGTCCAGCACATGCGGCCGTACGGCGTGAGCGAGGCGGCGAGGCCGCGCCCGATGCGGAGCGGGCCCTCGGCGGGCCGCACCGGGCCGAGCGCCTCCCAGGCACGCCGCATCGTCTCGGCCAGCATGGGCTCGCTCTCGAGCACCTGCCCGGTGGCGAGGTGGTCGCCCTTGCGCAGGAAGTTCCGCTCGCGCAGCACGAGCGGATCCATCCCGAGCGCCCGGGCCAGCGCGTCCATCTGTCCCTCGTAGGCGATGCACGGCTGGATGGAGCCGAAGGTGCGGTAGGCGCTCGCGATCGGGTTGTTGGTGTAGACGGTGGTCGCGTCCACCTTCACGTGCGGGACGCGGTACGGACCCGCCGCGGTGACGAGGCTGTAGAGCAGCACCCACGGCGACAACGCCGCGTAGGCTCCCGAGTCGGAGACGAGGTCCACCTCGAGCGCGGTGAGCGCCCCGTCGCGGGTGGCCCCGGTGCGGTAGCGCATCACGTAGGGGTGGCGCTTGCCGTGGCCGATGAACGACTCCTCGCGGGAGAAGATCAGCTGGACGGGCCGGCGCGCCTTCCAGACGAGCAGGCCGAGCAGGCACTCGACCGTGATGTCCTCCTTGCCGCCGAAGCCGCCTCCGAGATACGCCCCCTCGATGCGCACCCGGTTGTGCGGCAGCGCCAGCACCTCGGCCACGTCGCGGAAGTGCTCCAGCACCTGGGTGCTGACGCGGAGGACCAGCACGCCTTCGGCGTCGACCCACCCGACGCCGGTCTCGGTCTCCAGATACACGTGATCCACGAACGGGGTGCGGTAGACGTGCTCGACCACCACGTCGGCGCGCCGGAAGCCTTCCGCGACGTCGCCCTGGCGCAGATGCCAGCGACGGAGGACGTTACCGCCGTCGTGGACCGCCGGAGCGTCGGGGCGGAGCGCGTCGAGTGGATCGTAGACGCCGGGCAGCTCCTCGTACTCGACCCGCACCAGCGCCGCCGCCTCGGCCGCGATCTCGGGCGTCTCGGCCGCGATGGCCGCCACCGGCTCGCCCTGGAAGCGCACGCGATCCTCGGCCAGCACCGGCTGGGTGGCGAGCACCGCGCCCGCGGTGGCCTCGGCCATGCGGCCCGGCAGCTCCATGCGCAGGTGGTTCTGAGGGACGTCGCGGCCGGTGAGCACCGCGTGCACCCCGGGCAGCGCGGCGGCGGCCGCGGTGTCGATGCCGATCAGGCGGGCCGAGGCGTAGGGGCTGCGGACGATGCGCCCGTGGAGCATGCCGGGCGGCGCGAAGTCGCCGGCGTAGATTGGCCGGGCCCGGACCTTTTCCCAGGCATCCGGACGCGGCAGGCCCCTACCGATGACGCGATAGTCGCGAGTCATCCGTGCGCGAGCAGCTCAGCGCGCCCTGATCGCTGCCCCCTGCGGCTCCCCCTTCATCATTCCCCCTTCATCATTCCATGATCGGCCAGCACCTGAGCCACGCACGCGGTCACCTTCACGCCGGTCGGGAGGTCGATGAACTCGTTCGGCCCGTGGGCGTTCGAGCCGGGACCCATGACCCCGGTGACCAGGAACTGCGCCTGTGGGAACCGCTCGCCGAGCATGCTCATGAACGGGATCGAGCCGCCGAGCCCGTCGAACATCGCGGGCGCGCCGAACTGCGCGCGTGACGCGCGCGTCACCGACTCGCGGAGCCAGTCCGCCATCACCGGGGCGTTCCAGCCGCTGCCCGGCCGCTCGCCGGTGGAGAAGGTCACCCGCGCCCCGTAGGGCGGGTCGGCTTCCAGCACCTCCTTCACGCGCCGGCCGGCCCGGGCCGCGTCGGCGGTGGGCGGCAGCCGCAGCGACAGCTTCAGCGAGGTCTGCGGACGCAGCACGTTGCCGGCATCGGCAAGCGCCGGAATGCCGTCCACGCCGGTGACCGCGAGAGCCGGCCGCCACGTGTTGTTGAGCAGGGCCTCCACCGGATCCCGCGTGACCGGGCTCATGCTCGGCAGGAACGGAAAGCGGCTCCAGATGTCGTCGCCCAGCACGCCCGCCACCGCGCGCACCTCGGCGAGCCGGTCGGGCGGGATGTCCACGTGACACTCGGAGACGAGAATCTTGCCGCTGCGGTGATCCTCGATCCGGTCCAGCACCTGGCGCAGGATCCGGAAGCTCGAGGGCACGATGCCGCTCGCCGCGCCCGAGTGCACGCCCTCGCCCAGCACCTCGACGGTGAGCGTGCCGCTCAGCACGCCGCGCAGGGACGTGGTGGCCCACAGGTGGTCGTAGTCGCCGCAGCCAGAGTCCAGGCAGACGACGAGGTCGGGGCGGATCCGCTCGGCGAGCTTCTCCACGTACGCCGGGAGATCGGGACTGCCGCTCTCCTCGGAGGCCTCGATCAGCACCACGCAGCGCGCGTGCGGAATGCCCTGGGCCTGGAGCGCCTCGATCGCGGTCAGCGCCGCGAAGGACGCGTAGCCGTCGTCCCCGGCGCCCCGGCCGAACAGCCGGTCGCCGCGACGGACGGGCAGCCACGGGCCACCGTCCGCGGCCCAGCCGACCATCTCCGGCTGCTTGTCGCAGTGGCCGTAGAGCAGCACGGTCTCGCCGCCCTTGCCCGGCACCTCCATGAGGATGACCGGCGTCCGGCCCTCGAGGCGAACCACGTCGATCGTCAGCCCTTCGATCTTCCGCTTCCGAGCCCAGTCGGTGATCAGGGTCACCGCCCGATCGATGTGGCCGTGCTCCGCCCATTTGGTGTCGTACATGGGCGACTTGGCCGGAATGCGGATGTACTCGGTGAGGGCGGGTACGATGTCGTCGTCCCAGGCCCGCTGAACCAGCGCGCGTGTGTGATCGGGGTTGGGTGTCATGGCGGCAATAGTATGCGGAAGCGGACGGATCTGCCAGGGCCTACGGGCTACGCGGTCGTCCGTCCTTGCCGCCCCGCGAGAGCTCGGCCTCGAGATCCGACGGCAACGGCGTCGCCGCGACGAGGTACGTCGCCGCGGTGAGGACCGTGATGCACGCTACCGTGACGGCCAGCCGCTTGCCGTGCCAGAGGCTGTTGAACCACTGGGTGAGCTCGCTCGCCAGCACGTTCGCCTTTCCGCCGTAGCGCTCCATCTCCCGGAGGTACTGCTTGGTCTCCTGCGGGTCGTAGCCCGGGATGTCCCCGGGCGGGGGCGGGGCGGTGAGGTAGATGACGATCGCGCTGCCGAGGCCGATCGTCAGGATGAGCGAGGTGATGAGCTGCAGGCGCGTCAGCCGCGTCATTGATCAAAGGCCGGGGATCAGGCCGGGGACCAGAGGCCGGGCGCCTGCCCGCGGCAGCGCTAGACGTTGAAGCCGGAGGTGCCGACCCAGCCGGTCTCCGAGACGTCCACCATGACCCCGTCGGGGCCGCTGTACTTCACCTCGACGTTGCCGTGCGCCTGCCGGCCGTAGCCGACCCCGAGCGCCTCGTTGACGTCGTCGCGGGGCGCCGAGCCCGCCGCGGCCAGCCGCTCGGTGATCGCCTCCAGGCTCTCCACCTGGAAGCCGATATGGTGGATGCCGCTCCAGCCCTTGCCGCGCTCGACCCCGGCCACCGCGTCGTTCTTGAAGTTGAGGATGGCCAGGTTGAGGTCGCCGTCGCTCAGGTAGTAGCCCCGCGCATTGGGACTGTCGATCCGGGCGATCTCCTTCATGCCGAACACGTCGATGTAGAACTTGGCCGTCCCGTCGACGTCCTGGGTGGAGAGTGCGATGTGCTTGATCTTCGCCATGGGCTGCCTCCTGTTGGAGCGGTTCAGAGCCGCTGGGTCCCCCCGATCATACCCCGCGCGCGACCCGTGTTCCTTCGAGAATTGCCTGGTGGATTCCGCGCGGAGCCACGCAGTCGCCGACCGCGTGCAGCGCGGGAACCTTCCCCTTCAGCGCCCGGTAGAGGGCGTCGGTGGAGCGGCTGCCCATCGACAGCACCACGGTGTCCACGCCCTCGATGCGCCGCTCGGCCCGCGTGAAGGCGTTGGCCACCACCAGCGCGGAGCCCTCGATCGCGATCAGGTCGGTGTGGGGCGTCAGCGTGACGCCCTTGCCGAAGAGGCGGGCGTAGAGCGGCGCGATCGAGGTGACGCCCACGTCCTGGCCGGCGTAGAGGAGCCGCGAGATCACCTCCACCTGGTGACCACGCTCCAGCAGGTGCTCCGCGACGGACAGCCCCTGCTGGGTGTGGACGTCGTCCACCACGACGACTCGTTCGCCGACCTGGGCGCGGTCCAGCAGGACGTCGCGGTCCGTGACCACGTGCTTGCCGTCCAGCCCGGGCAGCACGGGCACGTGGGGATAGGAGCCGGTCGCGATGATCACGGCGTCCGGCGCCTCGGCGAGGATCGAGTCCGGGCCGGCCTCGACCCGGAGCCGGCAGTCCACCCGGAGCTTGTCCACCTGGCGGGTCAGGAAGCGCAGGATGCCCGCGTACTCGGCCCGCGCGGGGGCACGGGCCGCGATGAGCACCTGCCCGCCGACCTCCGCCTCGCGCTCGAAGAGCACCACGCGATGGCCGCGGAGGGCCGCCACGCGCGCCGCCTCGAGACCGGCGGGCCCGGCTCCGACCACGACGATGCGACGCGGGGGCCGGGCGGGAACCGGCTCGGCCAGCTCCAGCTCGCGGCCGGTGCCCGGGTTCTGCACGCAGGTCACCGGCTTGCCCTGGTAGATGCGGTCGATGCACCCCTCGTTGGCCCCGACGCAGACGCGCACGTCGTCGCCCGCCCCGGCCAGGACCTTGCGCGGCAGGTCGGGGTCCGCGATCAGCGCCCGCGTCATGCCCACGAGGTCGATGGACCCCTGCGCCAGGATCTGCTCGGCGTGCGCGGGATCGACGATCCGACCCGCGTGGAGGATCGGCATCCCGGGCACCGCGGCCTTGATGGCGGCCGCGAGCGGGACAAACACGCCGTGCGGATAGGCCATGTTGGGGACGGCCAGGGCCTGCAGCGGCAGCGTGTGCGCCGCGCCGCCGATGATCGACAGGAAATCGACGAGGCCGGAGGCGGCCAGGCGGCGGGCGATCTCCGCCATGTCCGCCGCGGTGAGACCGTCGCGCGTCATCTCGTCGCCCGAGATCCGGGCGCCCACCACGAAGTCGTGCCCCACCTGGCGCCGGATCTCCCGCAGCACCTCGAAGCCGAAGCGCATCCGGTTCTCGAGGCCGCCGCCGTAGTCGTCGGTGCGCCGGTTGAAGAGCGGCGACCAGAACTGGTCCACCAGGTGATTGTGGGCGAAGGACAGCTCCACGCCGTCCAGGCCACCCTCCCGGCAGCGCCGCGTGGCGTCCCCGAACGCGCGTACCAGCATCGCGATCTGCTCGGGCTCGATCTCGTGCGGGATCTCCCGATGGACCTTCTCCGGGATCTGCGACGGCGCCAGCAGCACGTGCCAGCCCTCGACGTCGGACTGCGACCGCCGGCCCATGTGGGTGAGCTGGCTCATGACCCGGCAGTCGTGCCGATGGACCGCCTCCGCGAGCCGGCGATAGCCCGGGATCACCGCGTCGTCGTGGTTGGCGATCATGTTCCAGGCGCTCGCCGGCGAGGACGGGTGCACGCTCGTCGAGCCGCCGATGATCGTCAGGGCCACCCCGCCGCGGGCCTTGGCCTCGTGGTAGGCGGCGAGGCGCGCGCCCGCCTTGCCGTCCTCGGCCATGGCCTCCGCGTGCCCGGTCGAGAAGATACGGTTCTTCAGCGTGAGGGACCCCACGCGCAGCGGCGAGAACAGATGGGGAAACGCGGCCGGCCCGCTCATGCGCACGAGAGTGCCAAATCTCGGGCCGGAGGGAAAGCCCACCTCGTCATGCTCGCGCGTCCGGCCCGGGGCGCGCGAGCTTCTCCACCCGCACGCCGATCAGGCGGATCTTCTTCCGCCTGGGGTTCTCGCGGTCGTCGAAGAACGGCTCCAGCAGCCCGCGGACCAGGGCCTGCAGCTCATCGAGCGCAGTGAGCGGAGCCTTGCCGGTGCGCGCCCGGCTCACCGTCACGAAGCCGACGAAGCGCACGGTGACGGTCACGGTGCGGAACGACGCCAGCCGCTCCGCGACGAAGCGCTCGAACACGGTGACGGCCAGGGCCCGGGCGCGCTCGAAGACGACGGCGGGGTCGAGCGTATCCTGCTCGAACGTCTCCTGCTCTCCCACCGACTTGCGCTCCCACTCGTTCGACACCGGATCGTCCGAGAGTCCGTGGGCCTTCCGGTGGAGGTCCTCGCCCCCCCGGCCGAGCCAGTCGCGGAGCTGAGCCGGCTCGAGGGCGCGGAGCTCGCGGATGAGCCGGATGCGCCGCTCCTGCAGGAAGGCCTCGGTCTTCGGTCCGATGCCCGGGATCACCCGGATCGGAAGCCCGTCGAGAAAGCCGCCCACCTCGTCCGGGCGCACCACGGTCAGCCCGTCGGGCTTCCGGAAATCGGAGGCGATCTTCGCGACGAGCTTGTTGGGTGCGATGCCAATCGAGCAGGTCAGCCCCTCGCGCTCGAGGATCTCGCGCTTCAGCCCCCGCGCGTGGGCCTCGCCGCGGTCCAGGTCGCCGAGGGACGAGAGATCCACGTAGGCCTCGTCGATGCTCGCCTCCTCGAAGGCGTCGACGCCGCGACCGATGATCGCCATGAGCCGGCCGGAGACTTCGAGATAGCGCGCCCGGTCGCCCCGGACGAACACAGCCTCCGGCTCGCCCCGCCGCCGCGCGGCCTCGGCCAGCCGCCACGCCCGCGAGATCGGCAGCGCCGACCGGATCCCGTACTTCCGGGCCGCGTAGCTCGCGGCGGTGACGACCCCGCGGCCCGCGCCGCCCTTGGGATCCGCGCCCACCACGAGGGGCCGCCCGCGCAGCTCCGGATGATCGCGTTCCTCGACTGAGGCATAGAACGCGTCCATGTCGATGTGGGCGATGATTCTCACGCCATCCTGCCCGCTGCGCGACGCGGGGAACCGCAGACTACTTCGGCTTGGGCGCGAAGAGCGCGCACCACCCCTTGGGATTGATCTTCCCCTCGACCATCTTGCAACTGTCCGGCGGCACCCAGTGCAGGCACTGGTCGCACTCCTGCACCCCCTTCGGCTTCTGCTGGTACTGCACCAGCTTCTGCGCCATCTTCTGCTGCGCCCCGGCGTGGCCCGGAACGATCGCGACCGCGAGACCAACGCCCGCCAGGAGTAGCTGCCGCCGCGACGTCTTCGCGTCTGCTTCGCCTCTCGTATCCACTCGAGTCCACTCCTCCTCTGGCAAAAATCGGCTGGATCTGCCTACCGGATCTGGCCCAAGGGTACCACCCGGCCGCGGCGCGGGCACCTTGCCGCCGGGCGGGCGCTCTGCTATTGCAGTAGCGCCATGCCCGAGCTCTCCGCCGCCGAGGTCCGCGCGCTGGCCGCCGCGATCGGCCTGCCCCTCGAGGGCGAAGATCTCGCCGAGGTCGCGCATCGCCTGAACGCCTTCGTCGAGGCGCTGGCCGGACTGGCCACGCTCGACCTCGCCGCCGCCGAGCCGTGGCCCACGCCATCTCCCGATCCCCGATGAGCGACGAGCTCGCTTTCCGCTCCGCGGCGGACCTGGCCCGGCTGATCCGGGCCGGCGAGGTCTCGCCGGTGGAGGTGGTGCAGGCCTACCTCTCGCGCATCGACCGCTTCGACGGTACCCTGCGCGCCTACGTCACGGTCTGCCGGGAGCGCGCGCTCGATGAAGCGCGCGCCGCCGAGGCGGCTCGGGGCCGCGGCGGCCAGCTCGGCCCGCTGCACGGGGTGCCGTTCGCGGTGAAGGATCAGTTCGACACCGCGGGGGTGCGCACGACGTCGGGCTCCCGGCTGCACGCCCTCCGCGTGCCCACCCACGACGCGACGGTGGTGGCGCGGCTGCGCGCGGCCGGCGGCATCCTGCTGGGCAAGCTCAACCTGACCGAGTTCGCGCTGGGCGGCACCCTCACCTACCCGTTCGGCCAGCCGCGCAACCCGTGGGATCCGACGCGCGAGACCGGCGGCTCGTCGTCGGGCTCGGGCATCGCGGCCGCGGCGGCCCTCGCCGCCGCGACGCTGGGCGAGGACACGGGCGGCTCGGTGCGGAGCCCGGCGTCGTGGTGCGGCGCGGTCGGGCTGCGCCCGACCTGGGGCCTGGTCCCACGCTCGGGCTGCGCGCCGGTCGCGTGGTCGATGGACGCGCCCGGCCCCCTCACGCGCTCGGTCGAAGACGCGGCGTTGCTGCTCTCGATCATCGCCGGACCCGACGGCCGCGATCCGTGGATCCGGCCGGCGGCCTCGGATCCGCGCGGCGAGCTCGAGCGGGGCGCCCGGGGCCTGTCCGTCGGCGTCGTGCACGAGCTCGTGGACGGCGCGGACAC
>DATMMH010000267.1:0-10850 GCA_035569855.1 Candidatus Dormiibacterota bacterium
TGGCGGTGCTCTACCTGCTCGCGGGGAGCAAGGGCGCATGAGCCTGCTGATCAAGCACGGACGCGTGATCGATCCGGCCGGCGGCGTGGACGCCGTGCAGGACGTCTGGATCGCCGACGGGCGCATCCACAAGGTGGGCAAGAGCCTCAAGGCTCCCGCGGGCATCGAGACGCTCGACGCCACCGGCAAGGTGGTCTGCCCGGGCTTCATCGACATACACGTGCACCTGCGCGAGCCGGGCTTCGAGTACAAGGAGACGATCGCGAGCGGGACCCGGGCCGCCGCGGCGGGCGGCTTCACCGCGGTCGCGTGCATGGCCAACACCTTCCCGGTCAACGACAACCGGGCGGTCACCGACTACATCCTGGCCCGCGCGAAGGTGGAAGGCGTCGTGCGCGTGTACCCCATCGGCGCGGTGACCCGCAACCTCGAGGGCAAGCAGCTCGCGGAGCTGGCCGAGCAGGCCGAGGCCGGCTGCGTGGCCTTCTCCGACGACGGCCAGTGCGTGATGAACGCGGAGCTCTACCGGCGGGCCATGGAGTACTCGCTGCCCTTCGGCACGCCGATCATCAGCCACGCCGAGGACTGCGACCTGGCCCACGGGCGCGCGATGAACGAGGGCCTCGTCTCCACCGAGCTCGGCCTCACCGGCCAGCCGTCGGCGGCCGAGGAGGTCATGGTGGCGCGCGACATCATACTGGCCGAGCTGACCGGCGCGCACCTGCACGTCGCGCACGTCTCGACCGCGGGGGCGGTGCGGCTCGTGCGCGAGGCCAAGGCGCGCGGGGTCCGGGTGACGACGGAGGTGACTCCGCATCACCTCCTGCTCACCGACGAGGCGGTGCGCGGCTACGACCCCAACACCAAGATGGCGCCGCCGCTCCGGACGAAGCGCGACGTCGAGGCGTGCCTGGAGGCGCTGGCCGACGGCACCATCGACTGCATCGCCACCGACCACGCCCCGCACGCGCTCTCCGAGAAGGAGGACGAGTTCGCGGAGGCCGCCAACGGCGTCGTGGGGCTCGAGACCGCGGTGCCGCTCCTGCTGGACCGGCTGGTGCGGTCCGGCGTCGTCGACCTCCCGACGCTGGTCACCCGGCTCAGCACCGCGCCCGCGCGGGTCCTGAACCTGCCGGGCGGCAGCCTCGCTCCGGGCGCCGCCGCCGACATCACCATCCTCGACCTCGAGCGGCCCTGGACGGTGGAGCCGAGCGCGTTCCGCTCCCGGAGCCGGAACACGCCGTTCGCCGGATTCACCGGCACCGGCGCGCCCTGGATGACCCTGGTGGGCGGCGCCACGGTGACGCCGTGACACGCGCGGCCATGCTCGCTCTGGCCGACGGCCGCGTTTTCCGCGGCCAGGCCCTGGGCGCCGTCGGGGAGGGCCACGGCGAGGTGGTGTTCAACACCTCCATGACCGGCTACCAGGAGATCCTGACCGATCCGTCGTATCGCGGCCAGATGGTCTGCATGACCTATCCGCTGATCGGCAACTACGGGATCAATCCGGAGGACGTGGAGTCCCGGCGGCCGTGGGTCAACGGCTTCATCGTCAAGGAAGCCTGCCCGTTCCCCTCGAGCTGGCGCGCCCGGGTGCCGCTCGACGACTACCTGCGCGAGCACCGGATCGTCGGCATCCAGGGCATCGACACCCGCGCCCTCACCCGCCACCTGCGCGATCACGGCGCCCAGGAAGGCATCATCTCCACCGAGGAGACGGACGCCGGCCGCCTCGCCGAGCGGGCGCGCGCGCTCCCCGGGCTCGTCGGCCGCGACCTGGTGACCGAGGTGAGCGTGAAGGCACCGCACGGCTGGACCGGCGGGCCGTGGGATCTCGCGCGCGGCTACCTCCCGCCGGCCGCGGTGCGCCACCGGGTGGTCGCCTTCGACTCCGGTATCAAGCAGAACATCCTGCGCTGCTTGACCGCGCTCGGCTGCGAGGTCTCCGTGGTGCCCGCCGACACCACCGCCGCCGCGGTGCTCGAGCGCAAGCCGGACGGGATCTTCCTCTCCAACGGGCCGGGGGATCCCGAGGCGGTGCCCTACCTCATCGAGACGGTGCGCGGGCTGATCGGTAGGGCGCCCATCTTCGGGATCTGCCTCGGCAACCAGATCCTCGGGCTCGCCTTCGGCGGCAGCACCTACAAGCTCCCGTTCGGCCATCACGGCGGCAATCACCCGGTGAAGGACCTCGCCACCGGGCGCGTCGAGATCACGGCCCAGAATCACGGCTTCGCGGTCGATCCCCGCTCGGTCGAGAAATTCGGGCTCGAGGAAACGCACGTCAACCTCAACGACGGCACGTCCGAGGGGATGCGGCACCGTGAGCTGCCGATCTTCTCCGTGCAGTACCACCCGGAGGCCTCTCCGGGTCCGCACGACGCGCACTACCTGTTCCGTCGCTTCGCTGACCTCATGACGAAGGGAGGGTGATCCGATGCCCAAATACCTGATCGCCTATCGCAAGACCGAGGAATCGGGCCAGAAGCCGGAGTGGGCGGTCTTCACCACCGACAGCGAGCTGAGCCTGGAAGCGCACGCGGTCAAGGAACGCGTCGAGAAGCGCATGAGCGTGCTCGGCGAGAAGCTATGGGGCAACGGCGAGGTGGCCTGGATCGGCAACGGCCGGCTCGACGACGTGCTCTACCGGCGCGACGAGGCCACCCCCGAGACGTCCATCGTCTACGGATCGGTCGACGCCTAGGAGTCCGCGTGCCCAAGCGCTCCGACCTCAAGAAGATCCTCCTCATCGGCTCCGGGCCGATCGTCATCGGCCAGGCGTGCGAGTTCGACTACTCGGGCACGCAGGCCTGCAAGGCCTTGCGCGAGGAAGGGTTCGAGGTCGTGCTGGTGAACTCCAATCCGGCCACCATCATGACGGATCCAGAGATGGCCGACCGCACGTACGTGGAGCCGCTCACTCCCGAGTTCGTCGCCAAGGTCATCGAGCGCGAGCGGCCCGACGCGATGCTACCCACCGTCGGCGGGCAGACCGGGCTCAACCTGGCGGTCGCCCTCGCGGAGGATGGCACGCTGGAGCGGTTCGGGGTCGAGCTGATCGGGGCCAAGCTGCCCGCGATCAAGACCGCGGAGGACCGCAACCTCTTCGGCGCGGCCATGGAGCGCATCGGGCTCGCGATGCCCAAGGGCTTCTACGCGTCGAGCCCGGACGACGCGCTCGCCGGAATGCGCCAGCACCGCATGCAGTTCCCGCTCATCATCCGCCCGTCGTTCACCCTGGGCGGCACCGGCGGCTCGGTCGCCTACCACCCGGAGGAGCTGGAGGCGGCCATCAAGTGGGGGCTCCAGCAGAGCCCGCTCCAGCAGGTGCTCGTCGAGGAGTCGGTGATCGGCTGGAAGGAGTTCGAGCTCGAGGTGATGCGGGACCTGAAGGACAACGTGGTCATCGTCTGCTCGATCGAGAACTTCGACCCGATGGGCGTGCACACCGGCGATTCGATCACGGTGGCCCCCGCCCAGACCCTGACCGACAAGGAGTACCAGGTCATGCGCGACGCCTCCCTCGCGATCATCCGCGAGATCGGCGTCGAGACCGGCGGCTCCAACATCCAGTTCGGCATCAATCCGGTGGACGGCCGCATGGTGGTGATCGAGATGAACCCGCGGGTGTCGCGCTCTTCCGCGCTCGCCTCCAAGGCCACCGGTTTCCCGATCGCCAAGATCGCGGCCAAGCTCGCGGTGGGCTACACCCTCGACGAGCTGCGCAACGACATCACCCGCGAGACGCCCGCCTCCTTCGAGCCCGCCATCGACTACTGCGTGGTGAAGATCCCGCGCTGGGCCTTCGAGAAGTTCCCGGAGGCCGACCAGACCCTCACCACCCAGATGAAATCGGTGGGCGAGGTCATGGCGATCGGCCGCACCTTCAAGGAGGCGCTGCAGAAAGCGGTGCGGTCGCTCGAGCAGGACCGCTGGGGGCTCGCGCTCGATCGGCCGGTCGCGGATCTCGACGAGCTGCGGCAGAAGATCCGCATCCCGAACGCGGATCGCTGCTTCGCCCTCGGCGAGGCCTACCGGCGCGGGCTCGGTACCCGCGAGCTGCACGAGCTGTCCGCGATCGACCCGTGGTTCCTCGACAACATCCGCCAGATCGTCGAGTACGAGTCGGTGATCGCGTCGGCCGGTCTCGCCGACGCCGCGGTCCTGCGTCGCGCCAAGCAGATGGGATTTTCCGACAAGCGCATTGGACAGCTGACCGGAGCCACGGAGGAACAGGTCCGACACGCCCGGGTCGAAGCCGGCATCAAACCCGTCTATAAAATGGTCGACACCTGCGCGGCCGAATTCGCGGCCTACACTCCCTACCTCTACTCGACCTACGAGGAGGAGGACGAGGCGCCGCCGACCCCGCGGGAGAAGGTGGTGATCCTCGGCAGCGGGCCCAACCGCATCGGTCAGGGCATCGAGTTCGACTACGCGTGCGTTCACGCCGCCTTCGCGCTACGGGACGCGGGCGTGGAAGCGATCATGGTCAACTGCAACCCGGAGACGGTGTCGACCGACTACGACACCTCCGACCGCCTCTACTTCGAGCCGCTCACGTTCGAAGACGTGATGAACATCGTCGAACGCGAACAACCCCGCGGGGTGATCGTGCAATTCGGGGGCCAGACGCCGCTCAAGCTGGTGGTGCCGCTGGAGCGCGCGGGGGTGCCGATCCTGGGCACGCCGCCCGACGCCATCGATCGCGCGGAGGACCGGCGCCGCTTCGCCGAGCTACTCGATCGGCTCGGCCTCGCCCAGGCCCCCGGGTCCACCGCGCGCTCTTACGACGAGGCGGCCAAGATCGCCACCCACATCGGCTACCCGGTGCTGGTGCGCCCTTCCTACGTCCTGGGCGGCCGCGCCATGCAGATCGTCTACGACGAGTCCGATCTGGCCGCCTTCGTGACCGAGGCGGTGCGGGTCAGCCCGGAGCATCCCATCCTGGTGGACAAGTTCCTCGAGGACGCTCTCGAGATCGACGTGGACGCCCTCGCCGACGGCGAGCGGGTCGTGGTGGGCGGGGTGATGGAGCACGTGGAGAAGGCGGGGGTACACTCCGGCGACTCCGCCTGCGCGCTACCACCCTACTCGCTGGGCGACGACCAGATCGAGCGCATCAAGACCCAGGCTCGCGCGCTCGCCCGGGAGCTGGGCGTGATCGGCCTCCTCAACATCCAGTTCGCGATCAAGAACGAGCAGATCTTCGTGCTGGAGGTCAACCCGCGCGCCTCGCGCACCGTACCCTTCGTCTCCAAGGCGATCGGCGTCCCGCTGGCCAAGCTGGCCACGCGGGTCATGCTGGGCTCGACGCTCGCCGAGCTGGGCTTCGCGGAGGAGCGGGAGATCCGGCACATCGCGGTCAAGGAAGCGGTCTTCCCGTTCATCAAGTTCCCGGGGGTCGACACCATCCTCGGTCCCGAGATGAAGTCGACCGGCGAGGTGATGGGGATCGACCACGACTTCCGGAAGGCGTACGTGAAGTCGCAGATCTCCGCGGGCTCTCCCCTGCCGACCTCGGGCAAGGTCTTCCTCTCGGTGAAGAACCGGGACAAGCGCGCGGTGCTGCAGGTCGCCAAGCGGCTGGCCGAGATGGGCTTCAGCCTGGTGGCCACCGTCGGCACCGCCAAGCTGCTGCAGCGTCAGGGCATGACGGTGGAGGTGGTGCACAAGGTCAACGAGAACTACCGGCCCAACATCGTCGATCTCATGAAGCGCAACGAGATCGCGCTGGTGTTCAACACCCCCGAGGACGGCCGGGCGCGCCGCGACTCCTACCTGATCCGGCGCACCGCGGTGACCCAGAACATTCCCTACTACACCACGGTGGACGGAGCCCAGGCGGCGATCGGAGGCATCGAGGCCCTGCTCAAGGGCGAGATCTCCGTCAAGCCGCTCCAGGAATACTACAACCCGCCGCCGCGCCCGCCGGGGGTGAGGACGGGGTAAAGGATCCCATGGATCGAGACCGTCTACCCCAGGGCCGTCTACCCGCCGACCGTCTAATCGTCGCGCTCGACGTGGAAACCCTGGCCGACGCCGAGCGCCTCGTCGATCGCCTCCAGGGGCTGGTCACGCGCTTCAAGATCGGGTCGCAGCTCTTCACCGCCGCCGGGCCCGCCGCGGTCGAGTCCGTCCAGAAGCGGGGCGCCGAGGTCTTCCTCGACCTCAAGTTCCACGACATCCCGAACACGGTCGCGGGGGCGGCGCGAGAAGCGGCACGACTGGGCGTGCTGATGTTCAACGTCCACGCCTCCGGGGGGCGCGCCATGATGGCCGCGGCGGCGGAGGGCGCGGCCACGGCCGCGAAGGCCTTTCACGGCCGGCGGCCGATCGTCCTCGCGGTCACCGTGCTGACCAGCCTCGATCGCGCCGCGCTCCACCGCGAACTGGCGGTGGCCACGTCGGTGGAAGGGCACGTGCTGCACTTGGCCGGGCTCGCGGCCGCGGCGGGTCTCGACGGCTGCGTGGCCTCGCCCAACGAGATCGCCGCGCTCCGGACCAACCGGGGCGGCCACTGGGTCATCGTCACGCCGGGTGTGCGCCCGGCCGGTAGCGCGCTCGGCGACCAAGCGCGCATCGCCACCCCGCGGGCCGCCGCGCAGGCGGGCGCCCACTACCTGGTGGTCGGCCGGCCGATCACCGCCGCGCCGGACCCGGTCAAGGCCGCGGAAGCGGTGCTCCGGGAGATGGCCTCGTGACTCCCGGGCCCGGCGCCCTGATCCGCCGCCTGTTCGAGATCGGCGCGATCCGCTTCGGCGAGTTCACGCTGAAGTCGGGCATCACCTCGCCGTTCTACATCGACCTGCGCGTGGTGATCTCCTTCCCCGACGTCCTCGAGCAGGTCGGCGCCCTCATGGCCGCCGAGGTGGCCCGCTGCGGCGGCGACCGCATCGGCGGCATCCCCTACGCGGGCCTCCCGCTCGCGGTGGCGGCGAGCCTCGCCGGCCGCGTGCCGCTCATCTACCCGCGACGGGAAGAGAAGGGTTACGGCACGCGGCGCCGCATCGAGGGGCAGTTCAAGCCGGGCGAGCGGGTGGTGCTGATCGACGACATCATCACCGACGGCGCGAGCAAGCTCGAGGCGATCGCTCCGCTCGAGGAGGCGGGGCTCGTGGTGAAGGATCTCGTCATCCTCGTGGACCGCGAGCAGGGCGGCCGCGAGCTCCTGGCCGCGCGCGGCTACGCGCTGCACGCGGTGTTGACCATCTCCCAGTGCTTCGACGAGGGAGAGCGGAGCGGCCTGGCGCCCACCGACCTCGTCCGCCGCTCCCGCGAGTTCCTCAAGACCAGCCGGTTCGCCTGATGCCGGCCGGCGGCGACGTCCCGGGCGAGATCCTCGTCGAGCGCGACGCGATCCGGGCCGACGTGGCCCGGCTGGCCGACCAGATCTCCACCGACTATCAGGGCCGGCCGGTCCACCTGATCGGCGTGCTCAAGGGCTCCGCGGTCTTCCTCTCCGATCTCATGCGGGCGCTGACCGTCCCGGTCACGGTGGACTTCATCTCGGTGGGCGCCTACGGCCAGGGGCCGATCAGCACGTCGGGGGTGGTCCGGATCCGCAAGGATCTCGACGAGCCGATCGAGGGGCGCGACGTGGTGGTGGTCGAGGGCATCTGCGCCAGCGGCCGCACCCTCGCCTACCTGCTGCGTAACTTCCACACGCGCAATCCCGCCTCGATCCGCGTGTGCACGCTGCTCGCCAAGCAGTGTGCCCGGGCGCCCGAGCTGACCCTCGACTACGTCGGGCGCGAGGTCCCCGACGTGTTCGTGGTCGGCTACGGTCTCGACAAGGACGAGCGCTTCCGGAATCTCCCGCACATCGCGCGGCTCGGGTAGGGGCCGGGGGCGACCGGCGCGGTGACGCGGCCCCCGACGCGAGCCGGCCGGATGCGAGCGAGTCTCGCGCTACAGGCGGGGCTGCTGATCGCCTCGGTGGTCGCCGCCGAGGGCCTCCTCCAGCTCGCGAGCCGGATGAGCCCGACGGTGGAGCGCCGGCTCGCCCCGCCGTGGGAGGTGGACCAGTCGGTCGTCCCCGACGAGCGGATGGTCTGGCGTGGCAATCCGCTCCGGCCGGACCACGACCGCTGGGGCTACCGCAATCCCGACCGCCCCGCGCGCGCCGACGTGGTCGCCTTGGGCGACTCGCAGACCTACGGACCCGACGATCCGAGCCGCGCGTGGCCGAGTGTCCTCGCCCGGCGCGCCGGGCTCATCGTGTACAACATGGCGCTGCCCGGGTACGGGCCCGGTCAGAGCCTGCTCCAGCTCGACGACGCCCTGTCGCTCGATCCGAAGGATCTGGTGGTGAGCGTCTATTTCGGCAACGACCTCTACGACTGCTTCGTCCTGGCGCTCCGGCGATCGGAGCTGACGGCCGACCCGGCCGCGGCCACGCCCGCCCTGCGCGCCGAGGCGGAGCAGCTCGAGCGCCGGCAATCGCTCCGCTCCGAGCGGATCCAGCTCTTCGGCGCGGGCGAGGCGGGCGATCCATCGACGGGCGCGTCGGCCCGGTCGTGGGCGTCGCGGCACGTACAGCTCTACCGTCTGGCCCGTGCGCTCCGGTACCGGCTCTCCACCGCTCCCGCGATCAACCCGATGCTGTCCCGCGACTTCGCCCGGGCCGCCGCGGCGGCGGCCGCCGACTCGCGCCACATCGTCTACCCGGTCGAGGAAGGCGGCTGGCGCACCATTCTCTCCGGTCCGTACCGGGGGCAGGCGCAGGACGCCCGCGATCCGCGGATCCGCCTCGGCTTCGAGATCATGCGCGAGGCCCTCGCCCGCATCGCCGCGCGAGCCCGGAGCGCACGGGCCCGGCTACTCGTGGTGCTGATCCCCACCAAGGAGCGCGTCTTCGTGGCGCGGGTCGGCGTGGTGGACCGGTATCCCGGGCTCCGCGAGGTCGTGGCCGACGAGACCCGGTGGCGGCGCGACCTGATCGCGGACCTCCTCGCGCGCGATATCGACCACCTGGACGTCCTGGGCCACCTGCAGGCCGCGCCCGCTCAGCCCTACTACGAAGACGTGGACGGCCATCCCAACGAGGTCGGCCACGAGATCATCGCGGCCGCGGTCGCGGAACGCCTGGCGGGAGCGGGACGCCGATGAGCGCCCCGCTCCCGCGGACGTGACGACCGATCGCGGCGGTCAGGCCTTCTGGCGCATCGCCTCCATGACGCGCTCGGGGAGGAACGGAAGGCTTCGGACGCGCGCGCCGGTGGCCGCGAAGACGGCGTTGCTGAGAGCGGGCGCGATGGTGGTGACCCCGGGCTCGCCCACGCCGGTGGGGAACTCGGTGCTCTGCACGACGTGGACCTCCACCACGTCGGGGATCTCGTTCATTCGTAGCACCTGATAGTCGTGGAAGTTGCTCTGCACGAGCTGACCGTTGGCGACGGTGGCGCGCTCCTTCAGGGCGTTGCTCAGGCCGAAGAGCAGCGAGCCCTCCACCTGCGAGCGCACCCCGTCCGGGTTGACCACGATGCCGCAGTCCACCGCACAGATCACCTTTTCAACCCGGATCGCGCCGGTCGCCGGATCGACGCGAGCCTGGATAGCCGAGGCCGTCCAGGTCGGGGATTTCTTCTCCTGGGCGGTGACGCAGGCGATCCCGCGACCCACGTTGGGCGGCAGCGGGCTCCCCCAGCCCGACCGGTCGGCCACGATCTTCAACACGTTGGCCAGCCGGGGCGAGCCGTTGAGCATGGCGAGCCGGAACTGCACCGGATCGGCCTTGGCCTGGTTGGCCAGCTCGTCGATGAAGGTCTCCACCGCAAAGAACGTGTAGTTGGGCGCCACCGCGCGCACGTAGCCGACCGACATGCCGGTCTCGGCGCGGACCGCACGCACGAACTGGTTGGGGATCTCGTACACGTGATCGGAGCCGTTGAGCGCGAACTGATCGCGGCCCTTGTCGTCGAGCCCGCCGTAGCGCTCACCCGGATATGCGGTCACGAGCGTGTTCTCCCACGCGACCAGCTTGCCGGAGGCGTCGAGCCCGCCCTTGACGGTCTGCAGCGTCGCGGAGCGGTAGTAGTCGCGGCGGAGATCCTCTTCGCGCGAGCGGATCAGCTTGACCGGCCTGCCCACCTCGCGAGCGATGATGGCGGCCTCCAGCATGATGTCGTTTTCGAGCCGCCGGCCGAAGCCGCCGCCCAGGTAGTGCTGGTGGATGCGGATCTTGGAGGCGTCCACGCCCAGGTGCTTGGAGAGCGTGCCCACCGCCATGGTCTGGAACTGGGTGCCGGTGAAGAGATCGTAGGTGCCGCCCTCGAATCGCGCGATGCAGTTCATCGGCTCCATCTGCATGTGGGCCACGTAGTCGGTGGTGTAGGTCGCCTCGAGGACCTTGGCGGCCTGGCCCATGGCGCCCGCGGCGTCGCCGACCTTCACCCACTCCGGCGAGGTGGTGTCCTCCTTGGCCTTCCTCGCGTAGTCGCGGAAGATGGACTCGGTGCTGACCGCCGCGTAGGGCCCGGGCTGCCAGCCGACCTTGAGGGCGTCGCGCGCCTTCACCGCCGACTCGTAGTTGGTGGCCACCACCGCCACCAGCTCCGGGGTCACGACGGTCCGCAGATAGCCCTTCACCTTCTTGGCCCCGCTGTCGTCCACCGTGGTGTGGTTGGATCCCTCCCGGGTGGGTGGGTAGGCCACCTTCGCGTAGACCATGCCGGGCAGGAAGCTGTCGATGCCGTACTTGGCCCGGCCATTCGTCTTCTCGGGGATGTCGAGGCGCGGGATCCACTGGCCGATGACCTTGTACTCGGCCGGCTTCTTGAGCGTGATCTGCTTGAGCTCTTCCTCCGAGAACGTCCGGGTGATGGGCACCTTCGCCACGATGTCGCCGT
>DATMMH010000268.1:0-7659 GCA_035569855.1 Candidatus Dormiibacterota bacterium
CGGCCAGGCCCACCGCCATCTCGGTGGGCGACGTCCGCGACGCCACCACCGGGACGCCCATCCGCGCGGCCTTGAGCAGCATCTCGGACGACACGCGACCGGTCGAGAGCAGGATACGGTCCGCGGTCGGGATCCCGCCGAGCAGGGCCTCGCCCTTCACCTTATCGACCGCGTTGTGGCGCCCCACGTCCTCGGCCACCACGAGGAGCCGATTCCCGTCGGCGAGCGCGGCGCCATGGATGCCGCGCGAGGCCTGGTAGCGCACCGCCCGCGCGAACAGCTCCTTGAGCCGCGCCGCGAGCTGCCCGGGGGTCACGCGGAGCGCGGAACGGACGCGGGGGAAAAGGCGCGGGTCGATGCGGAACGTGATGCCGCCGCCGCATCCCGAGGTGAGGATGCGCTCGGTGGGGAGCGTCACCGGATGGGCGAGGGTGACCTCCGCCCGGCCGTCCACCTCGGAGATGTCGAGCCGGGTGATCTCGGCCGGATCCTCGATCACCTTCTCCATCCAGAGATAGCCGACCACCAGCGCCTCGAGCTGGAACGGCGAGCACAGCAGGGTGAGGAAGCGCTCCCCGTTGACGTGAACGGTCAACGGCTGCTCTCGGACGACCTCGCCCTTGACCTCCTCGAGTCGCCCGCCCTTGACGTGGAAGTAGGTGCGCATCGCGGTCGCTACCGAGCCCAGTATATAAGGAAGGGCCCCGCGGTGGGGCCCCTCCATGGCGTGCTGGCTCGCGTGGACCGGCGACGCCGGTCTCAGATCTCAGGCGTGGGTCATCACGATCACGTACCGCAGCACGAATCCCCCGACCAGCACCAGCACCGCCGGAACCACCGCGGGCACGTGACGGCCGCCCATCACGTCCAGCAGCAGAGGAATCACCAGGCCGAGCGCGACCAGGCCGCCCCAGAAGAGGGGGGCCAGGTGCCCGGAGGTGAGCGGCGCGGCGGCCGAGCCCAGCAGCACGAGGAACACGACCAGCAGGGCCATCTCGAACAGGATGGCGAAGCGATCGGCCCGCTTAACCTTCTTGAATCCCTCGCCGGAGGACTCGCCACTCAGGTAGAGCAGCAGCGAGATCGCGGCCATGCCGGTGGAGGCTCCGGAGGCCAGGAACAGGGCCCCCATCAGCCGGGCGTCGCTCCAGAACGGCAGCGCGGTCGCGCTCAGGAGCACGCCGGTGTAGCTGGCGAGGAAGAGGCCGAAGATCGAGCCCAGGAGGCTGATCCGCCGGCGCAGGGGGGCCCGGCTCTCGTCACCGACGAGCGACAGGGCGGAGGAGACGAACGCGAAGAAGCCGAAGACGCCGAGCATCCAGGCACCGATGGACATCGGGTCCCAGAACTTGAAGTTCAAGATCATGTTCATGAAGCGACTCGGGGTGCCGAGGTCGAGGATCAGCAACATGCCGCAGACGCCGATCATCAGCAGGGAGAGCACGTAGCCGGTCCGCACCACGTTCCGGTCACGCGGGCCCCCGAAGTTGTCGGCGATGGCCGCGGTGAAGTAGGACCCGCCCGCGATGCCGCCCAGGAAGAAGTACCAGACGATCAGCAGGTGCCACTCCGGACTCCTAAGCATCACCGCCCTCCTTCCCGCCCCGCTCGCGGAAGGAGACCATGGCCCCCACTCCCACCAGGAGCGCCGCCCCCACCGCCAGCACCGAGTCCACCAGGACGTTGCGCTGCGGGAGCAGCGGCTTCTCGGGCAGGTTGTAGGTGGCCGGCCGGTCGAGCAGCAGGAAGAAGGCGTTGAGCCCACCCAGGGGGCCGCTGGTGTCCGCCCCGTAGAGCTGCGCCCCCGCGTGGCCCATCTCGCGGAGCTTGGCCACCCGCTTCTCGGCCTTGGCGACGAGATCGTCCCGGAAACCGAACTGGATGGACTCGGTGGGACAGGTCTTGGCGCAGGCGGGGCCGAGCCCGTTGTGGATGCGATCGTTGCAGAAGGTGCACTTGTTGGCGCGCCCGGTGTCGTGGTTGAAGGCCACCACCCCGAACGGGCACGAGCTGACGCAGTACCGACAGCCGTTGCAGACGCCCTGGTCGATGTTGACGGTGCCGTACTCGGTGCGCTGGATGGCTCCGGTCGGGCAGGCATCGAGGCAACCCGCCTGCGCGCAGTGCTTGCAGACGTCCGACATGAGGAGCCACTGCAGCTCGCCGTTCGCCCGGGGCTTCTCGATGAAGCGCACCAGGCGGTAGGTCTTGTCGGTGAAGTGGGCGTGGTTCTGGTAGGAGCCGGTCCACTCCGGCTCTTCCATCGGCAGTTCGTTCCACTGCTTGCACGCGACCTGGCAGGCGCGGCAGCCGATGCACAGCGAGGTGTCGGTGAACATCGCGAGCGTGCGAGCCATGGCTACACCTCCCCCTTCTTCACGTTACAGAGGAAGGCCTTCGTCTCCTGGATGTAGACGGTGGGGTCCCCCACCGTGGCGGAGAGATCGTTGGTGATGTCGCCCTTGGAGATGCCGTTGTAGCCCCAGTGCCACGGCACCCCGATCTGATGCGTCTTCTTGCCGTCGATCATGAACGGCTTGAGCCGATTGGTGACCATGGCGGTGGTGTGGATCTTGCCCCGCGGGGTGCTGATCGTGATGCGCTCGCCGTTGGCGATCTTCAGCTCGTCGGCCAGCTCGTGGCTGATCTCGGCGAAGTGGGAATGGAACAGCTCGGCGAGCATCGGCAGGTAGCGCGACATCACCCCCGAGAGGTGATGCTCGGTGAGCCGGTAGGTGGTGATCACGTAGGGATAGTCGGGCGAGCCCACCGCGGCCAGGTCGTTCTTCTGGTCGGGAACGCTCCAGATCTTGGCCACCGGGTTCATCTGCTGCTTGGACAGCAGGTTCCGGGTGGGCGACTCCACCGGCTCGTAGTGCTCCGGGAAGGGCCCGTCGTTGAGCGGGCCGAAGAACGCGCCCACCAGGTCCGCGCGCATGATGAACGGCTTGTCGCCGTTCTTGGCGTCGGGGGCGAGGAACGCGTTGAAGTCGGGTACGTCCAGGCCCACCCACTTGCCCTTCTTCTCGGGCTCCTGGCCCGGCGCGGCGGCGTCCCACCAGATCAGCTTCTTCTTCTCGCTCCACGGCTTGCCCTGCAGATCCGCCGAGGCGCGGTTGTAGAGAATGCGCCGGTTGGCGGGCCACGCGAAGCCCCAGCCGTGCGCGAGGTAGTCCTTCTCGTCGGCGGGCTTGCGCTGATTGGCCTTGTTGATCAGCTTCCCGTCCGGGCCTTCCACCGTGACGCCGGTGTAGATCCAGCAACCGCCCGCGGTCTTGCCGTCATCGGTCATGTGGGCGAAGGTGTTGAGCGCCTGGCCCTTCCGGTAGACGACCTTGCCGTCCTTGTCGGTGATCTCCTCGGTGGCGTACCCGTTGACCTCCTTGAGCACCAGCTCCATGTTGGGCTCTTTGGGGTTGTCGCCGTACTGGAAGCTGGCGGCCAGGAAGCCCCGGTCCCGCTCCTTCTTCGAGCCGGCGTACATCTTCTGCAGACGCTTGCCGAGGCTCACGAAGAACTCGGCGTCGGAGGTGACGTCGCCAGGCGGGGTCACCGCCTTCTCGTGCCACTGGATCAGGCGCATGGTGTTGGTGAGGCTGCCATCCTTCTCGGCGGCGGGCGCCGCGGGCAGGAAGAACACCTCGGTCTTCACGTCCTTCGGGGACACGCCCGGCGCCTTCCAGAACTCCGCGGTCTCGGTGACGAAGATGTCCTTCACCACCAGCCAGTCGAGCTTGCCCAGCGCGGCCCGCGCCAGCTTGGCGTTGGGCCCGCCCACCGCCGGGTTCTGGCCGTCGGCGAGGAAGCCCTTGATGGTGCCCTTGTACATCTCCACGAACATGTGCTGGTGGCTGTAGGCGTCGGCGGACGCGCGCTTGGGCAGCCACTGGTAGCCGTACTCGTTCTCGGCGGTGGCGGCGTCTCCGTAGAAGGCCTTGAGCAGGCTGACCATGAACTTCGGCAGGTTCACCCAGAAACCGCCTTTCGGCGTGACCTTCTCGAGGTACGTCTTGAGATCTCCGTGGAGATCGCGGAGCGGCATCGGCAGGTAACCGGGCAGCTCGTGATAGAGCAGCTCCAGATCCGTGGCCCCCTGGACGTTGGCGTGACCCCGGAGTGCCACCACGCCCCCGCCGGGCCGCCCGATGTTCCCGAGCAGGATCTGCAGCATGCAGAGCGCCCGGATGTTCTGGACCCCGTTGGTGTGCTGGGTCAGGTTCAGCGCGTAGGTGATGCTCCCGGTCTTCTCGGGTCCGCTGTTCTCGCAGTAGAGCTTCGCGACCTGGACGAACTTCTCCCGGGGAATGCCGCACACCCGCTCCATCATCTCGGGGGTGTAGCGGCTGTAGTGCCGCTTCATGAGCTGGAAGACCGAGCTCGGGTCTCTGAGCGTGAGGTCGCGCTTGGGATTTCCCTCGCCGTCGAGCTGATACTTCCACGAGTCCTTCTTGTACGTCTCGGCCACGTGTGGATCCACGCCGCCCTTGCCGGTCTGTTCGAGCCCGGTGAAGAGCCCGCCCCCATCGGTGGCGGTCTTGAACGCGGGATCGATCAGGAACGAGGCGTTGGTGTAGTGGACGACGTAGTCCTTGAAGTAGAGGTTGTGCTGGATGGCGTAGTTGATGAGGCCGCCGAAGAACGCGATGTTGGTGCCGGATCGCAGGGGCACGTGGACGTCGGCCACCGCGCTGGTGCGGGTGAAGCGCGGATCCACGTGGATGAACTTGGCTCCGCGCTCCTTCGCCTTCATCACCCACTGGAAGCCGACCGGGTGATTCTCCGCGAAGTTGCTGGTGGCCATGATGACATCCGAGTTCTGGATGTCGATCAGGTTCGTCGTCATCGCCCCCCGCCCGAACGTGGTCCCCAGAGCTGGGACCGTGGCGGAGTGTCAGACTCGGGCCTGGTGCTCGTGGTAGACGATGCCGAGCGTGCGGTTGAGCTTGCTGAGGAGGTAGCACTCCTCGTTGTCGATGCAGGCCGAGCCGAGCGAGGCGATGGCGTCGAGGCGGTTGACCACCACCTCCTGCCCGTCCTTGTTCTTCTCTCGCTCGATGAAATACTTCTCGCGCACGTCGTGGTAGCGCTTGGCGATCTGCTCGTACATCCAGTCGAGCGGCTTCTCCTCCCACCGGTCGGAGCCGGGCGCGCGGTACATCGCCTTGGTCGGCCGGAGTGGGTTGTTGGAGAGCTGGATCGTCGCGGCGCCCTTCGGGCAGAGCCGGCCGAGCGTGTGGGGCGTGTCCGGATGCCCCTCGATGTCGATGATCTTGTCGCCCTTCGAGTACACGAGCTGGACGCAGCCGACCGCGCAGTACGGGCAGACGCCGGCGTGCACCTTCGCCTCTTTGATCTTGAGCGTGGTGGCCGCGGCCTGCACGGGTTTGAGGTCGAGCGCGCCCGCGCCGACGGCCACGCCCGCGCCGGTCGACCCTGCGTATTTCAGGAAGTCACGCCGCGATAGACTCATGGCGACACCTCGCTGTGTCTTCGTGTGTCCGCGTGATGATGCGTCCGACCGGACGCTCCCGAGAACCAGCGCAAAGGTATGCTCCTTCGCTGCCAGTGACTTGCGGCGATTCTAGGTTTTTGGTCCGACCAGAGTCAAGGGTTTCGAGCCCGTTCGAGCCCAATGCAACGCGTCAGGGCTCCTCTCCCCGACCCAAGTGCGCTCGGTCCTTGATATAGAGGTCGTAGCGGGCGAGGATCATAGCCCGGGCCTTGTCGACCCGGCCCGCTTCGAGGGCTTCGACGATGGCCCGCTGGTGCCGGATCTCCATCAGGGCACCCCCCAGGACCGGATCGTAGTAACGGCCCAGCTCGAGCAGCAGCCGCCGCACCTTGGGCAGGTCGTCGAGGCTCGCCTGGACCTCCCGGATCAGCACGAGCGCGTGGTCCTCCCGCTTCCGGTCTTTGAAGCCCTTCTTGGGAGGCCCCTTCTCGGGCGTCCGCTCGTCGCCGCCGGTCATCGCGACCCGTCCGGGCGGAGAGGTCCGAGCCCGTAGAGTACCCGAACCAGCACCAGACCCTGAGCCGGCGCGGTGGGCCCGGCGCGCGTGCGGTCGCGGCCCTGCAGCAGGTCTTCGATCCACCCGGGCGGATGGGCGCCCCGGCCGACCTCGACGAGGCTTCCGACGATGTTCCGGACCATGTGATGGAGGAAGCTGTCGGCAGAGAGGCAGACCGCCAGGCGCTGCCGCCTCACCACCACGCGGGCCGACCGGACCGTGCAGGTGGGCGTCCGGTCCCGGCCGGCGGCGGCGCAGAAGGCGCTGAAGTCGTGCTTGCCGCGCAGGGCCCTGAGCGCCGTCGCCATCGCGGCTTCGTCCAGCCGGAACGGCGCCTGCCACGCGTAACGTCGCAGGAACGGATCGGCCGGGGCTCCGCGATCGATCAGGTAGGCGTACCGCTTGCCGCGCGCCCAGCGTCGGGCGTCGAAGCCCTCGGGCGCGTCGCGGGCGTCGAGCACCCGGACCGGATCGGGCAGCAGGGCGTTGAGCGCGCGTTTGAGTACCGGCGGGCTGATCGCGGAGGAGGTCCGAAGGCTCGCCACCTGCCGGAGGGCGTGCACGCCCGCATCGGTGCGGCTCGCGCCGGTGATCTTCACCGGCTCGCCCAGCACGCGCTCCGCCGCCGCGATCAGCAGCCCCTGCACGGTCGGCTGTCCCGGCTGAACCTGCCAGCCGTGCAGGTCCGTGCCCTCGTAGGCGAGCGTGAGCCGGACCGCGCGGGTGGTCAGCGAATCAGGAGCTCGGCGATCTGGATGCCGTTGAGCGCGGCGCCCTTGCGGAGCTGGTCGCCCACGACCCAGAAGTTGAGCGCGTTGGGCTGCGACAGGTCCTCGCGGATCCGCCCAACGTAGCAGTCGTCCTGGCCCTCGACGACGACCGGCATGGGGTAGCGGTTCTCCGCCGGCTCGTCCCAGAGCTTGAGACCGGGAAATCCCGCGAAGACCTCGCGCGCCCGCTCCCGGCTCACCTTGATCTCGGTCTCCGCGTTGACCGCCACCGAGTGGGCGGTGAAGACGGGGACCCGCACCGTGGTGGGCGAGATCGGCAGCTCGGGCAGCTCGAGGATCTTGCGCACCTCGCCGACCAGCTTCAGCTCCTCGCCGGTGTAACCGTTGTCCGCAAACTTGTCGACGTGCGGGATCACGTTGAAGGCGATCTGGTGCTGGAAGAAGCTCGGAGTGATGGCCTCGCCCCGCGCCCACGCGAGCGTCTGGCGGCGCAGCTCCTCGACCCCGTTGACCCCCGCGCCGGAGACGGCCTGGTAGCTCGTCGCCACCACCCGACGGAGCCGCCCGGCCTCGTGGAGCGGCTTCAGCGGCATCACGGTGACGATCGTGGTGCAGTTGGGACAGGCCACGATCCCGCGATGGGCCCGCGCGGCGTGGGCGTTGATCTCCGGAACCACCAGCGGCACGTGGGGATCCATCCGGAAGGCACTCGACTTGTCCACCACCACCGCGCCGGCCTTCACGGCCAGCGGCGCGTATTCCTTCGACTGCGCGGAGCCGGCGGAGAACAGCGCGATCTCGACGCCCTTGAACGCTGCGGGCCCCACCGCCTCCACGCGGACCGCTTCGCCCTTGAAGGTGACGGTCTTACCTGCCGAGCGCGCCGAGGCAAAGGCGCGCAGCTCCCGTACCGGGAACTT
>DATMMH010000269.1:0-9208 GCA_035569855.1 Candidatus Dormiibacterota bacterium
ATGGCCAGAGGGGCGCTCGGGAAGCACTGGCAGGAACGGACGCCTTCAGAGCGTGACGAATTCGTGCGGCTGTTCGCGGCAGCGTTTGAACGGGCCTACCTGTCGAAGATTCAGTTGGCGGACGCCGAGCACTTCGCTTACGTGGGGGAGACGATCGAGGGCGAACATGCCAGGGTCCGGACCACGGTAACCGCCAAGAACGGCTCGGTCATTGCGGTGGATTATCGGACCCGGGCGGGAGAGGGGGGATCGTGGCGAGTGTACGATCTGGACACGGAAGGTATCAGTCTTGTTGGGAACTATCGGACCCAATTCAGTTCCATTATCGCGCGCTCTTCCTATGCTGAGCTGGTCAAGAGGCTGAAGGCGGCCCGGGAGTCGCACAACGGAGGGTGATCCGCCGGCGGGTAACCGGTCGCCGCGAGGTCCTCGGGAACGAGAGGAGGACTACTCATGAACCGAGTCATCCGGAACGTCCCCGCGATCGCCTACCTTCTAGGATTGCTGGCACTCCTGGGGGGTGTCATCGCGCAGACGCCCGCGGCCGCCGACTCGCCGACTCCGCTGGGCGGTATTGTCGCCCTCGGCATCATCGTCGCGTTCTTGCTCGTTGTCGGCATCAGCGTGAAGCTCTACGACATCACCCGCAAGCGCGAGGAGGAGGGGCTCGCTCTCCAGGCCCGCCTGTCCGACACGCTCCTTGAAGATCCGAACCTCGCGCCGCTGCCTCTCGCCGCGACCGTGCATGTGCCTTTCCGGCGATCGGGGGCACCTACTGTCGAGGTCACCGGGCACGTTCCGACTCCCGAGCTCCGCGAGGCCGCCATGCGGACGGTGCTCGACAACATCGCTCGCACGTGGCCGAGCGCGCGAGTCGAGGACCGAATAGTCGTCGAACCACACCGCATGCGACACGCGGCCGCCTAGGCGCGTCCTTTGCCATGGTCGCACTCGTCGGGATTCCGCTGGCGGTCCTGCTGGGCGTGATTGGTCTGGCCAAGAAGTACCCGATCGAGAAGGGGACAGGTATCGGCGGCTGGCTCGTAGTGCCCGGGCTTGGCTTGTGCCTGGCGCCGCTGCTCCTCGCGCGGGTCACTCTCGTGGGCCTCATGGAGGCGGACTGGCAAGAGATGCCAGCCTCGGAGATCGCCGGCGGCAGTGCGCTCGGCGCCATGCTCGTTGGGTTCCTGGTCGCATGTGAAGTTCAGGCGGCCGTCACATTCTTTCGCCGACGCCGCGTGTTTCCTTGGGTGTGGACCGCAGTCAACGGGTTCGTGATGCTGTTCGTCATCCTCATTGCGATCGGCCGTCCCGACGTGCGAATGAGTGCATTGTTTGTGGCGACCTGGACGATCGGGTGGAGCATATACATGTTCTCCTCGCGCCGGGCCAAGGCGACGTTCGTCCGGTAAGCCCGAAGCTGACCCCGAATACCTAGGCGGTGCTCCATGGTGACGGCGCCGGCAGCCAGGGCCGCCGGCGCCCAGGTGAAGGTCGTCCGTCACGCCCGCGCTTCGGGCGGGCCCCACTCGTGGGCTTGGTGTCGGCGCGAGTATTCAGCTACGATGGCCCTGCAATGGAGCCCCCGGGCGACGCTGTGTCCCAGGAGGGCTACGACAGAGGCCCAGACATCGAGGCCCTCCGCTCCCGGACGGCACGTTGGTCGGTGCTCGCGGCGCTCACCGCGCTCTATGTGCTGGCCGGCAAGCTGGGGCTCCACTTCGCCTTCGTTCACGCGAGCGCCACCGCGGTGTGGCCGCCGACCGGGATCGCGCTCGCGGCGTTTCTCCTGTTCGGCCCTCGCGTGTGGCCGGCGGTGGCCCTGGGCGCCTTTCTGGTCAATGTCACCACGGCCGGGTCGATCGCCACGTCGCTCGCCGTGGCGGCCGGCAATACCCTCGAAGCGCTCTTCGGCGGCTGGCTGGTCAACCGCTTCGCCCGTGGCCGGTACGCCTTCGAGCGCGCGCAGGATATCTTCGCGTTCGTGGTAGCCGTCGTGCCGGGTGCCCTCGTCAGCGCCACGATGGGCGTGGCCAGCCTCGTCCTTGGCGGGTACGCGCGGTGGGCTGACTTCGGCCCCATCTGGGGCACATGGGCGCTCGGAGACGTCACCGGCGCGCTCATCGTCGCGCCGCCGCTGCTCCTCTGGCGCGACCCGCGATCGTCGCTGCTGCTGCGGCGCCCGCTTGAGGCGGTCGGCCTGCTGCTGTCCTTGGTGGTCGCTGGATACGCGGTCTTCGGGAGCCTGTCGCCGCTGGGCCCCCGCCACCCGCTGGCCATTTTGAGCCTCCCGCCGCTGGTCTGGGCCGCGTTCCGCTTCGGCCGGCGCGCGGCGGCGACCGCGATCCTCCTGCTCTCCGGGATCGCCCTCTATGGGACAGTCAAGGGGTTCGGCCCGTTCGCCGTCGTCGCCCCAGCGGAGTCGCTCCTGATGCTGCAGACGTTCCTGGCGACGATGGCCGTGATGACCTTGAGCATGGCCGCGCTGGTGTGGGTCCGCGACCGCGAGCGCACGCTGCTGCAAACCATCATCGATCGCATTCCGGTGATGATCAGCGTGTACGAACCCACTACCAAGGTCCTGCGACTCAACCGGGAGTTCAAGCGATTGACGGGATGGACCACGGCGGAAGCCCGGCAAGTCGACCTGATGGCGCGGTGCTATCCCGATCCCGCGTACCGGGCGCAGATCCGCGCGTACATGGACACGTGCCCGCCCGGCTGGCAGGACGTCGACATGACCACGAAGGACGGTCGTACCATTGCGACGTCGTGGACGAACGTTCGGCTGGCCGACGACATGCGCGTTGGCATCGGCCTCGACGTGCGCGAGCGGAAGCGGGTGGAAAGCGAGCGCGAGCGCGCCCAGGCCGAGGCGGAGGCGGCGAGCCGAACCAAGGACGAGTTCTTCGCCATGCTCGGCCACGAGTTGCGCAACCCCCTGGGCGTCATCACAACCGCGCTGCACGTGATCGAGGTCACGGGCCCGCTCGACGAGCGCGGCGTGAAGGCACGGCAGATCATCGCCCGGCAGGTGGTTATCTTGGTGCGGCTCGTCGACGATCTCCTCGACGTCACCCGACTGGCCACCGGTAAGATCGCCCTCAGTCAGAGCCCGGTCAATCTCGGCGCCGCCGCCCAGCGGGCCGTGACGGCGGTGGCGGCCGGCGCGCCAGGCCGGCACATCGCCTGTCACGCGCTCGGCGACCTCTGGATCCAGGCCGATGAACCGCGCCTCGAGCAGATTCTCCTGAACTTGCTGCACAACGCCGTGAAGTTCACGCCCCCCGACGGGCGGATCATCGTGGCCGTGATGGGGGAGGGGCCGGACGCGGTCCTGCGCGTGGAGGACACGGGGGCCGGCATTCCTGCTGATCTGCTTCCGCGGATCTTCGACTTGTTCGTCCAGGGGCAGACCGGTCTGCACCGGACCGGAGCCGGTCTGGGCATCGGGCTCACGCTCGTCAAGCGCCTCGTCGATCTCCACAAGGGGCGCATCGACGTGACGAGCGCGGGGCCGGGACGCGGGAGCGCGTTCACGGTGCGCTTCCCCCGGATCGAACCGGCCGCCCACCCACCCGCCCCCAAGCCGGCGCCGGTGCCCAGCACCGTCCGGCGGCGCATCCTCATCGTCGAAGACAACGACGATGCTCGGCAGATGCTGCGCCACCTCCTGGAACTGTCGAGCCACGAAGTCTACGAAGCGGACGACGGCGTCAGGGGCCTCGAGCAGGCGCTGGTGCTGCACCCCGACGCCGTCGTCATCGATCTCGGTCTCCCCGGCCTCGACGGCTATCAGGTCGCTCAGCGCATCCGGGCCGCGGGTCGTCGAGACGTGGTCCTCATTGCCGTGACGGGCTACGGGCAGCGCGAGGATCGCCTGCGCTCCAGTGCGGCGGGTTTCGACGCCCACCTCACCAAGCCGGTGGACCCGACCGCGATCGACGCGCTCCTGCAGCGCCATCCGCCGGTCTGATTCGCTCACTGGCCAGCCGTGCCCGCGACCGAGAAGCAGAATGCCAGCCGGCAGATAGGGTAACCATACTACTCGGCAATTCCTACCGATGCCGAGTCTCCAGTCCAGATCCTCCTGTGCGTAACTCTAAGCGGCGTCCTCCTGCGGGCGGGGTCAAACGCAGCCGGGGTGCTGGCACGGCCGATGCTGCACTGGTTCCTAGAAACACCGCCATGACACCCGCTCGCATTCTCATCGTGGACGACGATGCCGACTTCCGGTGGCTGCTCCTCACGCTGCTGGAGGCCGACTTCCGCGTTCGCGTGGCCGGCGAAGCGGGAGAGGTGATGCCTCGGAGTGACGGGCTCGGACACCGTGACGGCGCTGTTGCCGACTATCAGGCTGCTCTCGGGCGGCGCCGAGGGCGCGATGTAGGCGAGATGGTATCGGGGGTCAACACGACGACACGGGAGCGAGTCACGTGCCGCGGAAGGCGCTTCTGTCTCTTACCGTGAACAATGGAACCCTTACTCCTGGGGAGAGATCACGATGGTGAATTGGACGTCAAGGCAGTGGATCGACGCGGCTCGAGCCATGATCGCCGTGCTCGCGACCCTTT
Organism: Candidatus Dormiibacterota bacterium; assembly: GCA_035569855.1. Taxonomy (GTDB): domain Bacteria; phylum Methylomirabilota; class Methylomirabilia; order Rokubacteriales; family CSP1-6; genus CAMLFJ01. Next base: position 4,575 of record DATMMH010000269.1, read on the forward strand.
TACTGACGACCATCTTGAGTCAGCTGCAGATCTTTCGGGAGGCGTGGCTCGGATCGACCGGGCTTAGCGCCTCTGACGCGATCCGGTTCCTCGGACATACTCTGGCCCTCGTCATCGTCTGGACCATCGCCTGGCGAATCGCTGGTCAGTTGCCGGAGAGCCGACCCATGGAGCGTCTCGTTCACCGCGCTCTTCGACCGCTTGCCATCCTCACGCTCCTGCCCACCGCCTACGCTCTGATGCATCCCATGCTCAGCGAGCGGATGGCAACTGTGCTGAGCTGGTTGCTCGTCCTGCCGCTCGTGGGAGCGGCTCTCTGGCTCGGCCTCGTGTTTTACGAGAATGCGGACGCCCTGGTCTTCGCCGCGGTGGCCCAGAGCCGTCGCATCCATGGAACGTCCAATCAAGGCATGTGTCAGCAATGTCGTTCGGCGTGTCCGTCCGCGGCGAAGTTCTGTGGTCACTGCGGCGCCTCTTTAGACCAGTCGGCGCCGAGACAGGTCGCTGGGGGCATCGCGTAACCGGCGACGTCGCCGCCGGATCATTTGCCGGTACGACGACCGAGATATGCGTGAGCAGTGCCTCCTCGGCCCCACCGCTCCGAGGTGAATCGCGCACTGCTCAATCCTTCCGCCCGCGCTGTGTCGCGTCCTGCGCGATCAAGCATCCGGTACCGAACGCGGAAAAGCCCTCGATGCTCACCGCGCTACCTCGGGACGGCGCAGCGGGTTGCGCCACCCCTGCATGACAAGAGGTATCGGGTACGGTAAACTCCCCGCCCAAGGAAGGGGAAGAGCCCTCTGAGCCTTTTGCCCTCGATCCCCAGCTCGGGGAGTGACCGATGCGATACGACGAGTTCGCCCGCTACGACGGGCTAGGGCTGGCGGAGCTGGTGCAACGCAGGCAGGTGAGCGCCGCCGAGGTGCTGGAGGCGGCGGTGGCCGCGGTGGAGACGCGCAACCACGAGATCAACGCGGTCGTGTGCCGGCTCTACGATCAGGCGCGCGCGGCCATCGCGGCCGGCCTCCCCGCCGGGCCCTTCACCGGGGTGCCGTACCTGCTGCATCCGTTGGGCGTCATCGACATGATGACCGGTGATCCGGTGGCGTACGGTCAGGCGGTGCTCGGCACGATCGCGTTCACGTCGCTCTGGAACGCGTGCGGCAATCCTGCGATGTCGGTGCCGCTCGGCTGGTCGCGCGAGGGACTGCCGCTCGGGGTACAGTTCGTCGGCGGCTTCGGCGACGAGGCGACGCTCTTCCGGCTCGCCGCGCAGCTCGAGACGGCGCAGCCCTGGGCCGATCGCTGGCCGCCCACGCCCCGCGGGTCGTGATTCGCGGCGCGCGGCTCGCCCTGGCCTGCGCGATCGCGCTGGAACGCCAACAAGCCGGGGGGCGGAGCCACTATCGGGTACGATCCGGCCGCGCGTGCGGACGCGATCGTCCGCGTCCAGCAGTTCCTCGCCGAGCACCTGACCGCCGCGCCCTGAGCGCGAGCGGCCCGGCGCTCAGAGGAGCAACGGGCGCTCCACCCGGACGAGATCCGCGGGCGCGATCACCATCGAGTGGTCTACCGCGCCCGCGATCACCATCGAGTGGTCTACCGCGCCCGCGTTGAGGTAGATCTCCGACTCGGTCAGCAGATCGCGGTCGACGAGCAGGCGCAGGCCGAAGATGGAGCCGATGGGCGGCAGCGCGCCGAACTCGCAGCCGGTGACCGTGGTGAGCTGGCCGCGCGCGGCGAGCTTCGCGCGGCGGGCACCGGTGAGGCGGGCCCCCGCTCCCAGGTCGAGCTTCTTGCTGGCCGGGATGGCCGCGATGACGTGCTCCTCGGCCCCTCCTGCTTGGCTGAGCCTCACGAGCAGGCACTTGGCCTGCTGCTCGTAGCGGCTGCCGAGCGCCTGACTGTACTCCTCGGTCCGGGCGGCCGGGGGATGGGCGATCTCGCGGTGGGCGATGGCGTGGGCGCGCATGTACTCGCGAATGCGCTCGAGGACCGTCATGCCGGTCACCTTACCTGGGCGGGGATCCGCCCGTCTCGTCCCCACGCAACCTGTTTGGGAGCCGCCAAGCCTGTTGACCACTCGCCGCGTGGCGGTAGAGTGGGGCCCATGCCGACCCACCTGGCTCCGGGCCACTTCTTCGCGGACGTCGCGCGCGTCTCCCGGTGCGCCGGCCTCGTGCTCACCGAGACCCGTCACGCCGCCGCGCGGCGGATTCCCGAGCACGCCCACGCGCTCGCCTACTTCTGCCTGTTGCTCGACGGCGGGTACTGGGAGCGTTACGGCCCGCGGACCGTCCGCTACGACACGCCGTCCATCGCCTATCATCCGCCGGGCGAGGAGCATCACGGCGAGATCAGCCGGGTCGGCGGCGTCTGCTTCAATATCGAGATGGAGCCGGTGTGGCTCGCCCGCGTCGAGCCCCACCTGCGCCTGCCCACCGGGACGGTGGACGCCCGCGACGGCGAGCTGGTGTGGCTCGGCCTGCGCGCGCATCGCGAGTTCCGGCGCGCCGACGCCTGCACGCCGCTCGCTCTCGAGGGCCTGGTGCTGGAGCTCCTGGCCACCGCGGCGCGGACGCGCGAGCGCGGCGAGCGCCAGGCCCCCGTTTGGCTCGCGCGGGTGATGGCGCGTCTCGAGGCGGACTTCCAGCAGCCGCTCGCGGTGAGCGGCCTCGCGGCGGAGGCGGGCGTCCATCCCGTCCACCTGGCCCGCGTCTTTCGGCGCGCGCATGGCCGGACGATCGGCGAGCACGTGCGCCGTCTGCGCATCCGCTACGCGTGTCGCCGGCTCGCCGAGCCCGACGCGAGCCTGGCCGACGTGGCCCTGGCCGCCGGCTTCGCCGACCAGAGCCACTTCGGCCGCGTCTTTCACGAGATGACCGGACTCACCCCGGGTCAGTACCGGGTGTCCCAAGGAGAGAAACCATGACCGTCAGCCAGACCGACAAGGCCGTCCGGTTCCGCGCGCTCCACGAGGCGCCGGGCTCGTTCGTGATTCCCAACCCGTGGGATGCGGGCTCCGCGCGCATCCTGGCCGCGCTCGGCTTCCGGGCGCTGGCCACCTCGAGCGGCGCCTCCGCGGGCACCCTCGGCCGCCGCGACGGCAAGGTGACGCGCGAGGAGGCGCTCGCGCATGCGCGGGCCATCGTGGGAGCGACGGATCTGCCGGTCGCCGCCGATCTGGAGAGAGGCTTCGGGGACGCGCCGGCCGCCGCGGCCGAGACCATTCGCCTCGGCGCGTCGGTTGGCCTGGTGGGTGGCTCGATCGAGGACGCGACCGGTGACAAGCAGAAACCGCTCTACGACATCGGGCACGCCACCGAGCGCGTGGCCGCCGCGGTCGAGTCCGCGCGGGCGCTGCCCTTTCCGTTCACGCTGACCGCGCGGTCGGAGAATTTCCTGCGCGGCAACCCGAGCCTCGACGACACCATCAAGCGGCTGCAGGCGTTCGAGAAGGCGGGCGCCGACGTGCTGATGGCGCCGGGGCTGCCGGACCTGGCCGCGGTGCGCGCAGTCTGCGCGGCGGTCTCGAAGCCGGTCAACTTCATGGTCGGCATCAAGGGCAAGTCCTTCACGGTGGCCGAGCTGACCGCGGCGGGCGTCAAGCGGATCAGCCTCGCCACCTCGCTCTACCGCACCGCGATGAGCGGGCTGATCGACGCGGCGCGGGAGGTGGCGGACAAGGGCACGTTCGGCTACGTCGACCGCGGGGTCTCCTCGCCCGATCTCGCCGCGTTCATGGAGGGATAGCGTATTTCGGCCGGGCCCCGGCTAGGCGTACACTGGCCCTCACGGGAGGACGGGTCATGATTGGCAGCCAGGATCTGATGATCGGTCTGGTGATCGCGTTGTTCTTCTTCGGAGCCAAGCGATTGCCGGAGATCGCGAAGTCGGTCGGTAAGTCCATGCAGGAGTTCAAGAAAGGCGTGTCGGGTGACGGGGGCGAAGACGAGGCCGCGAAGCCGGCGACCGCGTCGCCGGCGGCCGCCCCCGCGGCGGTCGCGGTCGCTGCCCCGCCGGTCACCTGCCCGGGATGCCAGGCGGCGATGGAGGCGGACTGGAAGCACTGCCCCCGCTGCGGGGCGTCCCCGGAGAGCACCCCCGGCGCCTCGACGCACGCCTGAGCGCCAGATCCCGGGCACTCTTCTCCCGCCGCCCGGCGAGCCGGGTCAGGCCACTGCGCCGAAGGCGATCAGCTTCTCGAGGCGTCGGAGCTGATCTCCGGTGCCGAGCGCCAGCAGATGGTCGCCCGCGGCCAGGGCCAGATCCCCGGGTGGACTCGCGAGCGGGCTGCCGTCGCGCAGAATGGCCAGCACCGTCGCGCCGGTGGTCCGCCGGATGTCGAGCCTGTCGAGCGTCTGCCCACGCTGGGGCTATCCGCGGGCATGGCCAGATCCTCGATGTTGAGCGCGTCGCTGCCTCGCCCGAGCGCGGTCTCGAAGAAGTCCACCACCGCCGGGCTCAGCATCAGGTGGGCCAGCCGGTGCCCCCCGATCGCGTAGGGGCTGACCGCCCGATTGGCGCCGGCGCGGCCGAGCTTGGTGACGCCCGCCTCGTCGGCCGCCCGCGCGACGATGTAGAGATCGGGCTTCAGCACGCGCGCGGAGAGGACGATGTAGGTGTTGGTCGCG
>DATMMH010000270.1:0-5572 GCA_035569855.1 Candidatus Dormiibacterota bacterium
ATGGCGGGCGGCGTCGATCTCCACACCCACACCATCGCCTCCGACGGCACCCTGCGCCCCCGCGAGCTGGTGGCGGAGGCCGCGAAGCGCGGCGTCCGCGTGCTCGCGGTCACCGACCACGACTCGACCGAGGGGCTCGCCGAGGCCATCGAGGAGGCGCGGAGACACCCGCCGCTCACGATCGTGCCCGGCATCGAGATCAACTGCGACGTGGAGGGCGCCGAGATCCACATCCTGGGCTACTGCATGGACTACGAGGCCCCGTGGTTCCAGGAGTTCTGCCGCGCCCAGCGGGAGGAGCGGCGGGCCCGCGTGTACCGGATGGCCGAGCGGCTCGCCGCGCTCGGCATGCCGATCGACGTGGAGCGCGTGTTCGCCCTCGTCCAGGAGGGCTCGGCGGGCCGCCCGCACGTGGCCCGCGTGATGGTCGAGCGCGGCTACGTGAAGACGGTGCGCGAGGCCTTCGACAAGTATCTGGCCGCGGACAAGCCGGCCCACGTGCGCCGCAAGAAGCTCACGCCGGAAGACGCGGTGCGCCTCCTGCGCCGCGCCGGCGGCGTGCCGGTCTTCGCCCACCCCGGTCTTTCCGATCGCGACGAGCTGGTTCCCGCCCTGGTCGCGGCCGGCCTCATGGGCATCGAGTGCTACTACTCCGAGCACTCGGCGACCCAGCGCGGCGCCTACGTGGATCTCTGCCGCCGCTACGATCTGGTCGCCACCGGCGGCTCCGACTTCCACGGCCCCTCGGTGCGCGCCGCGGTGCTGGGGAACCCCACCGTGCCGCTCGCGGTGTGGGACGCGCTGCAGGCCAAGGCGGCCCTGGCCCGCGCGTCACGGCCCGCATGAGCGGGCTCCGCCCTCAGCTCGCGTAGTTCGGAAACATCCGCCCGAAGATCTCCGGCTCGGTGCGCGTGCGGAAGTAGCTCATCTGACGCGCGGAGTAGTCGGCTCCCGCCCGGAACACGATCGCGGCGGTGGCCAGCAGGGCGCCGTCGGCCGAGAGCAGGGCCGAGTGGGTGCGCCAGAAGGTGCGGCGGCGGTCTACCGGCGTCACGTCGGCGAAGCGGCCGACCACCGTGAGCGGTCCCGGAGCGAGCGCGTCCGGGCGCGAGAGCGTGAGGCTGATGCGGTTGGTGAGCCCGCCCTCCTTGGCGACGAGGGCGCCCAGCCACCAGGCGGTCTCGTCCAGGAGCACCGCGGGCAGGGCCGGGTCGAGGCGGTCGTCGGGGCGCCGCCACGGCGGGCGGGGCACGAAGCGCGTCCACACGCCCTCGTGATCGAAGCGTAGGCCGAGCTGCAGTCCGAGCGGATTGCGCGCGCCACAGGCCAGGCACTGATCGGAGAGCGGCAGGGGCCAGCCGTCGCGGGCGTTGCGGGACCATGGAGGCGGCGCGGCGGGCTCGACCGCGTCCGCGGTCAGGGTCACCGAGGTGAGCGGTTGCGCGCGGTCGAGGATGGTGACGATGACCGCGCCATCGTCGGCGTGCCCCTCCAGCTCGAGCGTGGTCTCGATCGGCACCGACGAGGTGAGACGGCCCTCGAGCCGGCGCGGCCGGTCCTGCGGCGCGAGCGTGCGCGCGGCCGCGTCGAGCAGCGCCACCAACCCGCCGCCGTGGACGATGCCCGGCCAGCTCTGCAGCGCGGACGGGGCGAAGAAGCGGCCGCGCCCGTCGCGCGGAAGCCGCGCCGCGGAGGCGAGCACGTCGGCGACGCGCTCGCCCGACGGACGGCGGGAAGACCGCGTGCTATACTCACGTGGGTTCATGCCGTCGGTCATTCTACTGTCGTCGTCGAGTCGGCTGCAACGCGCGTGACCGGTTCCGCCTTCGAATTGCTGACCAGTGGCCCGTTTGCGCGGGTCATGCTCACGAATTTCTTCTTCTTCGCGGCCCTCAACGGCTTCGTGTTGCTGCCGCTGTACATCCAGCGTCTGGGCGGGAACGAGGCCGACATCGGGCTCGTGCAGGGCCTCTACAGCGCGACCGGGATCGTGTGCCAGCCGGTGATCGGCGCCCTCATCGACTATCTCGGCCGCCGCTTCTTCATGCGGCTCGGGGTGGTGCTGCTCGTGATCTCGTGCGCGCTGTTCGCGGTCAGCAGCCCGCTGCCGCTGCTCGGGGCCCTGCGGATGCTCCAGGGGCTGGCCTTCTCCGCGTTCTTCGTGGCCAACTACATTCACGTGGTCGAGCTGGTGCCGGTCGAGCGGCGCGGCTGGGCGCTGGGCATCTTCGGTCTCTCCGGTCTCGTGTCGACCTCGGTGGCGCCGCTGCTCGGCGAGGTCATGATCCGGCGTTTCGGCTTCCCCCTGTTCTTCGCGGGCGCGACCCTGATCGCCGCGTTGGCGGTGGTCATGTGCTGGCGCGTGAAGGACGTCCGCCCCGCCTCGATGGGGGCCCGGCCGGGCCTGCACATCATCCGGGAGGGGCTGCTCGAGCTGCGGCACATGCACATGCTCCTCACCCTGTTCTTCGGGCTGGGCACCGGGACCATCTTCACCTTCCTGCCGACCTACGGCGAGTACCTCGGGGTCACCAGCGTGGGACTCTTCTACACCGCCTACGCGGTCGCCGCGATGCTGGTGCGGGTGGCGGGCGGCGAGCTGATCGACGTGCGGGGGCGGCGGGCGGTCATCATTCCGTCCATGTTCGTCCAGGCGGGCGCGACCTGCATCCTCGCGCTGGTCGCGGTGCTGTTCCGGCCCCATCCCGACCTGCCGGTGCTACCGTTCCTGTTTCTCGCCGGGTTCCTCGCGGGCGGAGCCCACGGCTTTCTCTACCCCGCGATGTCCGCGCTCCTGATGGACGTGACCCCGGAGCGGCGGCGCGGGAGCGCGGTGGGGATCTTCAGCTCGGTCTTCCTCGTCGGCAACACGATCGGTGCGGTGGCATTCGGCTACGTGGCGCACGGCCTCGGCTACCCCTACATGTGGAGCGGGCTGACCGTGGTGCTCGCGGCCGGGTTTCTCACGAGCTTCCGGCTGCGTGTGGGCTACGCGGCGCGGGCGCCTCTGGCGGCCGCGCGCGCGCTCCCGCGCGGTTGACTTTCGCGCGCGCGCGGGCCGATACTGCTCCCGCACGGGAGGCCCGCTCGACCATGCCCACACTTCTCCGCTTCCGCCGCTCCGCGCTCGCGCCGCGCGCGCGCGCGGTGCCCGCCGAGCGCGTCTAGCCGCCGTGGCTCCCGATCTTCCGCGCGACGGCGGTCCCCTCGCGCTGCCTCCGGACGTGGAGGGGCAGCAGTGGGCCATCCAGCGTCGTCTCGGCGAGATCTTCACCAAGCTCGGCGAGAAGTTCGCCGAGCTCACCGGCCGGGTGGACGTGAAGGTCAAGCCGGAGACCTCGTTCGCCGACATCGGCGGTCTCGCCGAGGCCAAGGGCATCGTGCGAAGCTTCGTGACCGCTCTGACGGATCCCGAGCTCTACCGCAAATGGGGGATCACCTCCCCCAAGGGCATGCTGATCTACGGCCCGCCCGGCACCGGGAAGACGCTGCTCGCGCGCGCGCTCGCCACCGAGGCGGGCGCGGTGTTCTATCATCTGCGGCTCGGGACGCTGACCTCCAAGTTCGGGCCGAACACCGGCGAGCTGCTGCAGGAGGTGCTCGGTCTCGCCAAGGAGCAGGGCAAGGGCGTGGTGCTCCTGGATCAGGCCGAGGCGCTCGCCCTCGAGCACCTGCTCCCGCCGCCGCAGGCCCGCGAGGCGGGGGCGCGCATCGTGGCCGCGCTGTGCGAGAAGCTCGACACGATCGAGGACTTCTCGCGGCTCGTGGTCATCGCGGCGACCAGCCGCACCGACTCGGTTGATCCCGCCCTGGTGGCGCCCGGTCGGCTCGACCGCCTCGTCGAGGTGCCCCTGCCGGACGCGGCGGCCCAGCAGCAGATCCTGTCGCTCGCGCGCGCCCGCGCCGAGCAGAACGCGGGCCGGCCTTTGGTGGACGAGTTGGACTATCGGTTGTTGCTGCCGCCGATGGGCGGGATGAGCGGTGGAGAGATCCGCGACCTGCTCCGCCGGGCGCTCGAGGAGAAGGTGCACGCGGCCGGGCAGGGGCACGACGCCGGGCTCGTCACCACCCAGGACCTGCTCCGGCAGGTGGACGTCTACCGGCGCATTCGCGCGGTGGTCGAAAAGATCCGCTACGGGCAATACCTCTAGCCCGGGCCAGGAGCCCTCATGCACTCACGTGAGCAATCGCGGTACTGGATTCCGGCGCTGATCGCGGGCGCGCTGCTGCTCGCGGCGGGGAGCCCGGTCGCCGCCCAGCTGCCGGACGCCAAGATCGCGGACGGGTTGAAGGAAGCGCTCAAGGTGGCCACCGAGAAGACGGTGAGCCTCACCGGGAAGACCGACGGCTACTTCGCGAATCAGGCGATCAAGATCCTGATGCCGGACAAGCTGAAGAGCCTCGAGAGTGGCCTGCGCGCGGTGGGGTACGGCTCGCAGATCGACGAGTTCGTTCTCAGCATGAACCGGGCCGCGGAGAGCGCCGCCCCCCAGGCCAAGCAGATCTTCGTCGACGCGATCGGCAAGATGAGCTTCGACGACGCCCGCAAGATCCTGAACGGCAGCAACACCGCGGCCACCGATTTCTTCAAATCGAAGACCACTCCGCAGCTCACCACCGCGTTCAAGCCGGCGGTCTCCAAGTCGATGAACGACGTGGGGGTGACCCGTCAGTACAAGGATCTGGTCGGGCGCTTCGAGTCCATCCCCTTCGCGAAGTCCCAGGCCTTCGACCTGGACGGCTACGTGGTGGACAAGGGCCTCGCCGGGCTCTTCCACGTGCTCGGCGAGCAGGAGCAGCAGATCCGCACGAATCCCACCGCCCGGGTCACCGATCTCCTCAAGGAGGTCTTCAAGCGCTAGCTGCCCCGGTGGTACCATCGCGGCCGATGCCGTCGGTCACCCGGGTGCGCGTGCGGTACAAGGACACCGACACCATGTCGGTCGTCTACTACGGCAACTACCTCACCTATTTCGAGGTCGGGCGGGTGGAGTACCTGCGCGAGCGCGGCTGGCCCATGTCGCGGGTGAACGAGCGCGTGCACCTGCCGGTGGTCGAGGCCCTCGTGAAGTACGTCAAGCCCGCCCGGCTCGACGACCTGCTCGCGGTCAGCTCGCGGGTCAGCGAGCGACGGCGCGCGAGCTTCCGCTTCGCCTACGAGATCCGCAACGAGGCCGACGAGCTGGTGGCCACCGGCCACACCCGGCACGCCTGCTGGAACCCGGCCACCGCCCAGATGATTCCCATTCCCGACTGGCTGAAGGAGATCATGCCCGATGCCGACCTCGACCCCGACCCGCCCCGACGCTGACCGGTCGCCGCGCCCGATCGCCGACATCGCGCGCGATCTCGGCCTGGGCGCCGACGAGTGGATTCCCTACGGCCGCGACAAGGCCAAGGTGCACGTGAGCGCGCTGGCCGCGCGCCGCGACCGCCCCGACGGCAAGCTGGTGGTGGTCTCCTCGATCACTCCCACGCCCGCCGGCGACGGCAAGACCACCATGACCATCGGCCTCGGGCAGGCCCTCTGGCGGATCGGAGCGCGCCCGGTCATCGCCCTGCGGGAGCCGTC
>DATMMH010000271.1:0-6865 GCA_035569855.1 Candidatus Dormiibacterota bacterium
CTGCGTGGTGGCCCGGGCCCGCGCCAGCATGCGCTCGGAGACGTCCACGCCGACCACGCGCGTCGTCCCCTGCTCCCGCGCCCACCGACAGAACCAGCCGAACCCGCAGCCCAGATCCAGCACCGTGAGCCCGCGCAGCGCCGGCAGCAAGGCCCGCAGCGCGGGCCACTCCGGTGCCCCGGCCAATCCCTCCACCGAACGCGGCAGCCGGCTGTATCCCTCGAAGAACTTCGCGTCGTCGTAGATGTTCTGCGTCACGGTGGAGCGAGATCCTCGCTACCCGCCCATGAACTGCCCCAGGAGCGTGATGCGCTCGCCGCCGATCAGGGGCGTGTCGAGGTCGTGGGCGACGCCGAGGACCGCGTCGTTGACCAGGACCTCGATGTGAGAGCCCAGCTCGGAGTGGTCGGGGCTCCAGAGAGCGGAGTCGAGCTCGGGGAAGCGAGCGGTGAAGCGGCGGAGAACGGTGCGGGTCGTGTCGCCCCGGCTGATCGCTTCGTCGAACAGCTTGCTACCGGTTCCGTCACCGCCGACGTGCTTCGTCACCCACGTCGTGACCTCGATATGCGCTCGGCTCGCCTCCGGCTGCACCTCGCCAGATCTCATATCCGCTCGGCTCGCCTTCGGCTGCACCTCGCCAGGCAACTGCCCACCCTCCACGGTCTACTTCTTGCCGTACAGGTCCTTGGCGAGCCAGTCGAGGTCGAGCGCGCGCAGGAGCTCCCGCTTGGGCTTGCCGGTCTTGCGGTCGTAGTTGACCGTCTCGTACCAGACGTCGAGCATGCGGTCCCACTGCTTGCCGACGTCGTGCTCCTTGGCGGGGCCGTCGACGGGCTGCGAGCCGTAGCGGGCCGACGGATATTCCACGTCGGTGCCGATGCCGCAGCGCAGGTTGAAGGCACGCAGGATCGCGGCGGTGCGGTTACCGAAGCGCACCGCGTCTTTCAGGCGATAGTCCCAGCCGGTCGCGGCCGACAGGGCGCTGGTCAGGTTCGCGATGCGGGTGCGGAAGGTGAACGAGCAGCCGCCCAGCGAATCCTCGAGGTGGCGCCGGCCCCGGATCATGCCGACCAGCTTGGCCACCTGCTCGCCGTCGAAGGGATTGATGCGGCCGGGGGCGCCCACCTCGGTCTGGAACGTGGGGTTGGCGCTCTCCATGGTCCCGTTGGACGACGTACAGGTATCGAGCATCTCCTCCCATCGCCCTCGGTGATCGTGGCCGCGGGGAGACGCGCCCTTCATGGTATAGACCGCGCACTCGGCCGCCTTGCCGCCGATCTTCTCGGAGGCGCGCTTGACGCCTTCGGCCAGGACGTCGCCGAAGCCCTGCCGGTGGCTGATCATCTGGAGCAGCTTGTTGGCGCCCTCGACGTCGCCCCAGGTGAGACGGAACCCCACCTGCTTCTCGGTGAGATACCCCTTCTCCATGCACTCCATCACCCAGCCGCAGACCCAGCCGAACTCGTTGACGTCCACGCAGGCCCGGTCGATGCGCGTGTTCAGCCACGAGACCGGCACCTTATCGGTCAGGCCGATCGTCCAGCCCGCGCCCGACCAGCCCTCGTATTCCGGTTCGTCGACGCGCTCACCCGCGTGCGGACCGGTCGGGATCACCTGGATGTGGCAGTGGCGCATGCCGCAGGCGTTGCACTGGTGCCCGCGGTGATCGAAGCCCTGACGCAGCTTCGTCGCTTCCCACTCCTTCATGTCCACGTCACCGGTGAGATTGGTCGTGTAGTTCTTGATCGGCAGCGCTCCCAGCCTCGACAGGTTCACCACTCCCGGGAGCGTACCCAGGTTGTAGAGCGTGGACGTCGACGGGTCGGTCTTGAGATCGTGCGCGATGTCGTCGGCAACCTGGATGAGCCCGCGGGCGTCGTGGGCGGCCAGCGCCTTGGTACCGCGCACGATGCACACCGCCTTGAGCTTTTTCTTGCCCATCACCGCGCCGCAGCCGTTCTTGGAGGCCACGTGCCCGTAGTCGCCGTGGATGGCCGCGAACCGCACCAGGTTCTCCCCCGCGGGGCCGATCGCATAGACCGAGAGGCGGTGACCGGCGAGGCCGTGCTCGGCCTCGAGCGCCTGCTGAGTCTCCCACGTGTCCTTCCCGGCCAGGTGGGCCGCGTCGCGCACCTCGACCACGTCGTCGTTGACGTAGAGGTAGGAGAGCTTCTTGGCCTGCCCCTGCATGACGATGGCGTCGTAGCCCGAGTACTTGAGCGCGGCGCCGAAGAAGCCGTTGGCCTGCGTCGACGTGGCACCGCCGGTGAGCGCGCCGCGCGTGATCACGGTGAGCCCGCCGGTCCCCCACACCGGCAGGCCGGCCAGCGGGCCGGTCGCCATGATCAGGCGGTTGTCCGGATGATCCCACTGCACCTTCGGACCGACCTCGTCGTAGAGGATCTTGGCGCCGAGACCGATGCCGCCCAGGTACTCGCGCCGGTCACTCTCGCTCCAGGCCTCGGTCCAGGTCTTGCCGGTGGACAGGTTCACGCGAAGGAGCTTGCCGGCATAGGCACAGATCGGCGCCGCCGCGGGCTTGGCGGCAGCACGGGTCGTGGTCGCGGTCGGGCTCATAGGGCCACCGTTTGGGGGAGCTGGGGTGATTGAGACGGCCGGCCCAGGATGGTCTGGGGCAGCAGCCGGGAGGTCGTGTGCAGCGCGATGAAGGCGGGCTTGACGTCGAACGGGTTCGCCCGGAGATGCGCCTTCCAGGTCGAGAGATCCACCCCCGAGGAGACGAGACCCTTGAGCATCCCCACGTCGTTGGTGGTCCACACCGCCTCGGCGGGCCCGCAGATGACCGCTCCGGTCAGGCGCCCCCCGTGGAAGAGCAGCTTGCGGTACTCCGAGCGGCCGGCGCGCAGCGCGGTGTAGACCTCGGCCTTCGGATCCTCCCACTGGCCGAACGAGGCCACGTCGAGGTGCGCGACCTCGACGATGTTCATGAGCAGGCTGCCCCGATAGGCCACGTCGCGACCCGCCATGTTGGCTCCGACCACGCGCCCGTGCTCTTGCGCGGTGGGCTCGATCGCGTGCACCTCGGCCGCGCCGGTGATCAGGTTCCGCCCGCTCGCCACGTCACCCGCCGCGTACACGCTCTTCACGCTCGAGCGCAGGTGGTCGTCCACGATGACTCCGCCCGGGGCCTCGGTGGCCATCTCGACGCCCGAGCCCTGCAGCCACTCGAGATTGGTGCGGATGCCGGTGGCCATGATCACGAGATCGGCGATGAGCGGGTCGCCCTTCTTGAAGGAGAGCTTCCGCCGGCCGCCCACCTGCTCGATCTTGGTCACGATCGCGCCGGTCCGAACCGCCACGTCGTGGTCCTCGAGCCACGCCTGCACGATGCCCGCGCACGCGTCGTCGACCATCCGCGGCAGGATGCGCGGCGCCACTTCCACGATCGTCAGCTTGGCCCCGCGGGCCAGGATCGCGTTCAGGATCGTGAACGCGATGAAGCCGGCGCCGACCATGACCACGCGGCGCCCCGGCGCGATGCCGGCGATCACGTCCTTGGCCTCGTCGAGCGTCCAGAAACAGTGGACGCCGGGGCCGTCGGCCCCCGGGATCGGCGCCTTGGCCGCCCGCGAGCCGGTGGCGATCAGACAGTCGTCGAATTCGACCTTGGCCCCGTCGTCCAGGGCGAGCGTCCGCGTCGCCGGGTCGAGGGCCTTGGCCTTCCGTCCGACCAGCGCCTTGACCTTCCAGGCGGTCAGCGAGGCCGGCGGCGCAGTATACACATGGCTCTCGGAGATCGTGCCCCAGAGGTAGTACGGCAGGACCATCCGGGAATAGGGACGCTCGGCGGAGACCAAGGTGATCTCGGACGGGTCCATGCCGGTCAACCGTTCTTCTTCTCTAATAGTCCGGATCGCGTTCACTCCCGCGGTGCCGCCGCCGACGACCAGGTGACGGGTCGGCATCAGCGGGCCTCCACCGCGAGCACCCGCGCGGTGCGCTCGGCCGCGAAGTCGCCGATCCAGTCGGCGTTCTCCGCCTCCTCGAAGGTGATGGCCTCGGTCGGACACGCATCCGCGCACGCGGGCGCGCCGCCGCACAGGTTGCACTTGTAGGCCTTCTGGGTATCGCCGTCGTAGAACATGGTCCCGTAGGGGCACGCGATCGTACACAGCTTGCACCCGACGCACAGGTCGTCGAGGACGTCCTTGGCCCCCGCCGCATTGATCTTGATCGCGCCGACCGGACAGGAAGTCATGCACCAGCCCTCCGCGCACTGGGTGCACGTGTAGGGCGCGTAGGAGGTGTAGCCCTCGAACGGCGACACCCGGATCACCGACTTGGACGGCTGGAAGAGGCCGGTCTGCATGTAGGAGCACGCCAGCTCGCACCGGAGGCACCCGGTGCACTTCTCGGGATGGAGCGCGAGGACTTTCATCGAATGGTCAGCGCCGCTTGCCTTTCCGCCCCGCCGCGGACCGGCTGCGCTCGAGGCGATTGATGAAGGTGTCGAGGGCGATGGCCGGCATCGTCATCATCTGCACCGACCCGCGCGCCCCCATCTCGATCGAGATCGACGACACCGTTTCGTTGTCGGCCGCTTCCAAAATCGTCACGAAGTCGTAGGGTCCGAGCACCGCGTACTGGGCGATCACCTTGGCGCCGCGCCGCGACAGCTCGCGGTTGACCTTGCGGATCCAGCCGGGCCGCGCGTGCAGGACCTTGCGACCGGATTCGCTCAGCGTGCTCAACATCACGTAGTGGGCCACGGCGCGCCTCCTTGGACCGGCGAACGTCGCGCGTAGTATAGCAAAGGGCTCAGTCGCTCTCTCCGGTGATGCCGAACTCCACGCGCCCACTGAGCGGCGTCGCCTCCGCCCCGCCGGGAGGCGGCGCCGCCGACCCGGCCGGCGCCGGCGCTGCGCTGGACGGTGGCGTGGCTGCCGACGGCGCGGCGGGCGGCGCGACAGCCGACGGCCCGGCCGGTGGCGGCGTGGTGGACGGCGCCGCACCGGTCGTGGCGCCGGGCGTCGCCTCGGGCGCAGCTTGCAGACGCGCTTCCGCTATTCCCTCCACCTTCGCGAGCCGGTCGCGGGTCACCTGCAGCCGCTGCCGACGGAGCTCCTCGAGCGGCGCGGTCGGAACCGGCTCCCGCTTACGCAGCAGCGCCAGCTGATCTTCGGCCGTCTTGGGCAGCTGGGCGTCCTTGACGTTCGCCTGGTAGTAGCGGCGCAGCGCGGCCGCGGGATCGCTGATCCCCTGCGCCTTCTGGAACTGCTCGAGCCGCGCCGCGACCGCGCGCTCCTTGAGCGCCTCCACGTCCTCCGGTGAGGTCACCGAGTTGAGGGTCAGCCCCACGTAGGGCGAGCGTCGCATGAAGTCGGCCACCCGCACCGTCTGCCGCTCCATGTCCGGGCTCAGCTCCGCGCTGCCCGGCGCGAAGGTGACCGGGTCCACCTTGATCTCGTCGATCTTGTCGCCGCTGGTGAACAGGCCGCCGATGGCCCGGAACGGCGCCTTCAAGACGTTGATGATGACGTTCTTGACCGCGGTCCAGATCGCGTCGCTGAAGTCGAACTTTTTATCGGATAGGCTCCCGGCGATGGGGACGTTGACGTGGATGTTGCCGTCGCCGTCCTTGATGAGGGCCACGATCAGCCCGAGGGGCAACCCGATGCGCTTCTTGACCTCGTCGGAGGCGCGGGCGGGCGACACCTTGAGGTTGCCGACCAGGATGTCGTTCTTGGCGTCGAGCTTGTCCTGCTCGATCTTGTACTCGAGCTTCATGGTGAGGTCGCCGCGGCGGATGGTCCAGGCGAGCAGGCTGTCCACGTACGGATTGGCCGCGGGCAGCGCGAACTTCTTGAGCTCGCCCACCATGTCCACGTAGGTCGGCGCCCCGATCCCCGACATATCGCCGTGAATGTCGAGGGCCGAGTCGCCGCCCACCACCGCCTGCATCGCCAGGCTCGCGTGCTGGCTCGGCTTGTTGGAAAGATCCTTCACCACCAGGCCGATCTTGGAGATGTCTTCCGAGAAGGGCGGGTCGGTGGTGTGGTCGAGGAAGCGGGTGTAACCGTCCTCGATCACGATCTCCTTGAAGTAGAGCTCCATCGTCTCCAGCAGCCCGGGCGACTTGGTGGCCGGCCCGGCCGGGGCGGCCGGCTCGGGCGCCTTGGGCGCCGCGCTCGCGGCCGCTCCCGGCTTGGGCGCGGGGGTGAAGAGCCTCTGCACGTTCATGGTCCCGTCGGCCGCGCGGTCGACTTCTCCGACCGGCTGCTTCAGCCGGATCCGGGCCACCCGCGCGTAGGTGGGCCACGCGAAGTCGATGCCGTTGATCTCGAGGCGCTGCAGGCGCAGCGGCGCGGTCTTGCCGCCCGGCTCCTTCACCGCGAGGTCGGTGGCCCAGGCGTTGCCCCGCGAGAGCGCGGTGAGCTTGCCGTTCACGATCCGGACCCGATTCTGCGTCTCCGCGCTGAAGCGGCCCGAGAAGCTCGCCGGGAAGGGGAAGTAGGCGTGATACGGCTCGATCGGCGCGTCACGGGTCGTCAGGGCCAGGGTCACGTCCACCGGGTCGATCCGCACCGGCCCCTTCGCGCCGAACTTGCCGCCCCCCGGCAGCACCATCGCCAGGTCGAGCTGCATCGGCCGCACCGCGGGCCAAGTCACGTCGCTTACCTGCACCGACAGGCCGCCGATCTTGAGCACGGTGGGCGGCGAGGAGATCGACTCGTCGGTGAAGGTGGCGGAGCCTTTCAGCTCGACCTTCTCGATCGTGATCTTGTACTCCGGCGCCGCGGCCGGCTTGGCGGGAGTCTCCGCCTTCGGGGCCAGTGGCGTCGGAGCGGGACCCGCCGCCTTGCGAGGCGCAGCCGCAGGCGAGCCGAGCGAATCGGAGCCCGGC
>DATMMH010000272.1:0-14134 GCA_035569855.1 Candidatus Dormiibacterota bacterium
CCCCACGCAAGCCGGTACTGCCCGCGGCGCTCGACACGCAGCCGGCGCCCCGGCCCGAGCCGTCCCGCGCCCAGATGGTGGAAACCCCCACGCCTCCCCGCGCCTCGACGGCGACATCCACGCGGAGTGGGGCCGCGACGGAGACCGGGACCCGTCCCCTTGAGACGACCCGTCCGGCATCATCCGCTCAGCCCGCGCCGGCCGGGCGCGCGCCCGAAGCGACGCGGCCTGCCGACGGGGGTGACTCCACCGATGGGTCGGCCGCGGTGGATTGGCTGATGAAGGGACACAAGTAGCACCGCCGCCGCGCTGATGCGGCGGGCGCCGGCATGCTACCGTGCCGCATGCCCCTCCTCCAGGTCGCCGGCCTCGAGCGCAGCTTCTACGGGATACACGCCCTCGCCGGGGTCGACCTGACCGTCGAGAGCGCCACCATCACCGGGCTCATCGGCCCCAACGGGGCGGGCAAGACCACGCTCTTCAACTGTGTGTCGGGACTGATCCCGCCAGACGCCGGGCGCGTCGTGTTCGCGGGCGAGGACATCACCGGCTTGAGCCCCGACCGCGTGACCCGTCGGGGTCTCACCCGCACATTCCAGATCGCGCGCGGCTTCCCGCGGCTGTCGGTCCTCGAGAATCTGCTCCTCTACGGCGACCGGCAGCCCGGCGAACGCTTCTGGCCCGTCCTGCTCGGCCGCCACGCGGTGGCGCGGCGCGAGGCCGAGCTGACCGAGCGCGCCTTCACGGTGGCGCGCCGGCTCGACCTCACTCGCGTGCTCAACCATCCGGCGGCGGCGCTCTCGGGCGGCCAGAAGAAGCTCCTCGAGATCGGCCGCGCCCTGATGACCGCGCCCCGTCTCGTGCTGCTCGACGAGCCGATCGCCGGGGTCAATCCCACGCTGGGCCGCGAAATCGGCGAGCATCTGCGTCGCCTGCGCGGAGACGGCATCACCTTCCTCATCATCGAGCATCACCTGGACGTGATCGCGCGTCTCTGCGATCCCGTCATCGTCATGGCCGAGGGCCGGCACCTGGCCCAGGGCAGCTTCGGGGAGCTGGCCGCCGACCCCCGCGTGCAGGAGGCCTACATGGGACGGCGACGATGGGCCTCCTGAGCGCGCTCGATCTGGTCGCCGGGTACGGCCCCGCCGACGAGATCCTGAAGGGCGTGAGCCTCGACGTGGAGCCGGCGGAGATCGTCGCGATCATCGGCCCGAACGGCGCGGGCAAGTCCACCCTGCTCAAGGTCCTCGCCGGTCTCCTGACCTTGCACCGCGGACAGGTGACGCTCGACGGGCGGCCCATTCACGGGCGGCCCGCGCGTGAGGTGAGCGCGCTCGGGGTGGCCTTCGTCCCCCAGGAGCAGAACGTCTTCCCCACGATGACGGTGCGGGACAATCTCGAGATCGGCGGCTACCTCGAGCCGCGACGCGTCCGCGCGCGCATCGAGGCCATCTTCGAGCGCTTCCCGACCCTCGGGGAGAAGCGCCGCCACGCCGCGCGCACGCTGTCGGGCGGCCAGCGCCAGATCCTGGCGATGGCCATGGCCCTGATGGTCGAGCCGCGCGTGCTGCTGCTCGACGAGCCCTCCGCGGGACTCGCGCCGCAGGCCGCCGAGCGCCTGTTCGAGACGATCGCGGCCATTCGCGCCGACGGCGTCGCGGTGGTCATGGTCGAGCAGAACGCGCTCGAGGCGCTCGCCATCGCCCGGCGCGGCGTGATCCTCGTAGACGGCCGCAACAGCCGGAGCGGGCCCGCCGCCGAGCTGGCCGCCGATCCGGACGTGCGCCGCATCTTTCTGGGCGGCTCGGAATCGGCGGCATGAGGCATACTGGCAGCCATCTTCGAAGGCCCAAGGAGACTCGATCCATGAGCGAGCCGCGCATCTCCCGTCGCAGCCTGCTGACCACCGCCGTCGCGGCGGCCTCCGCCCTCGCGCTTCCGCGCCGCGTGGTAGCTCAGGGCGCGCCGATTCGCCTCGGTACGCTCACCCCGCTGACCGGCGCGGGCGGCAGCTACGGGCCGCCGATGCGCCGGGCCATGGAGTGGGTGGTCGGCGAGGTCAACGCGGCCGGGGGCATCCTCGGTCGCCGAGTCGAGCTGGCGAGCGAGGACGACCAGACCAATCCGGAGGCGGCGGTGCGGGCGGCGCGCAAGCTGATCGACGTGGACCGCGTCGCGGCCATCATGGGCACGTGGGCCTCCGCGGTGACCACCGCGGTGGCGCCGCTCTGCTGGGAGTCGAAGACCTTCCTCACCACCGTGTCGGGCTCGGACTCCATCACCCAGCTCCCGCATCAGGGCTATCTGATCCGCACTCAGCCGAACACCCATCTGCAGATCGGCAAGCTCGGCGATTTCCTGCTCCGGCTCAAGGTCAAGCGCGTCTTCATCCTGAGCGCCCAGACCCCGTTCGCGATGCCGTCGCAGAACCTGCTGCGCGAGATCCTGGCCAAGGGCGGCTCCGAGATGGTCGGCGGGGTCATCTACGACAAGGACAAGACCACCTTCCGCTCCGAGATCGACCAGGCGCTTCGGACAAAGCCCGACATGATCTATCTCAACGGGTATACGCCGGACCTCACGGTGCTGGCCAAGGACCTCTACAAGGCGGGCTACTCCGGCGGCCGCGTCGCGCAGGGTTACGCGGCCAACGCCAAGTTCCTCGCCTCGCTCCCGGCCGAGGTGACCGACGGTATCTACACCGCTCAGCCCACCTCCGCGCTGGAGTCGGGCGGCTACCGGCGGCTCGCGAAGGCGCTCGGGAGCGACGAGCTCGATCCCTACACCTGCCAGTGCCACGACCACGCGAGCCTGGTCTGCCTCGCCATCGCCGACGCTCGGGGCGAGGCGACCGGAACCGCGGTGCGCGACCACGTACGGAAGATCTCCCAGGGCTCGGGGGTCCGGGTGGACAACGCGGTCGAAGGGCTCAAGCTGCTCGCCCAGGGCAAGGCGATCAACTACGAGGGCGCCAGCGGGCCGTGCGACTTCACCGACACCGGAGACATCATCGACTGCAAGATCCGCTTCGAGCAGGCCCAGGCGGGCAAGTTCAAGGTCGTCACCACCCTCTGAGCCGATGCTCGGAGAAACGCTCCAGCTCCTCCTGAACGGCCTGGTGGCCGGCACCATCCTCGCGCTGCCGGCCATCGGCTTCACCGCGATCTACGCGGTGCTGCGGTTCCCCAACTTCTCGCTCGCCTCCCACCTGACGATCGGCGCCTTCGCGGGCTACGTGGCCAATGTGGCCTGGGGCTGGCCCGCCGGCGGGGCGGTGCTGATCGCCTTCGTGGCGGCCGGGATCGTCGGGGTGATCAACGACGAGCTCGTGCTGAAGCCGCTCCGGCCCGCGGGGGCGCTCACCACCGCGATCGCGGCGGTGGCGCTGACCATCGTGCTGGAGAACGTGGTGCGCTTGGCCTTCGGCAACGACCTGCGCGGCTACGATCTGCCGATCCAGCGCGATTGGCAGGCCGCGGGGCTGCGCATCGGCGCCCAGCAGGTGAAGAATCTCGCCATCGCGGTCGTGGCCATGCTCGCGGTCTTCCTGTTCCTGGCCCGAACGCGCACCGGCAAGGCCATGCGCGCGGTCGCCGACAATGCGATGCTCGCCGAGGTCAAGGGCGTGGATCCGGATCGCGTCGCACGGCTCGTCAACTTCCTGGGCATGGGGCTGGCCGGCATCGGAGGCATGCTGGTGGGACTCGACACGTCCATCGATCCGCTCACCGGCTTCCGGGTCATCCTCTCCGTGTTCGCCGCGGCGGTGGTGGGCGGGCTCGGCAGCATTCCCGGCGCGGTGGTGGGAGCGCTGACCGTCGGGGTCGGCGAGGAGCTGTCGCTGCTGGTGCTGCCGCCCGCCTACCGCACCGCGGTGGGCTTCGTCGCCATCCTGCTGGTCCTCACCCTGCGGCCGCGCGGGATCCTGGGCGAGCGCGCCTACTAGACTTCCGCATGGAGAACTACCTGGTCGCGATGCTGACCTTCGCGGGCGTCTACGCGCTGCTGGCGCTCGGGCTCAACGTGGTCTGGGGCATGGCCGGCATGATCAACCTGGGGCTGGTCGGCTTCTTCGGGCTGGGAGCGTACGCCTCGGCCCTCCTCGCGAAGAAGGCCGGCTGGCCGATGGCGGCCGGACTGCCCGCGGCGGCCCTCTTCGCCGCGGGCGCGGGAGCGATCGTGGCACTGGTCACCGTGCGACTCCGCGGCGACTACCTCGCCATCGTCACGCTCGGCTTCTCCGAGGTCGTGCGCATCACGGCCAGCAACGAGATCTGGCTCACCAACGGTACCGACGGGATCTCGGGGATCCCGGGCCCGTGGCGCGGCCGGGTGAGCCCGGGGGAGTTCAATCTGATCTACCTGGGGATCGTGGTCGTCGCGGTGGTCGCGGTGCTGGCGCTGCTCGAGCGCGTCCGCCGGTCGCCCTACGGACGCGTGCTGCGGGCCATCCGCGACGACGACCAGGTGGCCGCGGTGGCCGGCAAGCCGGTGCGGGCGTTCAAGGTGCAGGCCTTCGCGCTGAGCGCGGCCATCCTGGGTCTGGCCGGCGCCCTCTACGCCCACTACACGTCCTACATCGCCCCGGAGACCTTCGCGCCGCTGATCTCGATCTACATCGTGCTCGCGCTCACCGCCGGCGGGACCGGCAA
Organism: Candidatus Dormiibacterota bacterium; assembly: GCA_035569855.1. Taxonomy (GTDB): domain Bacteria; phylum Methylomirabilota; class Methylomirabilia; order Rokubacteriales; family CSP1-6; genus CAMLFJ01. The sequence goes on from DATMMH010000272.1 coordinate 4,656, forward strand.
CAACTACGGCGCGGCGCTGGGCGCGGCGCTGGTGGTCTTCTTCATGGAGTCCACCCGCTTCCTCACCGCGATCCTCCCGGGGCTCCCCGCGGTGCACGCGGCCGCGCTCCGCGAGCTGCTCATCGGCGCCGGCCTGATCCTCGTCCTGCGCGTCCGGCCCGCGGGCCTGCTCCCGGAGCGCATCCGGTCGGTGCGCCTGCCGTGACCGCGCGGCCGCGCGTCGATCCGCTGCCCCAGCTGGCCGCGGTGGCGGCCGCGCAGCTCGCGGCCCCGCAGCCGGACGCGACCTTCCGGGCGCTCGACGTCGCGATGGGGGCGACCCTCGGCCACAAGCTCTTCACCTGCCTGCTCCATCACCCCGAGGCGCGCGAGTCGGAGCGCCGCTACACGAACCAGCCGGCCGCCTATCCGGTGGGCGGGCGCAAGCCGGTGCAGCCCACCGCGTGGACCCGGCGTCTGTTCGAGGAGCATCGCCCGTACGTCGGCTACACCGAGGCGGACATCCGCGAGGTGTTCTTCGACCACGCGCTGATCACGTCGCTCGGCTGCGCGTCGGTGCTGAACCTGCCGGTGGTCCACCGCGGGGACACCCTGGGCACGATCAACCTGCTGCACGAGGCGCGATGGTACGACGAGGGAGACGTCCCGCTGGGCCGGGTGTTCGCGGCCCTCGCGGTGCCCGCGTTCCTGCTCCTTACTCGCTGACGCGGGTCCCCGGCCCGGCTCCGACGCTCCCGAACCGGGTCAGCACGATGTCGTCGAGGTCCACGCTCGCGGAGCTCGCGACGTAGAGCTGATCTACCAGCTCGAACCCGGTCACCGGCAGAGTCCACCAGGGAAGCGTCAGGTCGTTGCCCGCCGGAAGACCGACCGGGAAGCTCACGAACTGGGGCCGGACCGCCAGGCGCGGATCGAACGACCGGGACAGGAGCACGTTGACGCTGTAGTTGCTGAAGCCCTCGATGCTGAGCGGCTTGTAGGGCAGCTCGCGGTTCCGGCTCACGCGAAACCGCAGGCTCTTCACCCCGAACGCCTTGCCGTCGAGTGACCGGATGTACAGGCCGTGGAGCTCGTTGGGGTTGCCCAGGTGCTGGGCCTCGAAGCCTGAAGACAGGTCCGGAGGATGGAAGTGTCCCCGCTTGAAGTAGGCGTCGCGCGTGCCCGTCCGCACCGCCCAGAACGACTCGACCAGGAACCCGTGCTCGACGAAGCTGGGATTCACGGCGGCGTCCTGGCCGGGGGCGAAGGCCATCGGCTGCGCCGGCCGGCCGGGGACGATGCCCGGCGGCGGCGCCGCGGCGGGTGGCGCGAGGGGACCGCCGGCTGACGGGTCGGCGGGCGGGGACCCGGCGCCCTCCCGCGGAGGATCCGTCGTCGCCGGCGGACTCGGTGAGCGGGCCGGCTCGTCGGCGGGCATGGCCATGTGAGCCAGCGTCGGGCTCTCGAGAACGCCGAGGATCCCGCGAACCATGACCCGGTTGAAGTCGATGACGTACTCCGCGGGCTGACCCGCCGCGGCGGCGGTCATCACGAGCGAGCTGGCGACCGCCAGGAAGAGGTGACGGACCCTCACGAAGCCATCGTCTCACTTCCCGGATTTGTCGTCCCGCGATTCGCGCTCCGGCATCACTCCCCGACGCCGGCCCGCATCCGCGGATCGAGGGCGTCGCGCAGCCCGTCGCCGAGGCAGTTGAAGCCGAGCACGGTGAGGAAGATGGCGACGCCCGGGAAGAGCGAGACGTGGGGCGCCTCCAGGAGATAGGCACGGCCGTCGCTGACCATCTTGCCCCACTCCGGCGTGGGCGGCTGGACGCCCAGACCGAGGAAGGACAGGATCGCGGCCAGCAGGATCGAGGTCGCCACCTGCATCGAGGAGAAGACCACGAGCGGCGAGACGCTGTTCGGCAGGATGTGGCGGAAGAGCACTCGCGCGTGCCCGGCGCCGAGCGCGTTCACCCCCTGCACGAACTCGAGCTCCTTGAGCGACAGCACCATCGAGCGGGTGAGCCGGGCGTAGGCCGGGATCGAGCGCAGGCCGACCGCGATCATCACGTTCACCAGGCTCGGACCCAGCGCGGCCACGATGGCGATCGCGAGCAGGATGCTCGGGAAGGCCAGCAGCACCTCCATCGTCCGCATCACCAGGGTGTCGAGCCGCGGGAAGTAGCCCGCGAGCAGGCCGAGCAGGATGCCGGTCACCGCGCCGATGGCGGTGGCGATGACGCCCACCAGCAATGAGAGCCGGGCACCGTACAGGATGCGGCTCAGGATGCAGCGGCCGAACTCGTCGGCGCCCAGCGGGAAGTCGCGCGACGGGGTGGCGAGCGCGCGGGGCAGGTCCTGGCGGATGGGGTCGTGCGGGGCCACCTGCCGCGCCAGCGCGGCCACAATCGCGAGCCCGACGATCAGCACCAGCCCGGCGAGCGCGAGCCGGTGCGCCACGAACCGGCGCCACGCGACGCTCATGCGACGTCCCTCACTCGAACCGGATGCGCGGATCGAGCCAGCCGTAGAGCAGGTCCACCAGCAGGTTGACGAGCACGAACAGCACCGCGACCAGGAGCACGCACCCCTGCACCACCGGGTAGTCGCGCTGCAGGATCGCGGTCATGGCGAGCCGGCCGACCCCGGGCCAGGCGAAGATGGTCTCGGTGACCACCGCGCCGCCCAGCAGGAAGCCGTACTGCAGCCCCACCACCGTGACCACCGGGATCAGCGCGTTCTTGAGCGCGTGCTTGCCCACCACGCCGAGCGGCGGCAGCCCCTTGGCCCACGCGGTGGTGACGTACTCGCGCCCGAGCACTTCGAGCATGCCGGAGCGCGTGAGCCGGCTGGTGATGGCGAGCGACGTGGTGGCCAGGGTAACCGCGGGGAGCACGAGGTGGCGGAAGCCGTCCCACTGCCACGGCGGACCGGCGCGGCCCGAGACCGGCAGCCAGCCGAGCTGCAGGCTGAAGAGCCAGATGGCCACGATGGCGAGCCAGAACACCGGCATGGAGAGCGTCGAGAGCGAGGTCAGCGTCGCGAGGTAGTCCACCCAGGTGGAGCGGCGGACCGCGGCGATGAGGCCCAGGGGCACGCCCGCCACCACCGCGATCAGCATGCTCGCGGTGGTCAGCTCGAGCGTGGCCGGAAAGCGCGCCACGATCTCGTCCACCACCGGGGCCCGCGAGCGGAGCGATCGGCCGAGATCGCCGCGGAGGGCGCGGCCGAGGAACGAGGCGTACTGCTCGTAGAGCGGCCGGTCGAGGCCCAGCTCGGTGCGGATGCGTAGCACGACCGACTCGGGCGCGTCGGGTCCCGCGATGAGCCGCACCGGGTCGCCCGGCACGACGTGCATGACCGCGAAGGCCAGGAGCGAGACGCCGAGGAGCACCGGGACGGTCTGGAGGATGCGGCGGAGGACGTATCCGCCCACCGCCTCCGCCTAGGCGTCCCATTCCGAGTAGGTCTGTGGGGAGAGCTGGTCGGCGCTCCGTCCGTCCCAGTCCGATTTGGCCATGCGCGGCCACATCCGCTCCCCCGCCGCCTGCAGGGCGCCCAGGATCGCGCCATCGTCGGCGGCGAGCACGCGCCCGCCGTCCACCACCATCCGGCCGTTGACGTAGACGCGGTCCACGTCCTCGTCGGTGGCGTTGTAGACGATGTTCTTGATCGGATCGCGCAGCGGCGTCATCCGCCACGAGGTGGCCTTCCACAGCACCAGATCGGCCTTCGCCCCGGCGGCGATGCGCCCGAGGTCGTCGCGGCCCAGCGCCCGTGCGCCGCCCAGGGTCGCCGCGTCGAAGGCGTGCGCGGCGGTGGTGACCTCGGTGTTGCGCTCCATCATCTTGGAGACCACCGCGGCCCAGCGCATGGCCTCGATCACGCTCTGGGGATTGGTGTCGGTGCCGAGCGACATGTTCACGCCGACCGCACGATAGCGCGCGAAGGACTCCATGGCGACCCCCCGCCGGGCGAAGACCCACACCGCGTGGGCCACCGAGCAGCCGGCGTCCGCCATGATCGCCACGTCGCCCGCCGGGTAGTTCGTCCAGGAGGAGCCGCCGATGATGATCGCGTGCCCAAGGATGGTGTTGGGCCCGAGCACGCCGAGCTCGCGCATCCAGGCGATCGGGGTCTTGCCGTGACGGGCCACCATCTCGTTGAACTCCACCACCGACTGCGACGTGTGCACCTGGTAGGGCACGCGCGCCTCGTCCGCGAAGCGTTTAGCCTCTTGGAGCAGGGCGGGCGTGCAGGTGTCGATCTGGGACGGCGAGACGAAGCAGCGCACGAGGCCACCGTGGGCGCCGTCGTGGCGGGCGTGGAAATCCATCGCGCGGCGCAGGCCCTGCCGCCCCTGCTCCTCGTTCCACTCCCACTCCACGCGCCGGCCGTCCTTGGTGAGCCAGCGTCCCGAGCGGAACGCGAGGCCCATGTACACGCGGATCCCGTAGTGGGGGGCGCGCTCGACCACGTAGTCGCCGAGCCCGCCGATCTCCATCACGGTGGTGACCCCACCCCGCAGAAGCTCGGCCATCGAGAAGTCCACGCAGGCGCGGCCGCCTTCCTCGTCCTGAGCCTCGCTGCGCACCGGCAGCATCTCGAAGAGACCCGAGTACCAGAACTGCGGGTTGCCGCGGTCCTCGATGAAGGACCGGTCGAGCGGCGAGCCCCCGATGTGGGCGTGGGTCGAGATGAGGCCCGGCGTGACGATGCGGTCGCGCGCGTCCACCGTCTCGTCCACCGGACCCTCGAAGCGGGGACCGACCGACAGGATGTGGGCGCCCTCCATCACCACGACGCCGTCACGCAGCAGGCGGTGGCCGCGACCGTCGAAGGCGAGGACGTAACCGGCCCGGATGGCGGTGCGCTTCGCGCTCACGGCTCAGGCCACCCACGCGTCCATCAGCTTGTAGACGCCGTGGATCGGATGGTACTTGAGCCCGCGCGCGCGCGGGCGGCTGCCGAAGATCCAGCGCACGTGCTGGATCGGCACCACCACCGCCTCGCCCACCAGCCGCTGCTCGATGCCCTGGAAGGCCTTGATCCGCTCCGGCTCCTTGAGCGTGGTTTGCGAGACCTGGAAGAGGGAGTCGGTCCGATCGTCACGCCAGCGGACCGTGTTGGGCGTGGGGATCGCGGCGGAGACGAAGAAGTAGAGGAAGTCGGCCGAGCTGTAGATCATCGGGAGGAAGCGCATGTCGTGCTCGCCCGCGCGGGTGGCGGTGCCGAAGGCGGCCGCCTCCAGCCGCTTGATCTGCATGTCGAAGCCCACGTCGCGCAGGGTGGCCTGCACCGGCGTCACGAGGCGCTCGTGCTGCTCGGTGAAGACGTAGCAGGCCGCGCTCAAGGGCTTGCCGTCCTTCTGCCGGACGCCGGACGGGCCCGGCGTCCATCCCGCCTCTGTGAGCAGGCGCTTGGACTTCTCCGGGCTCGACTCGTACATGAACGGCCGCATCTGCTCCTTGGGGGTCGCCCCGGGCACGAGCGGGTGGAGGAAGCCGTGGGCGACGTCGGCCTGGCCCTTCATCACGAACTGCACGATCTGCTCGCGGTTGACCGCGTGGGCCACCGCCTTGCGCACCCGCGCGTCCTTGAACACGTCCTTCTCGACGTTGAAGCCGATGTGGTTGGACGACAGGCGCGGGATCGAGGTGATCTTCACTCCGCGGCCTTCGAGGCGTCCGATGTGCTGGGGCGAGACGTCGATGTCGAGATCGATGCCGCCGGTCTCCAGCTCGGCGGCCCGCGAGGCGTCCTCGGGCAGCGTGCGGAAGACGAGCCGGTCCACCCACGGCGCTCCGGTGTTGTCGTAGGCGGGAGAGCCCCACGCGTAGTCGTCGTTGCGGGTCAGCTCCATCCGATCGTCCTTGATCCACTCCTTCAACCGGTAGGGCCCGGTGCCGCAGACGCTCGCCGGCACGACCCCGTAGTCCTGGCCGTACTGGCCCACGTGCTTGGCGTGCGGGATCGAGGCGTAGCCCCACTCGGTCTGGCTCACGTTGTTGAGGAAGACCAGCGTCGGGTTCTTGAGCTTGAAGACCACGGTGTGATCGTCCACCACGCGCGTCTCCAGCAGGCTCGCCATCTTGGCCCGGGTCGGCACCGATTCCTTGGGATCGATCCAGCGATCGAAGTGCTCCTTGACGTCCTGGGCGGTGAGCGGCGCGCCGCAGTGGAACTTGACGTTCTTGCGGAGGGAGAACGTCCAGGTCAGCCCGTCCGCGGAGACGTCCCACTTCTCGGCGAGCGCGGGGCGGATCTTCATCTGGAAGTCGTGGAGCACGAGCGCGTCGTAGAGCAGGAGGTTGGTCGCGATCGCGGAGAGCCCGGTGGAGCGGCCCGGATAGAGCGTGTCCGCGTCGTGGTTGCGGCCGATGGTCAGGACGCCGCCCCTCTTGGGCTTCTCCTGGGCCGAGACGAGCGCGGCGCCCGACCCGAGCGCGGCGGCGGAGGTGGCCCCGAGCGTCAGCCCGAGCTTGAGGAAGACGCGGCGGTCGATCTGGGGCGGTGTGGGCATCGCGGCGGCTCCTCCGAGGACGATCACGCGGTCTCGAGCATGTGTGACGGGTGGAGGGTCAGCCCTGACTTCTCGAACCCGGGCCCGAGACTAGCCGCGGTGCCCTCGACAAGTCAAGGCGCGGTAAGATGCAGGCATGCCGCCTCTCCGCCCGCGCCGGCTCGCGCCGGGCCAGACCATCGGGATCGTGGCGCCGTCGGCGGCCCCGAACGATCCCGAGCGCATCCGCTTCGCCATCGACACGGTGGAATCGCTCGGCTTCAAGGTGCGGCCCGGCGCGCATCTGTACGACCGCGACGGCTATCTCGCCGGATCCGACGGGGCGCGCGCCGACGACGTCAACGCCATGTTCGCGGACGATTCGGTGGACGCGATCTGGTGCGTGCGCGGCGGCTACGGCGCCTCGCGCCTGCTGCCCGCGCTCGACTACGGTCTCATGCAGCGGAAGCCGAAGGCGCTGATCGGCTTCAGCGACATCACCGCGCTCCACTTGGCGATCCAGCGGCACGCGGGCCTCGTCACCTTCCACGGCCCGGTCGCGTGGCGGGCCTTGACGCCGTATACGCTCGCTCAGCTCAAGCGGGTCCTCTGGACCCCGGAGGCCCCCGCGCGCCTCGGCGCGCCGCCGCCATTCGCGGGAGGAGAGGGCCAGGTGGACTGGGACAATCGCGTGACGACGCTGGTGCCGGGCAAGGCGCGCGGCCGGCTGCTCGGTGGCAATCTCTGTCTGCTCGCGCACCTCTGCGGCACGCCGTACTTCCCGGATCTGAAGGGCGCCATCCTTTTCCTCGAGGACGTCGAGGAGGCGTACTACCGCATCGACCGCTTTCTCACCCAGCTCTGGCTGTCGGGCGCGCTCGCCGGCGTGGCCGGCGTCGTCTTCGGCAAGTTCACCGGCTGCGAGCCGTCGCCGTTCTTCCTCCAGAACCGCCCGCTCGAGGACATCCTGGGCGAGCGCTTCCGGACCCTCGGGGTGCCCACGGTGGCCGGGCTCATGATCGGCCACATCGACGACCAAACCACGCTCCCGGTCGGCTGTCTCGCCGAGCTCGACGCCGACACGGGAGCGTTGACCCTGCTCGAGCCGGGCGCGGTCTAGCTCACCCGATCCAGGTCAGTTGCTCCGGCCGATCGCGCGGGTCAGCTCCGCGACCGGCACGATGCGGCCGTGCAGCGGCAGGAGCCGGTCCACCCCGAGGCCGAGCCGCGTGATGCTGTCGGCCAGGTCCACGCTGAGCGGATTGAGGATGGCCGGCACCGGCGCGTTCGGCGGGCCCGGGGTGAAGACGTCGGCCTCGATCAAGATGCGCTCCTTCGGCAGGTAGACCATCAGCATGTCGGTGGCGTGCGTGCTGCTCGCCAGGTGGTGGATCTCCACCGTGCGCGTCCCGTCGGTCAGCACGCGCTTGTCGCGCACGCCCTCCACCGCGACCTGGCGGCGCGCGCCCTGCTGGCGATCCGGGGTCATGGTGGCGGGCGCCATCAGCGCGGTCTCGAAGAACGCGCGACTGCTCTCGTGGGTGATCACCGGGATCCCTTCGGCCGCGAAGGCGCGCAGCCCGCCCGCATGGTCGAAGTGGTGATGGCTGTTGATCACGTACCGGATCGGCTTGCCGGGCACGAGCCGGCGGGCTTCCGCGATCACCGCGGTGGCCCGCTCGTCGTTCAGGGGCCCCTCGACCACCAGCACGTGGTCCTTCATCTCGATCACGACGCTGTGGTGGGTCCCGCCCGCCACGTACCAGACCCCGTCGGCCGCCTGCTCGCTGACCACCCGCGCGTAGGGCATGGTGGCCTGGCGGATGCTGTCGGGCACCGCGATGTCGGCGGCCACGTTCGGCCGCACGTCGCTCACGGTCAGGTCCGCGGCCGGGAAACCGCCGATGCTCTGCTGGACGCGGGTCGGGAACTTCACCCCGTTGAAGTCGCGATACTCCGCGTAGCTCACCTCCACCGGCATGTCACCCACCACCGGACTCGAGAGCACCGCGTCGACCCTCGTGACCAGGCCACGATCGTCGAGCGTGGCCTTGACGCGATACCGCCCCGGCACCGTGAACGCGATCGTGCGCCCCTGCACGGTGGCGTTGGCGGCCAGGGCCGCCTTCACCAGCCCGTGGGGCGTGCTCCAGAGCTGGAGCTGCCGCTCGATCAGGGCCAGCGGCGCGGGCGCCGCGGTCTCACCGGCCACGTTCCAGGCGAAATCGCCGCTCACCACCTGGATCTGGCGCGCCTCACCCACCGAGGGGATGCCGCCGCCGCGGGGCGGCATCTCGGCGCGGGAGCGCACCTGCTCCTCTCGGAGCGAGGCGGTCTCGTAGTTGATGAGTCGGGTGAAGCTCGGAATGTTGAAGCGCGGCCACGGGGTGCCCGGCGCCGCGCTCTGGCCCACCGCGAAGTTGACCCCGCTGGCCTGGTACTGGATCGTCTTCACGGTGTCGGCGCCGAGAGCCTTGGCGGAGCTCTCGAGGACGGCCCGGCCATCCTGAGCCGCGGCCGGGAGCGGCAGCCACAGCAGCAGCGCGATGATCAGGGACAATACGTTATTCATCGAGGGTCTCCTCGAGCGTCGAGGCTCACGCGTGAGGGGCGTGGACGAACACGGCCGGCATTGCTGCCCGGCATCGTAGGGACGCCGGTCTCACGAGTCAAGCGCGGACGCCAACTAGGAGTGCGGCTGCGGGGGAGTGCGCCTGCGGGGAGAGTGCGACGGGGGCTACTGCGGGCCGAGGTCTTCGAAGTCTTCGGGCTCTTCCCGGAAGCTGGGCGCGGTCTCTTGAGGAGACGGTGCCAGGAGCCAGGCGGCGACCTCGTACAGCGTGGCCGGACTGGGATCTCCGGTGGCGTCGAAGAGATCCTGAGCCTCGTCCAGGCTCATCACGCAGACGTCGGAAGCGGGCCGGCCCTCGCGGGCCTTGCGCATCAGGTGCGCCTGCTTGGGCGTGGTCACCAGCCAGAGCATCGAGCCCGGCAG
>DATMMH010000273.1:0-2863 GCA_035569855.1 Candidatus Dormiibacterota bacterium
CACCCCACGGGCCGCGAGCCCAGCGAGGGTGGCCTGGATGTCGGTGATCGTGGACGGGACGACCTCGTCCGCGGCCTCGGCGAGGCCGGGGGCATCCTCGAAGGCGAAGGCGGCAACCCGCCATCCGCGACGCTTGGCTTCGGCGGCGGCGCGGCCCGGAAGAGTCCCGGCACCCGCGATCAGGCCGAGGGAACGCTCCACGGAAGATCCTCCGGCCAGGCGGTCTCGCCCCGACCCTCGCGGATCATCCGCTCGATCTCCAGCGCGACGGCCAGCGATCGCAGATCGTCCGCCTCGGGCAGGTCCGCCTGGCCGGTGCTGTCGGCGGCCCGGGCGGCCGAGATCAGGTGGCGGATCTCCAGCTTCAAGGGATTGTCCTTGTGGACCAGAAGATGCTCCACAAAGGACGCCTGCCGGTAGCGGATCGACTCGCGGTTGAGCGTGTACTCCTGCGCGGCCCGACGATGGATCTGAATGTCCTGGTGCGAGTAGTCGAGCACGATGTAGGCGTCGGGCTGGGTGATGGCGAGCGTGCGGATCTTCTCCTCGGTGGCGCGGCTGGCCGTGATGGTGGCCATGGCCCCGGTGTCGAAGACGAGCTGCACGGTGGCCACGTCGGTGACGTGCGACTGGACCGACGAGCCCACCGCGGTCATCTTGCGCGGCTCCCCGTTGACGAGGCCCAGCACGATGTCGATGTCGTGGATCATGAGATCCATCACCACCGAGTCGCTCTGCACGCGCGGCACGAAGGGACCGAGGCGTCGCGACTCGATCAGGATGGGCTGCTCCACGATCTTGCGCAGCTCCTGCACCGCGCCGTTGAACCGCTCGACGTGCCCGACGTGGAGGACGCGGTTCTGCTGGCGGGCGATCCGGAACAGCTCCTTGGCCTGCTCGAGGGTGGAGGTCATCGGCTTCTCGACCAGCACGTGCGCGCCGGTTTCGAGGAGATCGCGCGCCACGTCGAAGTGCTGCTCGGTGGGCACCGCCACCGTCGCGAAGTCCACCAGCCCCGCCAGCTCGCGATGGTCACGGAAGGCGCGCGCGCCGTAGGGCGCGGCCACCCGCTCCGCCTTCGCGAAGTCGGAGTCCACCACTCCCACCAGCTCCACGCCCCAGATCTCCGCCAGGGCCAGGATGTGGTACTGGCCCATGTGGCCGGCTCCCACCACCGCGCCGCGGATCTTGGACTCGCCCGCGTGTATCACGAGATACCCTCCTCGATCGCCTCGCTCCGCGTCCGGCCCGACCGGTCGAAGCCGGGCACGATCCCGCGCTTGGAGCCTTCCACGAACTCGACGAGCCGCGCCACCAGCGGATGCTCACCCAGCTCCTCCTTCACCCGTCGCACCGCCGCCCCCGGAGCGAGCCCCGAGCGGTAGAGGAGCCGGAAGGCGGTCTGTACTTGACGGCGCGAGTCCGCATTGATGCCGCCCCGGCGCATGCCCACCACGTTGACCGACCGGGCGGTGGCGGGCATACCGTCCACCACGACGAAGGGGGGCACGTCCTGGGTGACCTTGGAGCAGCCCCCGATGTAGGCGTAGGTGCCGATCCGGCTGAACGGATGGATCCCGGTGTGGCCGCCGATCGTCACCCGATCCTCCACCGTGATGTGCCCGGTGAGCCCGGCGTAGTTGATGATGATGATGTGGTCGCCGAGCACGCAGTCGTGCGCGATGTGGCTCGAGGCCATGACGAGGCAGTGGCGGCCCACGACGGTGTCGTGTCCCTCGTGGGTGGCGCGATGGATCGTCACGTACTCCCGCACCACGGTGTCGTCGCCGAGACTCACCCCCACCGGCGTGCCGTCGCGGAACTTGAGGTCCTGGGGCAACCCGCCGATGATCGCGCCGTGGCCGACGCGGACCCGCGCGCCGACGCGCACGCGCCCCTCGAGTACCACGTGGGCGCCGACCTCGGCTCCCGCCGCGAGGCTCACCTGCGGGCCGATGATCGAGTAGGGCCCGACGGAGACGTCCGGCGCCAGGTCGGCGCGAGGATCGATCACCGCGGTGGGGTGGATCACGCCCGGCGCTCCTCCAGCTCACGCACGCGCTTCTCGAGCGCGCGGACCCGCTTGATCAGCTCGGGGAGCTGGCTCTCGCCCGCCCAGATCCGCTTGGTCTCTCCGGTCGGCCGGCTGGGGATGCCGCTCCACACTTCTCCGGCCGGAACGTCGTTGGGGACGCCGGACTTCGCGGTGAGGATGGCTCCCGCCCCGATGGTCACGTGATCGGCGACGCCCACCTGTCCGGCGAGCACCGCACGGTTGCCGATCCGGCAGGAGCCGGATATGCCCACCTGAGAGACCAGGATCACATCCTCGCCCACGTCACAGTTGTGCCCTACCTGGACGAGGTTGTCGATCTTGGTCCCGCGCCGGACCAGCGTCTCGCCCAGAGTCGCCCGGTCGATGGCCGAGTTGGCGCCGATCTCCACGTCGTCCTCGATGCGGAGGCCGCCGACCTGCGGGATTTTTCGATGCACCCGCCCATCGAAAGCATAGCCGAAGCCGTCGGCACCCAAAACCGCGCCGGAGTGGATGATTACACGGTTGCCGACTCGCACCCCATCGTGGATCACGACGCGGGGATGCAGCCGAACGTCCTCACCGAGCACGGCGCGGGCACCGACGAAGGAGAGCGCGCCCACTCGACTTCGCGGGCCGATCACCGCCCCCTCCTCCACCACGGCGAGCGCGCCTACCGAGGCGGCCCGGTGGATCCGCGCGCCCTCGGCCACCGCTGCACTCGGATGGACCCCGGGCTCAACCGCCGGCTCGGGATTGAAGAGCTCGAGGAGCCGGATCAGGGCCTGCTGGGGATGGTCCACCTGCAGGAGCGCGGCGGGAAGCCCC
>DATMMH010000274.1:0-6393 GCA_035569855.1 Candidatus Dormiibacterota bacterium
CGGACCAGGGCCAGCACCTGGTCGGGGGACTGGCCGGCCTGGGCGGCCCGCTCGAAGTCGAGGCGGCGCAGCTCGACCGCGTCCCAGCCGGTCCGCTTGATGATGCCGAGCGCCTCGGCGAGCGGAGTGGTGTCGAGCGTCCACGTGTGCAGCGACAGGCGCCAGCTCATGGGGTCATCTCCTCGGGGGCGGTGGCGCCGGGCAGCTCGAACGCCGCCGCGAGCAGCTCGTAGGAGCGCAGCCGCGCCTTGAAGTCGTGGGTGATCGTGACCACCACCAGCTCGTCGGCCTGGTAGTCGGCGGCCATGGCGACAAGCCGCTCGCGCACCTGGTCGGGCGTGCCCACCACGCTGCGGCGGGCCGCGTGCTGGGCGATGGCCAGCTCCTGGGCGTTGTAGGGATAGCGCTCCGCCTCCTCCACCGAGGGGTACGGGGCCGGCCGGCCGGTGTACAGGCGCACGATGAAGAGATCGCGGCTCCGCGCGAGGCGCCGCGCCTCGTCTTCCGTCTCCGCGCAGACCGCGAAGACCGCCACGCTGCTGCGCGGCGCGGGCAGGTCGGGCGACGGGCAGAAGCGCGCGCGATAGGCGCGCGTCACCTCGGCCCCTCCTTGCTCGTTGATGAAGTGGGCGAAGCAGAACGCCTGGCCGAGCTGCGCGGCCAGGAGCCCACTCTCGTCGCTCGAGCCCAGGAGCCACAGCTCGGGCACGCTCGGGCCCGACGGCATCGCGTGCACGCCGCGCCACGGGTGCTCGGCGGCCAGGTCGTCGTGCAGGAAGGCGACCAGATCCTGGATCTGCCGCGGGTAGTGCTCGATGCCGAGGGTGCCCGCGCCGTAGCGCAGGATGCGCGCGGTGCGCTGGTCGCTGCCCGGGGCCCGCCCGATGCCGAGATCGATGCGCCCGGGATGGAGGGTCTCGAGCATCCGGAACTGCTCGGCCACCTTGAGCGCGCTGTAGTGCGGGAGCATGACCCCGCCCGAGCCCACCCGGATGCGGCTCGTCACCGCGGCGACCTGCGCGATCAGCACCTCGGGGCTCGCGCCGGCCAGGCCCGGGGTCGAGTGGTGCTCGGCGAGCCAGTAGCGATGGAAGCCCCAGCGGTCGGCCGCGCGAGCCAGCTCGAGCGTCTCGTGGACCGCGTCGGCGGGCGTGCCCCCGCTCCGCACCGGGGATTGGTCGAGGATGCCGACGCGCATCGAGGCTAGTTGATCCGCTTGGCGCGGCCCGACCACTCCCGATCGCGCAGGACGAACTTCTGGATCTTGCCGGTGGAGGTCTTGGGCAGCTCGCCGAACGCGACCGCGGCGGGAGCCTTGAAGCTCGCGATGTGCCGCTTGCAGAACTCGATGATCTCGCCCTCGGTCGCGTGCTGGCCCGGCTTCAAGGTCACGAAGGCCTTGGGTCGCTCGCCCCATTTTTCATCGGGGATGGCGACGACTGCGCACTCCATCACCGCGGGGTGCCGGGCCACGCACTGCTCGACCTCGATGGTGGAGATGTTCTCGCCCCCCGAGATGATGATGTCCTTCTTGCGGTCCCGCAGCTCCACGTACCCGTCGGGATGCCACACCCCGATGTCGCCCGAGTGGAACCAGCCGCCCCGGAAGGCCTCCGCGGTCGCGTCCGGCTGCTCGTAGTAGCCCTTGGCCACGTTGTTGCCGATCATGATCACCTCGCCCAGGGTCTCGCCGTCGCGCGGCACGTCGCGCATCTCCCCGTCCACCACCCGTACGAGGTCGAAGAGCGCGTAGCCCTGCCCCTGCCGCGCGGCGAGGCGCGCCTGCTCCTCGGCGGGGAGCGCGTCCCACTCCGCGTGCCAGCCGCAGACGGTGTGGGGGCCGTAGGTCTCGGTGAGGCCGTAGACGTGCACCGGCTTGAAGCCGAGCTCCTTGAGCTTGCCGAGCAGCGTCGGCGAGGGCGGCGCGCCCGCCACCGTCACCGTCACCGGTCGCGCCAGCTTGTGGGCCTTCGGGTCGTTCACCACCCCGATCTGCACGGTGGGGGCCCCGTTGTAGTGGGTGATCCCCTCCGAGTCGATCAGCTCCCAGATGCGCCCCGGCTCCACCTTCCGCAGGCACACGTGCGTACCGGCCACCGCGGTGACCGCCCACGTGAAGCACCAGCCGTTGCAGTGGAACATGGGCAGGGTCCAGAGGTAGGTCGTGTCGAAGCTCATCGCGGTCTCGACGACCTCGCCGATCGCGTTCACCCACACCCCGCGGTGCGAGTACATGACCCCCTTGGGCCGGCCGGTGGTGCCCGAGGTGTAGTTGATCGAGATCGTCTCCTCCTCGTCCTCCAGCCAGCTCTCGACCGGCGCGGGCGACCCCCCGGCGAGGAACTCCTCGTAGGGATCGCCGGGGGCGCCGGTGTCGTCGATCCGCACGACGGTCAGCGCGGCGAGGTCGAGCGGCTTGATCAGGCCCTCGAGCTCCGCGTCCACGAAGAGGAAGGTCGAGCCGGAGTGCTGGAGGATGTAGCCGATCTCGTCGGAGGAGAGCCGCGTGTTGATCGCCACCAGGACCCCGCCCGCGGCGGGCACGCCGTAGTGGGCCTCCAGCATCGCGGGGACGTTGGGGCAGAGGAACGCCACGCGATCGTGCTTCCGCATGCCCGCCGCGCGGAGGGCCGAGGCCAGCCGGTTCACCCGCTCGCCGAGCTGCCGGTAGGTGTAGCGCCGCGTCCCGTGCACCACCGCCGTCTTGTCGGGAAAGACGTAGGCGCTGCGGACGAGGAAGCTCACCGGCGTGAGCTCGGTACGGGAGACCTGGTGATGCTTCATCGCGGGCCGCCTCCGATGCGTGGGGTGTTCGTCGCCGACAGCAGTGTACCCAAGCGCTTCCGGAATGGCGAGGGGCTGCTACAATGCCCCGCTCCAGTTCAGCAACGCGAGGGAGCGAGGACGTGGTCTTGAGGGAGCTTCAGGACTTGGACTAAACTTCGACATGCTCAAGAAAGCCCTGCGAGCAATGGTAGCAGCCTATTTGGCCTTGGCTACGCAAGCCTGGGCGGAAGGGGCTTTGGCGGTCGGATGCAGGTCCGATGGAACAATTGTTTGGGGATGGCAATTCGGCGAACGCTCACTGGAAGTAGCCCAATCAAAAGCGCTCCAAAACTGTCAAGTTGAGCGTTCCGATTGCAGCCTGTTGAGAACGGGGTTGCACGGTGACGGTGCGTGGATAGCTTTGGCCACCGATCCGACTGTTCCAGCACCTCATTGTGGGCCGGTTGGTCAGTACTACAGTGCCTCTAAAGAGACAGCCGAGAGGATGGCGGTAGCGGCTTGCCAGAAAAATGGCGGGCACAATTGCAAGATTTTATTTATTCGACAGAACAAAGAAGAGACGACCTACACCATCGTTCCGGGAACCGGCGGTGTGACGGCGCCCGCCTTCTCAAACCACCGTCCACCTAACACGGTGGATCGCGGAGCGGCTGGATGCCGACCTTCGTACTAGCCGACAGCTCGATGAGGCCGACCAAGTTCTAGGCGCGCCCTCGTTGCCCTTCGCCTCGCTGTCCCTGGCCTGGCTGGTGGGCGCGGCGGTCATCGCGGCGGCCTGCTTCGTCCAGGGGCTCGCCGGCTTCGGCATCGGGCTGGTGTCGCTCGCCTTCCTGCCGCTGCTCATGTCGCCCGCCGACGCGATCGTGCTGATGACCCTCTACGCGACCGTCTTCACCGTGATCATCTTCCTGCCGCTGCGCCGCGACTTCACGCTCCACGGCATGGTGGAGCTGGTGGTGGGCTCGGTGGCGGCGACGCCGGCCGGCGTCTGGCTCCTCGCCGTGCTCCCGCCCACCACCTTGACCCGGCTCATCGGCCTGATGCTGCTGGTCATCGTGGGGCTCGAGTGGGTCGGGCTCTATCCGCAGCTCCGCGGCCGGAGCTGGGGTCTGGCCGCCGGCCTCATCGCGGGCCTGCTGGGCGGCGCGATCGGTACACCCGGCCCCCCGGTCATCCTCTACGCGGCGGCCCAGGACTGGAGCGCGCGCACCGTGAAGGCCAACGTCCAGGCCTTCCTCATCGTCAACCAGGCGGTCATCCTGATCGGCTACTGGTGGGCCGGCCTCCTCGACCGCGAGGTGTGGCGCCTCACCTGGCTCTACGCGGTGCCCGCGGTGGTCGGCCTCGCCGCCGGCATGCTTCTCTTCACCCGGCTCGATCGCGTGCGCTTCCGGCGGGTCGTCTTCGCGGTGCTGTTCGTCTCGGGCCTGGTGCTGCTGATCCGCGGCTGATCCGCAGCCGAGCGGCTCAGGGAGCGGGGCGAATCTCCATCGAGCGGATCAGTCCCCCCTCGATGCGGTACACGTGCTGCACCATCTCGTCCTTGAGGAGCGCGCCGGCCCGGTCACGGACCATCTGCCGCACGTCCACCGCGATCCGGCCGTCCGCCTCGGTGGTGAAGGCGCGCGGCTCGACGCGCGGATCGATCGAGCCCCACTGCCGCGTCCAATACTCGCGCACCGCGCGGTGGCCGTGGACGCGGCCGCCCTCCATGCCGTTGGGCCAGTCCACGTCGCCGTGCATCAGGGCCAGGACCGCGTCGACGTCGCGCGCGTTGAACGCGGCGCAGGTCTGCTCGAGCAGCGCGGCGGCCGGGGTGCCCACGTCCAGCACGTGGGTGCGGTCGCGGCCCTCGCCGGTGCGGTGAAACCCGAAGCGCTCGTAGAGGCGCGCCGCGGTGAGGTTCGTGGTGCGCAGGTGCAGGCGGGTGAACCGGCCGCGGGCGGCCGCGACCATGTCGGCCACGAGCTGCTCGCCGATGCCGCTGCGCCGGTGCGAGACCCGCACGTAGAGGTGGCGCACCCGGCCGATCGCGGGGTCGCCCGCGTGCGGATCCACGTTCAGCCCGCACACCCCGACCAGCTCGTCGCCGACCCGCGCCACGAAGAGGACTTCGCCCGGGCGGTCGAAGCGGTTGGCGCCGCTCTCCCACTCCTCCACGAGGCGGCGGACGAACCGGAAGCCCTGCCGCTCGCTCTCCGCGAGCAGCGCGCCGAGGCGCTCGGCCGGCGCGTCGATCACCCGCTCGATGGCCGCGCGCATCGCCCCGCGGTCAGTCCAGACCCCAGGTGCGCACCTGCCGGGGCACCACGCGGAACATCACGCGATCCGCCGGGATGGCCCGCCCGCCCCAGTACCCCTCGAGGTGGGGGTGATACTTGTCGACAATGCGGGTGACGAGCCGCCGCCGGTCCGCGGTGTCGTCGAGGAACTCGGCGCGACCGCGGATCGCCACCCCCTTGATCTCGTCGCCTCGCGCGCCGCTCTCCGCCACCAGGTGCAGGCGCGGATCGCGGCGGAGGTTTCGCACCTTCTGCAGCCCGTCGACGCTGATCAGGGTGAGGGCGGCGGGATCGTGGAGGAACCACATCACGGTGATGAGCGGGGCGCCGTCGGGATTGAGGGTGGCGAGCAGGATGATGTCTTTCGTGTCGAGGAATCGCTGGACGCGCGGGTCGTCGAAGGTCATGGGGCGATCCACACCTTCATGAAGGTGTTGTTGTCGTAGGTGGTGAGCCCGGGCTTGTAGTTGCGAAGCTTCTTGTCCTTGAAGAACCAGCCCTCCACCCACCCGACCGCGATCGAGGCGTGGTCGCCCCGGGCGAGCAGGTGGCGCTGCAGCTCCCAGTAGGCCAGCTTGCGCTTCTCGCGGTTGGTCTCCTTGAGCGCGCGCTCGCTCAGCTCGTCCACCTTGGGGTCGCCGTACTGCCCGTAGTTGCTCCCCGAGTCGGCGGTGTAGGAGATGTGGAAAACTCCGCTCGGCTCGTTGATGTCCATCGCCCGGTCCTGGCTGGCGATGATCGTGAAGTCGCCCTTGCCGAAGGCGGCGTAGCCCGCCGCGCTCTCGTGGGTCTTCATGGTCCCGCGCAGGCCGATCTTGCGAAGCTGGGCGATCACGAGCTGGCCGCGGTCGACGTAGTTGCCGACCTGGCGGACCGCGACCTCCACGTCCAGGCCGCCCGGGTAGTGCTTCTCCACGAGCTTCTTCGCCTCGGCGATGTCGACGTCCTTGGGCTGGCGGCACCCGGGCGCCTTGGCCACCTCGTCGAGCGGCAGGGCGAAGTCGCCCACGAGCTTCGGGTCGAGGATCGCGCACGGCACGCCCGCGCCCTCGAGCGACTTGGCCACCAGCTCCTGCCGGTCGATGGCCAGGTTGACGGCCCGGCGCATGTCCGGATTGTCGAAGGGCGGCTTCTTGGCGTTGAGATAGACGAAGAACACGGTGTTGATCGGCGCTTGGTAGATCTCGACGTCGGTGCGCGTGCGGCCGAGCTCGTCGGCCTGGGTCTTGCGCATCGGCGGCCACGCGTCCCACAGCATGATCTTCGACGCCTTGGCCGCCGCGAGCTGGGTCGGCCCGCCCACCAGGATGAACTGCTTGACCCC
>DATMMH010000275.1:0-5544 GCA_035569855.1 Candidatus Dormiibacterota bacterium
CGCTCAAGCGCCTCTCGCTCGAGCTGGGCGGCAAGTCGCCCAACATCGTGTTCGCCGACGCGGACATGGACGCGGCGGTGCGCGGGGCGCTCACCGGCATCTTCTACAACAAGGGCGAGGTGTGCGCCGCCGGCTCGCGGCTCTTCCTGGAAGACGGAATCCACGATCAGTTCATGTCCAAGCTCACCGACCGGGTCAAGAGCCTCAAGGTCGGCGATCCGATGGACAAGGCCACCCGCATGGGGCCGGTGGTGTCGAAGGGCCAGATGGAGACCGTGCTGTCCTACATCGAGTCCGGCAAGCAGGAAGGGGCGCGCGTGGTGGCGGGCGGCGGCCGGGCCGACGTCGGCACCGGCAAGGGCTACTTCATCCAGCCCACCATCTTCGACGGCGTCACCAACGAGATGAAGATCGCCCGGGAAGAAATCTTCGGCCCGGTGCTCTCGGTGATCCCCTTCCGCTCGGTGGAGGACGGCATCGCCCAGGGCAACCACACCAGTTACGGGCTGGCCGCGGCCGTGTGGACTCGAGACGTCTCCAAGGCGCTGAAGGCGGCCAAGGCGATCCGGGCGGGTACGGTGTGGGTCAATGCCTACAACCTCTTCGACGCGGCGCTGCCGTTCGGCGGCTTCAAGGAATCGGGCTTCGGCCGCGAGATGGGGTCGGTCGGCCTCGACAACTACACCGAGGTCAAGACCGTCTGGGTCGACCTGTCGTAGCCGCTCTCCCGCGGACGGGCCATGCGCTCGCCGTCCGCTCCTAGCATCCGGCACGACCTGGTCCTGGTGGGCGGCGGCCACGCCCACATCCAGGTGCTCAAGCGCTGGGCCATGGCTCCGGTAGCCGGAGCGCGCCTCACCCTCGTCGTGGATCGGCCGATCGCGGTGTACTCGGGCATGGTGCCGGGCTTCGTGGCCGGCCAGTATGCGCGAGACGATCTGGAGATTGACGTGAGGCCGCTGGCGCTGCGAGCGGGCGCCCGCTGCATCGTCGCGCCCGCGACCGGCCTCGACCCGACCGCGCGCCGGATCCTCCTCGAAGGCCGCCCGCCCATCGTGTACGACACCGTCTCGTTCGACGTGGGCTCCACCGTCGCGGGGCTCGAGGTCCCGGGCGCGCGCGAGCACACGATCCCTACGCGGCCCATCGGCGGCTTCGTTCGCCGGGTGGACGAGGTGCTCGCCGCCGCCCGGGGCCGAGACCGCCGCGAGCCCTTCCGCGTGGTAGTGGTCGGCGCGGGCGCAGGCGGCGTGGAGGTCACGTTCGCTCTCGCCGCGCGTCTCGGGCGCGACCGAGGGGGCCGCGTCCACGTGCTCCTGCTCGAGGCGGAGCCCCGCGTCCTACCGGGTTATGCCGCGAGCGCGGCCCGGCGCGTCGAGGCCGCGGCCGGCGCCCGCGACATCGCGATCCGCGGCGGCGCGCGCGTCGAGCGGGTCGCGCCCGACGCGGTGTACCTGACGGGCGGCGAGCGCATCCCGGCCGACGCCGTGGTGTGGGTGGCCGGCGCGGCGGCGCTGCCGATCTTCGCGGGCTCCGGGATCGAGACGGACGAGCGGGGCTTCGCGAAGATCCGGCCCACGCTCCAGTGCACGGGTTACGACGACGTGTTCGCGGTCGGCGACTGTGCGGCCTGGACGGCGGGCCCCGCGCTGGCCAAGGCCGGCGTCTACGCGGTCCGCCAGGGGCCGGTGCTGGCCCACAACCTGATGGCCCGGGCGCGCGGTGGACGGCTCCGCGCGTATCGACCGCAGCGCGACTTCCTCTCGCTGCTGAACCTGGGCGACGGCCACGCGATCGGCACCAAGTGGGGCGTCTCCGCCGAAGCAACCGCCCTCTTCTCATTGAAAAACTGGATCGACCGCCGGTTCGTGCGCCGCTTCCAGGTCCTCGGGCCCGACGACGCGGTGACGCCCGACTTCGCGGCTTCCCAGATGCCCCACGGCGAGATGCGGTGCGGCGGCTGCGCGGCCAAGGTCGGCGAATCCGCGCTGACCCGCGCGCTCGAGCGGCTCGGGCCCACGAGCGACCCGGGCGTCATCCTGGGTCTGGCGCAGCCCGACGACGCCGCCGCGGTCGAGATCGAGCGTGGCGAGATCGTGGCCGCCACGGTCGACTCCTTCCGCGCCTTCGCCGACGATCCCTACCTGGTCGGGCGGGTCGCCGCGGTCAACGCCATCAGCGACCTCTGGGCCAAGGGCGTGGCACCGCGCTTCGCCCTGGCCCAGGTCACGGTGCCCGACGACGAGCCCGCGCGCGCCGAGGAGACGCTCTACCAGGTGATGGCCGGCGCGCGCGCCGGCCTCGTGACGGACACGGTCGCCCTCGTGGGCGGCCACACCACGACCGGGCCCGAGCTGGTGGTGGGCTTCGCGGTCTGGGGCGTGGCGACTTCCGCGAACGCGCTCATCCGCATCGGCGGCCTCGCCCCGGGCGACCACCTCGTGCTCACCAAGCCGCTCGGCACCGGCGTGCTCCTGCAAGCCGACATGCGCGGCATCGCGCGTGGCGAGTGGATCGAGGCGGCCTGCGCCTCCATGCTCCGCTCCAACCGCCACGCCGCGCGGGCGGCCGGGCCGTTTCGGCCCTCGGCGGCGACCGACGTCACGGGCTTCGGCCTGGCCGGCCACCTCGGGACGATGCTGCGCGCGAGCAAGGCCTCCGCGGTGCTCGACCTCGACGCGGTGCCGGCGCTGCCCGGCGCGCTCTCGCTGCTCGGCCGCGGAGTGCGGAGCACGGCCCATCCCGAGAACGCCAAGGCCCGGCGTGCGATGTGGGTGGACGAGGCGACGGCGCGCCGGCCCGCCCTCGACCTGCTCTTCGATCCGCAGACGTCGGGCGGGCTGCTGCTCGGGATTCCCGCGGAGCGCGGCGAGCCGCTCCTGCGGGCGCTCCGCGAGGTCGGTGATACCAGGGCCGCGGTCATCGGCGTGGTCGCGCCGCCGCGTCCCGACGGCGCGCTGATCGAGGTGGTGGAGAAGCGCTAGGCGCCGGACTTGGCCGCGCGACGCGACGGCGCGATCTCGACCACGAGCCCGTCGCCCCAGCCGTACTTGGCCTCCGATAGCCGGCGGACGGCCGCGACGAGCACAGGCTCACGTCGATGGTCCACCACACGGGCGCGGCCCGTGAAGCGCCGCGCGCCCACCTTCGCCCGCACGATCGGATTGAGGAGCAGGTTCTGAACCCACCGGGCTTTCAGCCGGTGCTCGGCAACCAGGTAGTAGCGGCCCGCGTGGCGGGTGAACCAGATCTCGATCCGTCGCGGCCGCCCGCTGCGCCGGCCGATCGTCGTCAGGTAGAGGTACTTCGGCTCGACGGTCACGCCCCGAAGGCGCGGTCGAACTGCCGCCGGGCCGCCTCGTCGAGGCCGCTCCGGAACTTCTGGTAGCGCTCGAGGAAGCGCTTGCCGGCCTTGGTGAGCCGCATGCCGCTCTCGGGCCCGCCCCCCGGCACGCGCTCGACGAACTTGAAGCCGGCCGCTTCTTCGAGATCGCGCAGGTAGCCCCACGCGTTGCGGTAGGACATCTCGAGCTCCTGGGCCGCCTTCTTGAGCGAGCCGCGCTCGTCGATCAGCTCGAGCAGACGGGCGCGCCCATCCCCGAACTTGAGGTCCTCGCCGAACGTGACCCACACCCGCAGCTTGGGCTTCATCTGGGCCGAATCTAACTCAAGCTCGCCGGCGGCGGCCAGCCGGGAGCGCCGCAGCGTCGCACGCGCCCGACCTTCGCCGGATTGCCGCACCGCGGCAGACGAGAGCGCCTACCATGCCCCCCCCTTGCTGTCGAGCCTGCAGCTGGCCCGGCTCGTCCAGATCTACCTGGCCGAGCCGGGTGCCTCGCTAGACGAGAAGGCGGCCCTCGTCGGGATCGGCCGGAACGCGCTCCTCCGCGCCACCCACGGGACGATCTCGCGGACGGTCCGCCTGAGACTCCTGGCCCACTTCGCCCCGGTGCGCCCGCAGCTGGCGCCGGCCCGTCAAGCCCGCACCCCGCGCCGGCAAGAGCTGCGGAAACGCGGGGTTGGATGAGCTCCCGCCCCCGCCGGGCGTCGCCCGGCCTGCTGTGGTACCCTAGCCGCCGCCCGCTGAATCGCGCGAACGGGCGGCCACGCTCACATTTTCTTGCCAAGGAGGAGGAGACCCATGCCGATCAAGGTCGGTGACCGTCTACCGGACGGTACACTCACGGAGTTCATCGAGCAGGAGACCCCGGGCTGCACCGTCGGCCCCAACGCGTTCCAGGTGGCGGACCTGACCAAGGGAAAGAAGATCGTGGTCTTCGGACTGCCCGGGGCCTTCACCCCCACCTGCTCGGCCAAGCACGTCCCGAGCTACGTGGCCAACTTCGACAAGCTCAAGGGCAAGGGCGTCGACGAGGTATGGTGCGTGTCGGTCAACGACGCCTTCGTCATGGGCGCGTGGGCCAAGGACCAGAAGAGCGGCGGCAAGGTGCGCATGATGGCCGACGGAAGCGCCGCGCTCACCAAGGCGCTGGGCCTCGAGATGGATCTCACCGCCCGCGGCATGGGGGTGCGCTCGCAGCGCTACTCGATGCTGGTGGACAACGGGGTGGTGAAGTCGCTGAACGTGGAGCAGCCCGGCAAGTTCGAGGTCAGCGACGCCGACACGATGCTGAAGCAGATCTAGGAGCCGCATGGCGGGCATCCTCGACGTCCTGATCATCGGCGGCGGGGCGGCGGGATACGCGGCCGGTATCTTTGCCGCCCGCGACCGCTGCCGCGCGCTCCTGCTCGAGAAGTTCTCGGCGGGTGGCCAGGTGCTCAACTGCGAGCACATCACGAACTACCCCGGCTTCCCGCAAGCGGTGGCCGGCTACACCCTGGGGCCCCTGCTCCAGGAGCAGGCGACCGCGGCCGGGCTCCAGGTCGCGATGAACGAGGTGACCGCCGTCCGGCTCGACGGGGACGTGAAGATCGTCGAGACGGACGGCGGCTCGCACGAGACCCGTACCCTGATCGTGGCCAGCGGGTCGCGCTTCACCCGGCTCGGCATTCCCGGCGAGGAGCAGTTCGTGGGGCGCGGGGTCTCGCACTGCGCCTCGTGCGACGGCTCCTTCTTCATGCAGAAGCCGGTGGTGGTGGTGGGCGGCGGCGACGCCGCGGTGGACGAAGCCCTCCACCTCACCCAGTACGCCTCGGCGGTCACCGTCCTGCACCGCCGCGACGCGCTGCGGGCCTGCGCGAGCCTGCAGGAGCGCGCGCGGAGCGAGCCCAAGCTCTCCTTCAAGTGGAACAGCGCGCTGCGCGCCATCGAAGGCAACGACGGCGTCGAGCGGGTGCAGGTCGAGGACCTCGCCACCGGCAAGGCGACCACGCTGGCCGCGAGCGGAGTCTTCGTCTACGCGGGGCTCACGCCCAACACCGAGTTCCTGGGCGGGCTCGTGCCGCTCGAGGCGAGCGGCCAGATCGTCACCGATCTCCGGATGCGGACCCGCGTGCCCGGCATTCTCGCCGCGGGCGACGTGCGGGCCGAATCCGCGCGCCAGCTCATCACCGCGGCGGGCGACGGCGCCACCGCGGCGCTGG
>DATMMH010000276.1:0-3718 GCA_035569855.1 Candidatus Dormiibacterota bacterium
CCCGGCGCGCCGCTCACGCCGATCGCGCCGATGGGCGTGCCGGCCGCCATGATCGTGACGCCGCCGACCGCATACGTGACGTTGGGCAGCGGCGTCTGCGGCACCGTGGTCGCGGGACTCTTGGCCATCCGATCGGCGACGGCCTTGGTGCTGTCCTCCTTGCGCGCCAGGGTCAAGGAGGCCGCGGAGTACGCCTTGTAGAAGGCGTTGTCGAGCGTGTGGATGGGCGCCCCGTTTCCCCGCAGCATCGCCTGGCGCACCCCGTCGAGATCGACGACGACCGCGGTCACCGCGTACCCCTTCAACGCGCACTGGGCGACCGATTCACCCACCAGCTCGTTGGCCAGCGGCGCCGACAGTTTCTGCAGGCCGACCAGCCCCTGGGCCCCGGATCCCATCGCGATACCCGCGATGAGGAATGCGAACACCGTACCGGCCGCCACGAGTCGTGACATTCTCCCCTCCCCGTCGGTTCGTTGGACGTCTCGAGCGGCCCGGCGCGAGCGCCGCGCTCCTGCGGATCATACTCCAGCGCGTGGCAGGGTGGCGCTTGCCGCGCGGCGTGGCCTCGCCTATGGTGGATTCGCCGTGGCGGCGTGGCCGACGCGGCGTCGACACCCGAAGCCGATCGGGCCAAGGAGGCCTCCGTGAGCGTGAAGAAGAACTTCTACAGCGACAACGTGTCCGGCGCCGCCCCCGAGATCCTGGAGGCGCTCGTCGCCGCCAACGCCGGGGACACCGCGCCGTACGGCGCCGACCCGGTCACCGAGGGACTCCAGGCCCGCTTCGCGGAGCTGTTCGAGACCGAGGTCGAGGTCTATCCGGTGGGAACCGGGACCGCGGCCAACGGGCTCTGCGCGTCGATCGTCGCCGCGCCCTACGGAGCCATCTATCTGTCCGAGGCCGGTCACCTGCACGGGAGCGAGTGCGGCGGGCCCGAGTTCTGGTCGGGGGGCAACGCCCGCACGATCCCGGTACCGAGCGTGGACGGAAAGATCTCGGTGGCCGATCTGACCCGGATGGTCGAGGAGGCCATGGCGCGTCCCGCCACCGAGGTGCCGCCGCGGGCGGTCAGCATCACCCAGGGCACCGAGGCGAGCACGGTGTACACGCTCGCCGAGGTTCGCGGCATCGCCGAGGCGGCTCGCGCGCGGCGCCTGTGGATGCACATGGACGGCGCGCGCCTGGCCAACGCGATCGCCCGCCTCGGCTGCACGCCGGCCGAGGCCACGTGGAAGGCGGGGGTCGACCTGCTTTCCTTCGGCGCCACCAAGAACGGAGCGCTCACCGCCGAGGCGGTGGTGTTCTTCAACCGCGAGCTGGCCCAGACCATGCGCTATCGGCGCCGCCGCGGCGGCCACCTCTACTCGAAGATGCGCTTCCTCTCCGTCCAGCTCGAGGCACTCATCAAGAACGACCTCTGGCTCCGGAACGCACGCCACGCCAATGCCATGGCCCAGCGGGTCCGGGAGGGCCTGGCCAGGATTCCCGGCGTGCGGTTCCGGAGCCCGACCGAGATCAACTTCGTCCTCGTCACCCTTCCCCAGCCGGTCTGGGACGCGCTGGTCGCCGAGGGTTACAGCTTCTCCCGTCGCGGCGCCGCCAGTGAGGGCATCATCCGGATCGCGTGTGCGTTCGACACCACCGAGGAGGACGTCGATGCCCTCGTGGCCGCCGCACATCGTCGCTATGCCGGCGCTCGACCGGAAGCCGACCGTCCGGCCGCCGCGATGAGGTGAGCCTACTTCGCGGGGGGCGCGACGGAGACGCCGCGGGCGCCGGTCTTCTCGATCGCGCGCGCGACGAGTCCGGAGGCCTTGGCGTCCTCCACGAGGCGCCGGAGATAGGCGAGGCCGGCGTCGCGCCCCCTGGGCACGGCGATGGATTGCTGAACGCCGAGGAAGCGCCCTTCCACGATGCGCGAGCCGGGCAGTTTCTCGGCCAGGCCGAGCAGTCCTTGAGTCAAGCCGGCGAGCGCGTCCACCTCGCCGGCGACGAGCAGGTCGAACGCCGCGTCGCCGCCCTGCGTCGACACGAGCCGGGCGCGCTTGAGATTCCGGCTCAAGAACAGCTCGTAGTTGGCGCGGGCGGGGGCGGCGACGCGAATGCCCTCGCGATCCACCTCCGCCGCGGTCGAAAGCGCCGAGGCGCCCGGCACGAGGTAGGTCGCGTCGATCTCGAGATAGGCCGCGGTGAAGCTCATCAGCGCCTCGCGGGCCGGATCGGAGCCGAGGAACGCGATGTCCCAGGCACCGGCCGGCGCCGCGTCGCCCATGACGGCGACGCTGTCGTAGGCGACGATCTCGACGGGGACGCCGAGTCGGCGGCCGAGCTCCGTCGTCAGGTCGACCGCCACACCGCGCGACTCGCCGGTCGCGCGGTCCTTCGTGGCCAGAATGAAGTTTCCGTAGTTGATCCCCGCGCGGAGCTTGCCGGTTGGGGCGAGGTCCGCGCGGACGGCCGGCGTGATCTCAGGCATGGTCGACCGCGATCCTAGCAGGATGCGGGTGACAAGTCCCGTGCTCGCGGGGGCGCTTCATCTCCACCGGGCGGCGAGACGGCGGACAAGCCATCCCGGGCTCCGGGCGATCAGGGAGATCGCCGTCCTTCGAGCCAGCAGCCGCGATTTGAGTCGCTTCTCCGCTCGCAGCCGGCGGATCTGGGTGGGCGAGACGTCGATCGGGATCGTGCGGCGCGGGTCGATGTCGGTGTCGATCGCCTCGAAGGCCGCCTCGAACCTCCGCAGGAAGGCTTCCTGGGCCGGCGCCAGCACCGTCCATTGCTCGGCGGACATCGTGCTCGGAGCTCCGGTGCGGCGCACGAGCGTCGGGTTGGTATTGATCTCCCAGACCTGCGGCGCGCCATCCTTCACGCCGTAGTCGATCCGGCCGTATCCGATCCCGGCCAGCGAGAACGTCTCCTTCAGCCAGCCGGCGTGGAGATCGCCCTCCACGTACTCGGCCTGCTCCCGAGCCTTGTCGGCGTCGAGGAGACGCCCCTTCCACTTGGTGACCCAGTTGCGGTTGTGCAAGAGCGTCTTCGGGAGGATCCGGTCGCCCACGACGACCGCGGAGTACATCCGGTAGACACCCGACGGATCCGCGGTGTCGCAGAACTCGATGACGAGCAGGTCGCGAAGGCGATACCCGCGCAGCACGCTCTCGACGAGGGCCCGGGCCAGCTGCCGGCGGCTGTGGAGCATCGGGGTCAGGCTGCCGAGGTGCTCGTGCTCGGGTCGCACGAAGACCGGAAATCGCCGGCAGCGATGGAATTGCGAGGCGCGGCGAACGCGAAACGTGTTGCGCTTCCGCTCGAAGCAGGTCCGGAGAAGATCGTACCGCAGCCGGACCTCGGCGGGCCGGTTGATGAGCCGGAGGCCCGGACTCGCTCGGCGCAGCTCCTCGCAGCATCGCGTCGCGATCTCCCGCTCGGTCGGAGTGAGCTCGTCGAGCGCGGCGAAGACGTAGGTTCCGAGGGCCAGCCGGCGTCGGGCCACGATGTCGTCATAGGTCACGGTGGTCAGCCGTTGACCGACCGCGGCCCCGGCCTGCTGCAGGTACTCGGTGATGCCCTCCAGATCCTCTCGGGGCGCGACGAAGAAGATCACGCGTCAGGTCTGTCGCCGCCAGATCGCGATGGTCGCCGGGCCGGGTAGCAGCAGGAAGGGAGAGGGGTCGGAGATGACGCTGTCCACGCCCTGCTCGGTGTAGTAGTGGCC
>DATMMH010000277.1:0-9095 GCA_035569855.1 Candidatus Dormiibacterota bacterium
CGGCGGTCGGCGTCACGCCACCGCTGGGCAGCGCCACCCCCTTGCCGGAGCGCGCGTCGACCTGCCACACCACGCCTTTGTCGACCGTGTAGAGCACGGGCGCCGTCGGATCGGGTACCAGGACCGGGCCCCCCTTGTTCATGACGGGCCCGGTGATGGGGAAGTTCGAAGGGCCCGAGAACCAACTCGTCGGGTCGAAGATCTTCGGAGGATTGAAGGTCGTGAGGCCGGCCGCGTAGAGTCGCTTCGTCACGGGATGGTACACGAAGGTGGCGCCCGCGTCGGATCCATTCTGGAAGCTCGACGCCACCGACCAGCGGTTGCGCTCGGAGTCGTACCGGCAAAGCTCCCCGTGGCTGGTGATGATCCAGATGGTCCGCCGGCTCGGGTCGCAGGTCGCCATCGCGGCGACGTACCCGCCGGGCGCGTCGGCCAGACGCTTCCAGGTCTTCGCGACGATGTCGAGCATCCAGGTGTCCGTCCCCGGGCTGCCCCACCCGCCGAGGCTCCAGTGCGAACCCGAGTACATGAACATCCCGCCACCTTCACCCACCCACGGCACGTAGGTGATCCCACTATAGGTGTGTCGCGACGCGGGGCTTCCGTCCGGATAGGCTGCGGGGCCGGCCGTCACCGCCGGGGGCGCCGGAGTCGGCGGGACCAGCACGCTCCACAGACCCGAGTCCGGGCTGAAGGCCATGACCTCGTTGCCGGCATAGTCGTGGTGCCCGCCGCCGAAAGCCAGCATGCGGCGCCCCGCTGCGTCCCAGATCGCGCCACTCCACGCCTTCATGAAGTTGACCCGGTTGCCCTCGGGCTGGAACGGGAGCGGGACATCGCTCACCGTGTTCTTCGAGATGGTCGACCACTCGCCGACGACCGCCGACGAGCCGAACACCCCCGGGCTTCGCCCGGCCAGCACGGTCTCAGCCGTCGCGGCCATGGCCATCCTCGCGATGAACGAGCGCCGATTCATGACGGATCTCCGGAGCGATCCTAGAGGGCGGTCCCGCGGCCGTCAAGGCGTCACTCTCCATCGGCCTGGTCCACATCCGGCACACCATGGCGTCGCAGGACTTCCTGTACCGCCTCGCTACCACCCACATGAGCGGGAAGCCGAGCGCCCGCCGCGATCAGCATCTCGGCGAGCCCGGCGTAGTCCCCGTGGGTGATCTCCT
The DNA here is from genome assembly GCA_035569855.1 of Candidatus Dormiibacterota bacterium. Lineage (GTDB taxonomy): Bacteria > Methylomirabilota > Methylomirabilia > Rokubacteriales > CSP1-6 > CAMLFJ01. The sequence goes on from DATMMH010000277.1 coordinate 1,179, forward strand.
CCGGGAGCTTCGTGCCGGGTCCCCCGAGCGGGTCCTGGCAGTTGATCGACCCGTGCACGACCGTGCCCAGCGCGTCCGAGCCATAGCGGTTGATCGCGTGCAGGTCCGCGCAGCCCTCCACGAGGGCCCGGGCCGCCTCGTACTGGCCGCGCCAGCACGCCCAGTCGAGCGGCGCGGTGTCGTCGACGTCGCCTCGCGCATTGGGGTCGGCCCCGGTGGCGAGAAGACGCCGGATCAGGCCGGCGTCGTTGCGGGCGGCCGCGTTGCAGAGCACGTCGGGGTCCACCGCTCCCGCGCTCCCCGCCGACGCCTCACCTCGCGCCACCGCGCCGGACGCGCGATCCTCGGCGGTCACCACGGCCACGACAGCCCCCGCGCGCTGCAGCAGCGCCACCACGTCGTCGCGGCCGTGTCGCACAGCGTAGCGGAGCGGTGTCATCGTCAGGTCGTCGGTCGCGTTCGCGTCGCCGCCGGCATCCACGAGCATGGCGACGATCGGAAGGCTGCGTCCGTACACGATCGCCCGATGAAGGTGGGTCCGGTGATGCATCCATGGGATGCGGAAGTTCGGATCCGCCCCGTGGCGCAGGAAGAGCTCGACCCCGCCCGGGTTCTCGAAATCGAGCATCCGGGCCAGCGCGTACGACACCCGGCCCGGGTGCGGTGGTGGGCTGGCCTCGAACAGCATGCGCAGGCAGGCGAGGTCCGAGAACTCCGAGGCGTGATAGAGCGCTTCGGTGCCGTAGCCGACCGCGCTGATCTCTCCTTCGGGCGGCCCCTGGAGCTCGTTCACGTCGGCCCCCGCGTGCAGCAGCAGCCGGGTGAGCGTCGGGTCATTGGCGATCCCCGCCGCGCCGTAGAGGCAGGTCTGCGTCCACGCCACGTCGCCCTCGCGGAGGATATGGTGGGCGTTGGCGTCGGCTCCGTGCTCGAGGAGCAGCCGGACGACCCGGACGATGCCGGCGGCCCGTCGCGGATCGCTGCGAGTGAACCGGGAGAAGCAGGCGTACAGGATCGGCTCGCGATCGAGCGGCCCGCCCTTGCGCGTGGCCAGCGAGCCGTCCTTCACGAGCAGGCGCTCCAGGTGCTCGGCCGCCCCGCAGGCACACGCGGTGTAGACGTCGAAGCTCTCGAGCGTGGGCTCGGCCGCGAGCAGCGTGGAGGCCCGACGCATGTCCCCGCGGCAGACCGCCCGAACCAGCTCGGCGGCGCGCTCACTCACCGCGAGCTGCCGAGATTCGACGAAGTGCTTCCAGCGCGGCCAGCTCGGAAAGCCGTACTCACGAGCGATGACGAGCTGAGCGTCGTGAAGCGCGACGTCGGGGATTCGCGCGTCCGGGCTACGGAAGTGCGCCAGGAAGCGCGCCCCGCACCGCGCCCCGAACCGCGGATGATGCGCACGCAATCTTGCCATCGCGTCGGGATCGGCCCGGCGGGCGGCTTCCAGCAGTGCGCGGGCCTGTTTGCGGTCGAATTCTAGGGAGGGACGGGCGGGAATGGATCTGGTGGCCATCGCGACGACCTCCTTCACGTATCGCCCTCGGTCCGCGTCTCGGGCGCTGAAGGGGTCAATGACCGCCAGCGCGACGTTCACTCTCAGGTGGGACAATCCCTTCACGCGGACCGTGGGTCGCCTGACTGACCAGCCGCGAGTCTACGATTCGCGCGCCCGGTGGTCAAGCCGGCCGCGCGGCTGGTCTATAATCGGGGCGCGTCGCCGGGACGAGGGCGCTCCACTCTCGCCACCTACTGGAGGCCGTATGAAGGGCGTGACCCTGCCGACCGAGACCGTGTTCGTGATGGAGAACTCGCCGATCAAGTTCGGGCTCGGGGCCATGGACGAGATCGGCTTCGACGCCACCCGCCTCGGCATCCGGAAGGCGCTGATCTTCACCGACCGCCACGTGGCCGAGCTGGGGCTGTCCGAACGCGTGCGCGCCTTGCTCGAGGAGCAGGGCGTGAAGGCCGACGTCTGGGACGGCGTGGAGGTCGAGCCGACCGACCGCTCGATGGAGGAGGCGGGCGAGTATGCGCGCAGCAAGGACTTCGACGGATTGATCGCGGTCGGCGGCGGCAGCACCATCGACACCTGCAAGGCAGCCAACCTGCTCACCTGCTATCCGGCGCCGCTGCTCGACTACATCAACAAGCCGGTCGGCAAGGGGGTGCCCGTGCCGGGTCCGGTGCGTCCCCTCATCGCGGTGCCGACCACCGCGGGCACCGGCAGCGAGACCACCGCCGTCGCGGTCACCCACGTCGTCGACCAGAACGTGAAGGCCGGCGTGTCACACCGGCTGCTCCGACCCGCGCTCGGCGTGGTGGATCCGCTCAACACCCTGACCGCGCCGCCCGAGGTGACCGCCGCCGCGGGCGCCGACATCCTGACCCACGCCATCGAGTCCTACACCACGCGCCCCTACGACGCACGGCTCAAGCATCACCCGCCGGACCGGCCCGCCTACATCGGCGCCAACCCGGCGAGCGACATCTGGTGCGAGAAGGCCATGGAGTACGCGGCCCGCTACCTGCGGCGGGCGGTGCTCAACGGCCTCGACGTGGAAGCGCGCCTCCACCTGGCACTGGCCGCCAACTACGCAGGGATCGGCTTCGGCAACGCGGGCGTCCACATCCCCCACGCGGTGGCCTACCCGATCGCCGGATTGGTGCGCGACTACGTGCCGAGCGGCTATCGCACCAGGCATCCGCTGGTGCCTCACGGCATGTCGGTGATCCTGACCGCGCCCGCCGCCTTCCGATTCACCTACACCACCGCGCCCGCGCGGCACCTGCGCGCGGCCGAGCTGCTCGGCTGGCCGGTGGCCGATCTCAACGAGGCGGAGCGGCGGGAGGCGCTGCCGCAGGCGCTGCTCTCGCTGATGCGCGACGTCGGCATCCCCAACGGGCTCACCGCGATCGGCTACGGCGAGCGCGATCTCCCCGCCCTGATCGAGGGCACCCTGCGCCAGCCGCGCCTGCTGTCGGGCGCACCCCGTCCGGTCGGCGCGACCGAGCTCGACCTCATCCTCCGCGACGCGATGCAGTACTGGTAGCCCGCCGTCCTCCTGGAGCTGGTCGGCTAGAGCTGCCCGGAGTCGCCCCAGTTGTCGAGGAGCGCCCGGTAGGCGGGATCCCGGTAGCGGCCCGGGTGGAACGCGCCGGCGTAGCGCGGCAGCGGGCGCTCCGCGATGTAGTCGGCGAGCAGATCCGCCGCGCCGTTCGAGGACATCATGCCGTAGCCGGAGAGGGCACCCAGCACGTAGGCGCCCTCCACCGGGAGCGGCCCGGAGAGGAACCGGTTCTCCCGAGTCTTGGTGTAGTAGCCGCCATCCACGAAGCACTTCGGCAGGCGCGAGAGGTAGACCGCGAGCCCGGGCACGAGCCGGCTGAGCCCGCGCAGCACGATCTCGGCAAAGGCCGGATCGAACTCGAGCGGGAAGCGCGGCTCCATCGGCTCCACGTCGTAGGTCCAAACCCCGAGCATGACCGGACTGTCCCCGCCGCCCTCGGGGCGCCCGTGCACCCCGGCGGGCATCTCGTCGAGCAGGTAGCGCAGGGAGTCGGACTGGGCGAGCTCCGCGCGCTCGTCGTCCGACCACGGCAGCCGGACCGGATCCGTGCAGATCATCATCGGCGCGTGCCTCGGCACCACCCCCAGCGTGTCGTTGAACGCGACCTTCGCGTGCCGCTCGCAGAACACGGGTAGCTCCACCCCCAGAAGCCGCCCCACGTCCTTGACGAAGGGCCCGGCCGCGTTCACGAAGCGCGGGGTGGCGACGGTGCGCGTCCCGTCGCGGCCGCTCACCTTCACCCCACTCACGCGTCCGCCGGTGGTCTCGACCCGCTCCACGCGCCCCTCGACGAGGCGCACGCCCTTCTCCCGCGCCCGCTCGAGCATGTACATGCCGAGCTGCTGACCGCTGAACCAGCCGCAACGCCGGGCGTGGAGGAGCGCCACCGTCTCCTCGGCGAGGTACGGGAAGTGGCGGCGGATGAGGCTCCGGTCGGTGATGACGTCGGAGCCGGTGGGCTGGCCTTCGTAGCCCGTCCCGGGAGACGGCTGGTAGTCGTCGCCGGGCGCGCGATGCACGCGGACCGGGCCGGCCCCGTGCGCACCCGCGTCTTCCGCGGCGCGCAGGTAGCGCTCGATCTGCTCGGGCTGCGCAGTGGCGAAGAGATAGCCCCGGCGGTTCATCAGGAAGACGTTGTCGCTCTCGCGGGCCAGCTCCTCGAGGAGATCGATGCTGCGGTTCATCAGCGCCACCATCGCGTCGCCCGGACCCGGCCACCAGTTGCGATAGGACTCGGCCGACTTGTCGCTGGTCAGAGACAGGGGGGGGCGCTCGTCGAGCAGGACCACGTCGGTGATGCCGCGCCGGGTCAGGTGGTACGCCGTGGCGACGCCGCCGATGCCTGCCCCGCAGATCACCACTTCCGCCGTCGTCGCGCTCATGGCAGACGATGCTACCACGCGGTCGCGAGACCGCACGGCGACCGGCTGGCGTCAGGCCGACACTGTCAGGGTCATGACGTGACGAGAACCCGTCGACGGGAGGGTGACAGGCCCCTAAGTAATCGGGAAATCGGGCTTGTCCTGGCGGCACGTCGGTTGCTCAAGGGCGGACCATGATCACCGCGAAACAGGCCGACCGACGCCGTCACCCGCGCTCCGACGTCTCCTGGCTGGTCGTCGTGGAGGCCGGAAAGCGCCGCTTTCTCCTCCAGACGGTGGACATCTCGGCGCGCGGCGCCAAGGTGAGACCGCGGGAGCGTCTGGATATCGGGACGCCCGCCCAGCTCCGCTTCCGGCCGCCGGACGGGACGCCGTTCAACGTGCCGGCCCTGGTGTGGCGCCAGGACTCCGACGGGCTCGCCTTCCTGTTCATGGGAGACATCCAGAACCGGCTGCGTCGCTGGGGCCGGCTACTCGCCTGCTGATCGTCGCGGCGGCACTCCCGCTACTTCCGGAACCAGTTCCACACCTTGTCCCACCAGCGGCCGATCTGCCCTGGCACGCCGCCGTGCTCCTCGCAGGGCGGCGGCTCGGTCCCCGCAAGGAACACCTCGGTGGCCACGATCGGGCAGTACGCGGTGGCCTGCTTCCCGGTGGTCACGTCGATCTTCACGCGCGTGATGCCGGGCGGCTCCGGGAACTCCCCGGCCGGATAGACGTCGAGCGCGCCCCGCATGAACTCGGCCCAGATCGGTAGCGCGCCCTCGGCGCCGGTCAGGCCGGCCGGCGCGCCGTCGTCGAAGCCCACCCACACGAGCGTGAGCAGGTTCGGCGAGTAGCCCACGAACCACGAGTCACGGCCATCGTTGGTGGTGCCGGTCTTGCCCGCCACGGCTCCGGGTACTCCGAGGGCACGCGCGGAGGCACCGGTGCCCGCGTTGATCACGCCCTCCAGCAGTGAGGTGAGGAGGAACGCTTCCGGGGCTCCCACCACCGGTCTCGTCTCGCGGCTCGCCGTCCAGAGCGCGCGGCCGGTCTCGTCGGTCACCACGTCCATCACGCCACCGCTCGGCGCCTGCCCGCCGTTGGCCAGCGGCAGGTAGGCGCGCGCGAGCTGCAGCGGCGTGATCTCGAACGCGCCGAGGCTCACCGCCGGAACCGGCTTGAGATCTCCCTCCACCCCGAGCGCCCGCGCGGTCGCGATGACCGTGGGCAATCCCACCGTCTGCGCGAGCCGCACCGTCGCGCTGTTCAGCGAGCCTTCCAGCGCGTGGCGCACTGTCACCGGCCCCTCGTAGCGGCCGTCGTAGTTCTTCGGGCTCCACGGCTTGCCGTCCACCATCACGGTGATGGGCGCGTCCTCGATCCGTGAGGCGGCGGTGAAGAATGGCGCGTCCTTCCGCGGGGTCAGCGCAGCCAGAAACACGAACGGCTTGAAGGCGGAGCCGGGCTGACGATGGGCCAGGATCGCGCGGTTGAACTGGCTGGATCGGTAGTCCCGGCCGCCGACCAGGGCGCGCACCTGTCCGGTGGCGGGATCGAGCACCACCATCGCGACCTGGAGCCGGGCCTCCGGATCCTGACGGCGCAGGCGCGGGCGGCTCGTCTCGAGGCGGTCGAGACCCTTGACCACCGCGGACTCGGCCAGGCGCTGCAGCACCGGATCGAGGGTGGTGTAGACGCGGACCCCGTGCTGGTCGGCCAGGTCCACGTCAGCGGCACGCTCGAGCTCGGCCCGCACGTAGTCCACGAAGTAGGGGGCGACCAGGCCGTTGGCGGCGGTGGAACGAGCCCGCACCGGCTCCCGCTTGGCCTTTCGGTAGTCGGCCTCCGAGATCTTGCCGAGGTCGCGCAGCCGCGTCAGAACCACGTCGCGGCGCTCGCGGGCGCGATCCGGGTTGCTGACCGGCGAGTAGCTGTTGGGCCCCCGGATCATACCGGCGAGCAGCGCCGACTCGGCGAGGGTGAGCTGGTGGACCTCCTTGCCGAAGTACGCGCGGGAGGCGGCGCCTACTCCGCGCACCGCCGTACCACCCGACTGGCCCAGATAGACCTCGTTGAGATAGGCCTCGAGAATCTGGTCCTTGGAGTACCGCCACTCCAGCGCGGTGGACAGCCACGCCTCGGTGATCTTGCGGCCGAGCGTACGCTCGGGAGTGAGCAGCCGGCTCTTCACGAGCTGCTGGGTGATGGTGCTGCCGCCCTGAGCCACCCGCCCCTTGCGCACGTTGCTCCAGAGCGCGCGCAGGATCCCTCGCGGGTCCAGGCCCCCGTGCTCGTAGAACCGCTCGTCCTCGGTGGCGAGCACCGCGGTCCGGAGCGTCGGCGCCACGTCGGCGAGCCGAATCGGGCGGATGTTCTCGCCCATGTCGGCGCCCGCGCTCGCCAGTAGCTCGGGCGGCAGGGCCACGCTCTGCACCTCGGCATTCCCTTGCCGGAGCGCGGTGATCCGCCCGCCCGACACGGAGAGGGTGAGCCGACCCGTTCCGCCGCCCGCGGCGCTCGGCGCCATGGTGATCTCCCACGCGTCGTCCGATCGCGAGAACTGCCCGGGGCCGCCGGGCGTCCGCGTCTCGCGGTAGCCGAGCCGGCTGAGGATGCCGGCCAGGTCGAGCGCGCCGACGCTGACGCCGGGTCGGAGCACCGGGGGCGCGGCGTAGAGCAGCGTGGAGCGTCGCGCCTCCACCCGCTCGAAGCGGGAGAGCGCGCGGGCCGAATAGATGGCGAGGCCACCTCCGACCAGGATGAACAGCGCGAGCAGCACGCTCGCGACAACGACCCACCGCTTGACCGTCGAGTACAACGCCGGGTACATCAGGTCTCCGCGCGCGGGCGCCCGGACCGGAAGGAGCTCAGGAGCCGGCGCCCCTCCGCAAGGTGACCATCACGAGCCTCGCGACCTCGGGATGATCCGTCGACATCTCGATCACCACGAAGTCCCCGGCGCGGACGTCGGCCAGGCTGATCGCGATCTCTCGGAACGCGCCCCTGAAATCCCCCGGGGCCGCGGCGCGCTGCGACTGCAGCACGCGCGCGTCCGCCGGCACCTGCACCCGGACCGCCCTCCGCTCGCCGTTCTCGCCGTAGACATCGACGGTGAGGCTTCGGGTCTGGGCGTCCACCGCGAGCACCGTACCCGCCAGCCGCGCGCCCGCGTGAGCCCTGCCCGAGATTGCGCCCAAGGTAGCGATCGGGGCCGCGAGCAACACCGCGGCCGCCAGGCCGATCAGGACCGCGCGTCCGGCCGGCCGGCTCACGAACGCGGCGCCGGCGGCGCGGGCACGTCGGCCGCCTTCAGCTTCCGGACCAGCTCGGCGTACGAGGAAGTCTGGATGATCTTGTCGAACTGCGTTCGGTAGTTGTTGATCAGGCTCACGCCCTCGATCGACACGTCGTACACGAGCCATCGATCGCCCTTCTGCTGCATCCGGTAGTCGATCGGAACCTCGGTCCCCTGCTTGGTGACG
>DATMMH010000278.1:0-11221 GCA_035569855.1 Candidatus Dormiibacterota bacterium
TCGCTGACCGCGCTGAGCATGCCCTGCTGGGCGATCGCCTCGGGGTGGCAAAACGAGAGGTCCTCACCCGCGATCTCGAGCCCGTGGCAACCCGCGTAGATGGCCTCTCCAATGGCCACCCGCGTCCGCAGGTCCTCGAGCGCGCGGCCGGAGATGACCGCCACCGAGCCACGGGGGGACCGCGCCACCCGCAGCAGATCCTGGCGGGTCTGCTCGGCGAGCACCGCGTCCGCCGGATCGTCGACGATCGGGGTGAGCGTGCCGTCGTAGTCGGTCATCAGCAGGATGCTGCCGTCGTCGGCCAGCCAGTCTCCGGTCCAGCTCAGAATGCGGGCAAGGTCGCTCACGCGCGGACCCCCCGACCGGGGGGCGTCGCGGCGAGGCCGGCCACGGATCGCGGGCTCGTCGTCTGCATCGCGCGTCCAGTCAGCGAGTACGACCGGAACGGGACAGCAGGGACCAGCATACCGGCCGGGTCCGGGGTGGTCAAGGCACCGGCCGCTCCGACCCCCGTTCAGGCTCGTGGATACGGATCGCCCGTGCGCTCGAGAGCCCGGAGGGCGGCGTCGGCGATGCCGGCGGTGGAGCCGGCGAGGCCCCAGTCGCCGCCATACGCGTAATAGTGCGAGAAGCCGCCCTCGTCGAGTCGCGCCAGGAGACCCTGACCGCCCTCCTGGACGAGCAGGAGCACGCGCTGAGCCGCGCAGGACTCGGACGCGCAACCGGTCACCGCGATGTAGTTCCGGTCGCCGACCCGCACGCCGCGCGCCGGCGTGGTGCGACCGAAATAGGCCGCGGCCCCACGCACGATCTTCCCACCGCCCTGAGCGGCCGGCGGCCAGTCCCCGCCGAACAAGGCCCGGATCTTGTCCTTCAGGTCCGGGTTGTTCACGACCTCGTCGCCGGTGCGACCGAAAGCGGTCTCGCGGGGCCCCGGCTCGAGGGCCCCGGCCATGGGTCGCGGCGGGCTGCCGGCCGGCGGGTCCACGGTGCACGCCGCCAACAGCACGAGTGGCAAGAAGCGAACGGCCGTGCTCAGCCAAGTGTTTCGCATGGTGCCCCCTCGAAAGGCAACCCACGTGCCATGGATGAGCGCCGCGTGGAGTCTCTGCTTCCGGGGACTTACGCTGCAGGCGTTGCGGCGACCACGGTGACCGACTCGGTAAGGCTTACCGTTGGTAGTAAGGCTTACACGATTCGAATCTGCGGCCTATCGCGGGGTCTTCGAGAGCTCGTCCGCGAGGAGGTACGCCTTGTCGGCCAGCGTGAAGGCCCGCTGCACGTCGCGGGCGGAGAGCGCCTCTCGGGCTTTGCTGAGAAAGCTCTGGATGGTGAGGTAGTTCTCCTGTTGCTCGCGGGCCAAGCGCGCGGGATCGATGCGCTGCACCAGGCGCTCGGTGCCCTCGATCCGTCGCTCGGCCTGGAACTTGATGCGATTCTCCTCCTCGGCGCTGGCCTGCGGCGCCAGGACCGGCGCCGGCGTCGGCGTCGAGGGCGGGATTGCCGCGGTGCGTGGCGGCTGGGGCGCGGTGGGGCTGGGCGCCGGGCTGGCAGGCGCCTGTTCCTTCGTCGCCGGCGCCGCCGGCTTGGCGGGCGTCGGCGCGGGCTCACGGGCGACAGGCGCGGGCTTGGCGGGCGACGGGGCGGGCTCTTCCTCGACGACCGCAGGGCGCGGGGGCGGCCCGACCGGCGCGGGCACCATCAGGTCGTTCATGCCGGCGCAGCCACCGAGGGCGACGACGAGCAGCGCGATGTGGATCGGTGGACGCATGCGCATCACCGCACCGGCAGGCGGACGACCAGGGCCGTCCCGCGCCCGGGCTGCGATTTGGCCTCGACGGTGCCGTCGTGCAGCTGCACGATACGGTACACCACGGAGAGGCCGATGCCGCTGCCGCCCGGCTTGCTCGTGTAGTAGAGCTTGAAGATCTTGTCGACGTCCTCGGGCGCGATGCCCACGCCCTGGTCGGTGACGACCACCCGCACCCACTCTGGGTCGTCCGCACGGGTGCGGATGCGCACCGCGCCGCCGTGGGGCATGGCCTGCACCGCGTTCTGCAGGATGTTGATGAAGGCCTGGCGCAGGAGCTCCTCGTCCGCGCTCACCACCGGCAGCGTTCCGTCGAGATCGAAGACGAAGCGCACCCCGTGGCTCTGGCTCTCCGCCTCGAGCAAGGCGCCCAGGCTCTGCAGCAGCCCGTTGAGATCCACCGGCTTGAGCGTCAGCTCCTGCGGCCGCATGAACTTGAGGAAGCCCTGCACCACCCGGTCGAGGCGACGGATCTCGCTGCCGATGACCTCCAGGCTCTGCTTGACGTCCGGGCTCGAGTCCTCCAGCCGCTCCTTGAGCAGCTCCACGTGGATCATCATCGCGTTGAGCGGGTTCTTCACCTCGTGGGCCACCCCCGAGGTGAGCCGCCCGAGCGCAGCCAGTTTGGCCGAGTAGCTCACCAGCGACTGCACGGTCTTGATCGATTCGAGATCCTTGAGCAGCACCGCCACGCCCATCACCCGGTGGGCGTCCTTCATGTGGAAGGCCGAGACCAGGAACTCCTTCTCGCGGCCGCCCTGCGGCAGGACCACGGTGGCGTTGCGGATGCCGGAGCCGCCCGCCAGCACCTGGTCCACGAAGACCAGGAGCGGGTGGGTCGGATCGAGCACGTCCTGGATGGGCAGCCCCACCGTCTGCTCGAGGGACTGCCCCACCACCGCTTCGGCGGCGCGGTTGAAGAACAGCACGTGGCGCTCCGGGTTCAGGAAGATGACTCCGTCCTCGAGCTGATCGACCACCCCCTGGAGGTGCGCCTTCTCGCTGAGCGTCGAGAGCCGGTCGGCCTGCAACTCCCGCCCGAGACGGGACAGCTGCGCGGAGAGCTCCTGGAACTCGTCGCCGCCTACCGGGGTGGCCTCGATCGGCTCGCCGCGCCGGATCCGGTCCACCTGGCCCACGATGGCGCGGATGGGTCGCACCGTGAGCTGGGCCAGCACCATGGCGGCCAGCCAGGCCAGGGGCAGGGCCACCGCGGCCACCGCGAGGCTCTGCTGCAGCGAGGCGGTCACCTCGCGGCGCAGCAGCGTGGTGGACACCCCCAGGCGGATGCTCGCGAAGAGCCGGTCGTTGAGCGTCACCGGCAGCACCGTCTCGTAGGTACGGCTCGACGTGTAGAGTGCGGAGAAGCGGCTCAGGGTGTCGACCTTGAGCAGCCCGTCCAGGTTCGGGCGCTCCGGCTCGGGCTTGTCTTCCTTCTGGCGCTCGGTGTGCAGCAACACCACGCCGGTGCGATCCGCGATGAGCGCGTAGAGCAGGTTCGGCGAGTAGCCCACGCTGGATTCGAGGAAGCCGCGCAGGTCCGGATCCTCCCGGAGCGCGTCGAGCGGGTCGGCGCCGGGGGCGCGCTGGATCGCACGGCTCGACTGCGCGTAGATCTGCTTGGCGATCAGATCCGTCTGCTTGACCGCCTCCTGCACGACCACCCGGCTCAGCTGGGAGACGTGGATGGCGGTCGCGGTGGTGACCACCAGCAGGGTGAGCAGGCTGACGACCAGGGCTTCCCGCGAGCGTACCCCTAGCCGCATGCTACGTGCCGTAGGCCTTGAGCTTGTTGTGCAGGGTCTTGAGGCTGATGCCGAGCACGTCGGCCGCGCGCGTCTTGTTGTTGCCGTTGGCGGCCAAGGTCTTGAGGATCAGCGCCTTCTCGGCGTCCTCCAGGCTCGTGCCCACCCGGAACGAGACCGAGTCCGGTCCGTCGGCGGGCTCGGCCCCGCGGAACGAGGGCACCGGGGGCGGCACGTGCTTGGGCAGGATGTTGTCGCCGTCGCAGACGATGATGGCCCGCTCGAGCGTGTTGCGCAGCTCGCGCACGTTGCCCGGCCACGGGTGCGCGATCAGGAGATTCAGCACGTGCTCGTCCACCGACCGGATGTGCTTGTCGTAGCGCGTGTTGAACTCCTCGATGAAGGCCTGCACCAGAGCCGGGATGTCCTCGCGGCGCTCGCGCAGCGGCGGCAGGGTCAGGCTCACCACGTTCAGACGATAGTACAGGTCCTCGCGGAACGAGCCCTCCTGGATGGCCTTGACCGGATCCTTGTTGGTGGCGGCGAGCACCCGCACGTCGACGTGGATCTCGGTCTTGCCGCCGAGACGCCGCACCGTGCCGTCCTGCAGGATGCGCAGGAACTTGGCCTGGGTGCCCGGGTTCATCTCCGCGATCTCGTCGAGGAAGATGGTGCCCTCGTGGGCCAGCTCGAAGCAGCCCGGCCGCCGCTCCAGCGCCCCGGTGAAGGCCCCCTTCTCGTGGCCGAAGATCTCGCTCTCGAGCAGGGTCTCGGGGATGGCCGCGCAGTTGACGGCCACGAACGGGCCCTTGGCCCGCGGGGAGAGGTCGTGGAGCGTGCGGGCCACCAGCTCCTTGCCGGTGCCGCTCTCGCCGCTGATCAGGACCGCCGCCGGAGTGGGCGCGGCGACCTCGATGAGGCGATAGATCTCCTGCATGCCCGGGCTCGTGCCGACGAGGCGCCCCATCCCCCATACCTGGCTCAGCTTGCGGCGCAGCAGGGCGACCTCCCGGAGCGCCTCGCCTCGTTCGGCCGCCTTGGGGATGAGCAGTCGGAGGCGCGCCACGTCCACCGGCTTGGTCAGGTAGTCGTAGGCGCCCTCCCTCATCGCGGTCACCGCGGTGTCGATCGACCCCTGCCCGGTCAGCAGGATGACCGACGCGAAGGGCACGTCGCTCTTGAGCGCGCGCAGCAGCTCGAGCCCGTCCATCTTGGGCATCACGAGGTCGGAGATCACCACCGCGGGCAGTCCCGCCGCCGCTTTCGCGAGCGCCTCCTGACCGTCGGCGGCCTCGTCGACGTCGTAGCCCCAGCGGGCGAGCAGCGCGGTCAGCCCCTGCCGGGCTGGTTCCTCGTCGTCGACGATCAGGATCTTGAGCGCCATCGTCGTCCCCGGCGTGTCCCGCGCTCAGTGCGCAGGAAGCGCGCTCCGCAGCGCCGGGAACCAGCGCGTCAGCACCGAGTCGCTGACCAGGATGGTCTCGTCGCGCACCGGCCCGGTGGAGATGAGCGAGAAGCCCACTCCGACCAGGTCGGCCAGCCGCTCCACGTACTCGCGCGCCTTCGAGGGCAGCTCCGCGTAGTCGCGCATGCGGTGGGTGGAGCTCTGCCAGCCCGACAGCTCCTCGTAGACCGGCTCGGCCTCGTCCCAGATCCGCTCCTCCTCCGGGAAGTCGGTCAGCACCTCGCCGCGGTAGCGATAGCCCACGCAGATGCGCACCGTCTCGCACGCGTCGAGCACGTCGAGCTTGGTCAGGGCGATCGTGTCGAGTCCGTTGATGCGCGCCGCGTAGCGCAGCGCCACCGCGTCGGCCCATCCGCAGCGCCGCGGCCGCCCGGTCACCGCGCCGTACTCGTTGCCGCGGTCGCGCAGCCGGTCCGCCATCTCCCCGTAGACCTCGGTCGGGAACGGGCCGCCGCCCACCCGTGTGCAGTAGGCCTTCGAGATGCCGAGCACGCCGTCGAGCCGGGTGGGCGGCACGCCGGTGCCGGTGGAGGCCCCGCCCGACGTGGTGCTCGACGAGGTGATGAACGGGTAGGTCCCGTGATCGATGTCGAGCATGGTGCCCTGGGCGCCCTCGAACAGGATCGAGTGCCCGGCGTCGATCCAGCGGTTCAGCAGCAACGCGGTGTCGGTGACGTACGGGGCGAGCCATCCCGCGTAGCGCAGGTAGCTGCCGAGGATGCCGTCCACCGTGAACGTCTGCTCGTCATAGATCTCCCGGAGCAGCCGATTCTTCTGCTGAATATTGAACTCGAGCTTCTCTCGGAAGAGCCGCTCATCCAGCAGATCGGCCATGCGGATGCCGATGCGCGCCGCCTTGTCGGCGTAGGCCGGCCCCACTCCCTTGCCGGTGGTGCCGATACGCCGCTTGCCGGCCTGCGACTCGGAGGCTCGGTCGATGGCCGGGTGGTAGGGCATGATCAGGTGCGCGTTCTTGGATATATAGAGGTTGCCGTCCAGCGACACTCCGCGCTGGACGAGCGACTCCATCTCCTCGATCAAGGACGCCGGATCGATCACCACCCCACAGCCGATCACGCAGCGGACGCCCGGATGCAGGATGCCCGAGGGAATGGACTGCAGCACGAATTTCTCCCGGCCCACCACCACCGTGTGGCCGGCGTTGTTGCCGCCCTGGTAGCGGACGACCACGCCCACGTGCGGGGCCAGGACGTCCACGATCTTGCCCTTCCCCTCGTCGCCCCACTGCGCTCCCACCACCACGATGTTAGGCATGACCGCCTCCGATACCCGGGAAATGCCGGCGGGGGTCCGCGAGCAGCTCGCTCAGCGCGACCGTTCGCCCCCCCGCCCCTTCGCCCCCGCCGCGAAGATCGACCACCCCGATCCGGTCCGGATCGGCTCCGTCCCCGCCGATGACCAGGACCCAGATCGCGCGCTGCCCGCGCGCGTACGCCAGCGACTCGGCCAGCGGCCGGTTGATGATGTCGCGCGCGACCGCCGCCCCCTCGTCGCGCAGCCGCCGAGAGACGGCGAGCGCGCGCGTCTTGTCCGCCGTGAAGTCGATGACGAAGAAGTCGGGCCCGGACAGGAGCGGCGCCGCACCCTGCGATTCCATGGCCAGGAGCGCCCGCCCGGTCTCGAAGGCGAAGCCGGTGGCCGGGCAATCGTAGCCGAACCGCCCGAGCATCTGGTCGTAGCGGCCGCCGCCGACCAGGGGCGCCCCCAGGCCGGTGACGTAGGCTTCGAAGTGTACCCCGGAGTAGTAGTCGAAGCCCCGGACTTCTCCCAGGTCGAGCAGCACCGAGTCGGCCAGCCCGTAGGCCCGGAGGAGCCGGTAGATCTCGGCCAGGTTCGCGAGCGCGGCCTCGGAGCGCGCGTTCTTGACCAGGCGCTCCGCGCGGTCGAGGACGTCGCCGCGGCCGTAGAGCGTGGGCAGGGCCAGCAGCAGCTCGGTGACCGCCGCGGGCGCGGCCAGCTCGCCTACCAACCGCTCCAGCGCGGAGAGATCCTTGTGACCCAGCACCGCGCGCAGCTCACCGGAGGTGGCGGCGTCAGCGGCGACGTCCTCCAGAATGCCGCGGAAGAACTCGGTTTGCCCCACGTCGATCTGGAAGCGGGTGAGCCCGAGCGCGTGCAGCCCCTCCACCGTCATCGCGATCATCTCGGCGTCGCCCTCGGGATTCGGCAACCCGATCAGCTCCACCCCCGCCTGGTAGAACTCGCGGTAGCGGCCCACCTGCGGCTCGTCGTAGCGGAAGACGTTGGTGACGTAGGCGAGACGGAGCGGCCTGGGCTCCTCGCGCATCCGGGTGGCAACGATCCGGGCGATCTGCGGGGTCACGTCGGCGCGCAGGGCCAGCAGGCGGCCGCTCTCCCGGTCCACCATCTTGAACATCCGCTCCTGCAGCTCGTGATCCGTCCCCTGGGCGAGCACGTCGAAGTACTCGTAGGCGCTCGTCACCACCTCCCGGTAGCCCCAGCGACGGAAGACCTCGAACAGGCGGTCCTCCACCGCCCGCTTCCGGGCCGCCTCGTCGGGCAGGTAGATCTTGGCGCCCTTGGGCAGTTGCGTCGGCTGGCTCTTGCGCGGCACGCTCACGGCACCCCTCAGGCGAGGGCGATGTCGGCCAGGTGGAGCGACGAGTTCATCCGGTGGAGCGTCGTCCAGTCGTCGCGAAGCTCGAGCTCCGAGATACCGGTCGAGGACAGCTGCAGCGACCAGAGCCGGTCGAGGCCGAGCCCGAGCGCATCCAGGATCAGGATGCGGCTCGTGATGCCGTGCGAGACGAGGCAGACCGTCTGGCCCTTGTGCTCCCGGCGCAGCTCGCCGAGGCCGGCCAGCGCGCGATCACGCACGGTCGCGAGGGACTCGGCGCCCGGCCAGCGGGCCCGCTCCGGCGTCTCGGCCCAGGCCGCGAGCTCGGCGGGGAACCGCCGGGCGACCTCGTCGCGGGTGAGCCCCTCCCAGGACCCGAAGTTCATCTCCTTGAACGCCTCGGCCTCGCGGACCGGCAGGCCGTGCGGGGCCGCGAGCAGGACGGCGGTCTCGCGCGCCCGCGGCTGCGGGCTCGACCAGACCGCGGCCAGGGACGTGGTGGCGAGCAGGCGGGCGGCCGACGCGGCCTGCTCCCGGCCGGTGGCGGAGAGCGGGGAATCCTGCCAGCCCTGGAAGCGGCGCTGGCGGTTCCACTCGGTCTCCGCGTGACGGAGCAACAGGATGCGCATGCCTCAGCGCTCGGCAAAGACCTTCTGGGCCGCGCGCTCGGCGGCCCCGAAATCCACCGGTTGCCCCAGCTCGTGCAGCACCTGCTCGAGCGCGGCCAGGGCCACGATCACGTCGAAATCGCTCACGTAGCCCATGTGACCCAGGCGGAAGACCTTGCCCTTCATCTCGCCCTGACCGCCCGCGATCGTGATGTTGTGGGAGGTCGAGTAGGTCGAGAGCACCGCCTCGCTGTCCACCCCCCGGGGCGCGACCACCGCGGTCAACGCCGGGCTGGGCCCAGCCTTGGCGAACAGCTCGAGGCCGAGGGCCTCGGCGCCCGAGCGCGTCGCGCGGGCCAGCCGCTCGTGGCGTCGGAAGACGTTGGTCAGCCCCTCTGCCTCGATCATCTTCAAGACCTCGCGAAGGCCCACGAAGATGGAGACGGCGGGCGTGAAGCGACATTCGTTCCGGGCGACGAATTTCCGCTCGGTGGCGATGTCGAAGTAGTACTTGGGCAGCCGCGAGGCCTTCACGTGTCCCCACGCCTTCGGGGAGAGCGCACAGAAGGAGAGGCCCGGCGGCAGCATCAAGCCCTTCTGGGAGCCGGCCACCACCAGGTCCACGCCCCACTCGTCCATGCGCAGGTCGGCGATGCCGAGGCTCGAGACCGCATCGACGATCAGAATCGCCCGGGTGGGGCGAACCGCCGCCGCGATGCCCTTGACGTCATGGAGCACGCCGGTGGAGGACTCGCTGTGCTGGACCAGCACCGCCTTCACGTCCGGGTGCTCGCGCAGCGCGGCCGCGAAGGCCTCGGCCGGCACCGTCTGGCCGAACGGCGCCGAGAGCGGGATCACGGTGACGCCGTAGGTGCGGCAGATCTCCTCCCAGCGCTCGCCGAACTTCCCGGCGCGGAGCACGAGCACGGTGTCGCCCGCGGAGAGGGTGTTGACGACCGCCGCCTCCAGGGCCCCGGTGCCCGAGGACGTGAACGGCACCACGTCCTCGTTGGTCTGGAACAGGCGCTTGAGACCGGCGCGCACCTCGATGAAGAGGGCCTCGTACTCGGGCGTGCGGTGGTGGATCATCGGCTGGGCCATCGCCAGCAGGACGTTGGCGGGCACCGGGGTCGGGCCCGGGGCCATCAGGTAGTACTTCTTCATTACCGGCTCCTTGGGGATCAGGTTGACCCGACCACGGTACCAGAACCGCGCGATGCCTTGCAATCAACGCCCCGCGCGCGACGGGGCGCCGGGCTCACCCCCGGCGGCGTCCCCGCCCGAGCGCGGTGACGAAGAGCGCGTCCTTCCCCCGCGCGTGCGGCGAGAAGAACTCCACCACCGCCCGATCGTAGAAGGTGAGCCCGGTCGCCCCGAAACCCTGGGCGTAGGCGGCGAGATAGAGCCGCCCGCCGATCAGCCCCGCCTCCAGATTCGCCGCGCGATAGCCCCGATTGCTCCAGCGCCCGAGCACGCGCCCGAGATCGGCGAGGAAGAACACCGTCGCGGCCGACATCCCGCCCAGCGTCTGCTCGAGGCAGAGGAACGTGGACGTGGCCCGCACGTCGCCCGCGGCCAGCTGCGCGAGCGCGTGGGGCTCGCGGTGGTACGCGTAGGCCCCGGGCTCGAGCCCGGCCACCGCGTGCACGGTGATGTAGAGATCGACCAGGCCGCCCGGCACGTCGGCGGCGAACCCCCGCGTCGCGTGGAACAGCGCGCTCGAGAGCTCCTCCTCGCTGATCCCCTCCCCCGAGAACTCGCGCGTCGATCCCCGCCGCGCGATCGTCTCCCCCACCGACCGCCCCGCCACCTCCCGCGCGGCAACGAGTGGGGTCAGGTCTTGCATACCGACAATGTCGGAATCCAAGACCTGACCCCCTTCGCGCCAGTCGGTGACTTCGGCTTCGGAGGCGAGCTCGGAGTCGGCGTAGGCCTCACGGAGCAGCGGGTAGTCCATCTCGTGGGCGGAGAGGGGGATGACCTCAGGATGGAGCGGGGTCACCACCGGGGGCGGGCCGGCGGCGCGGACGGGCGCGCCAAGAGGTGCCACCACGAGGGCGCCCTCCTTCTCCGCCTCGAGCCCAAGCAGGCCGTTCAGCTCGGCGTCGACGAAGCCCTCGAGCACGCGGGCCGGGACCTCCAGGGCCCGCGCCGCGGCCAGGAGCTGCGCCAGGAGCGTACCCGAGTCCCAGAAGAGATGCCGATAGCCGCGCGCCTCGTACTTCCAGGTATTGCGCCAGTAGAGGCCGGAGAGGATCAGCGAGGCGGGCTGCTCGGCGACCGCGTCGTCGGCCGTCGCCATCGCCACGGTCCCGCGGTAGTCGCCCGCGCGGAGGCGGCGCAGGCTGAAGTCGCCCGGGTTGAAGTGGTAGAGGCCGGGCTCCAGGCCGGCCACGTCCCCCGCGACCACGTACACCTCGGTCTGGTAGAGCGCGCCGGTGGAGGGCGCGGCGCGGAAGTGGATCTGCCCGCCACCGGGATAGGTCTTCACCCGCGTGACGCCGGCCGAGAAGAAGAGCAGCGCGGCGAGGCGCTCGAGGTCGAGGAGAGCCGGCCGGACGATCGGAGGCTCCGGCGCGAGCGCGGCGAACGTGTCGGCGGCGAGCACGGGAAGATCGGTCGGCAGACGGAGCGGCGGCAGCGTCGGGTAGATCTTGAAGGGGAGCGGCTTGTTCTCCCAGTCAAGCGTGTGGCCGCTGCGCCGCACCGACTCGGGCGAGTGCGCGGTGCGATCGTGATACTGCCGGGCGCCGGTGGTCAGAAGCGGTAGGGCGAGCGGAAGACGCCGCGCTCGGTGATGATGGCGGTGATCAGCTCGGCCGGGGTGACGTCGAAGGCGGGGTTGAAGACCGGCGAGGCCGCGGGCGCGGTCTGCCGCCCCGCCACGCCCCGGACCTCGCTCGCGTCGCGCTCCTCGATCACGATCGACGCGCCGCTCGGGATCGCCGGATCGATCGTGGACGACGGCGCGGCCACGTAGAACGGGATGCCGTG
>DATMMH010000279.1:0-5739 GCA_035569855.1 Candidatus Dormiibacterota bacterium
CGGGCCGACGTCTGCGTCATCGGCGGCGGATTCACCGGACTCTCGGCCGCCCTGCACCTGGCCGAGGGCGGCGCGTCCGTGGTGGTGCTCGAGGCCGGCCTGGTCGGCTCGGGCGCGTCCGGCCGCAACGGAGGCCAGGTGATCCCGGGGCTGAAGCTCGATCCGAGCGAGCTCGAGGCGGAGTTCGGCGCGGAGCGGGGGGCGCGCCTGACCGAGCTGGTCGGGGGCGCCGCGGATTTCGTCTTCGGCCTGGTGCGCCGCCACGGCATCGAGTGCGATGCCCGTCAGGACGGCTGGATCAAGGCGTGCCACTCGGAGTCGGCGCTTCGCGCGGCGAGCCACACCGCCGACGACTGGAGCCGGCGTGGCGCCGCGGTGGAAGCGATCGACCGCGTCCGGATCGCGGAGCTCACCGGGACCGACGCCTACATCGGCGGCTTCGTCGATCACCGCGGCGGCGTCGTGCAGCCGCTCAGCTACACGCGAGGTCTCGCGCGGGCCGCGCAGCAGGCGGGAGCGCGCATCCACGAGCGGTCGGTGGCGGGGACGCCGCAGCGGGGCGGCGGCCAGTGGGTCGTGTCCACCGCGACCGGCTCGGTGCGCGCGGACAAGGTGATCATCGGGACGAACGGCTACACGGACCTCGCCGGTGCGCAGGGGCCGTGGCCGAAGCTCGCCCGCACCGTGATCCCCGTCTACAGCTACATCGCCGCGACCCGGCCGCTGTCCGACGATCTGCGGCGGGCCATCCTGCCCAAGGGGCAGGCGGTGTCCGACTCCCGGCGGCTCCTCCGGTACTTCCGCCTCGACGCGGCCGGACGGATGGTGATGGGCGGGCGGGGGAGGACGCGCGAGTCCGCCGATCGGTCCGACTACGCGAACATCATCGCGAGCGCGCTCGAGCTGTATCCGCAGCTCGGCGGGTGCGACTGGGAGTTCGTGTGGGGAGGCAAGGTCGCGGTCACCCTCGACCACCTGCCGCATCTGCACGAGCTGGCCCCCGGCGTTCACGCCGCGCTGGGATACAACGGCCGCGGGGTGGCGATGGCGACCGTCATGGGGAAGGTTCTCGCCGACCGCGTCCAGGATCGGGGCGCCGCGGTCTTCCCCGAGAGCCCGCTCCGGCCGGTGCCGTTGCACCGCTGGCGCCGGCCGGTGTTCGAGCTCATCGTGGCGTGGAAGCGGGCCCTCGATCGCATGGAGGGCGTCCATCGCCGCGCCCGGGCTTAGCCAGCCGTCGCCGAGAGGCGCGGAGGTCCGTATCGAGGGCCTCGTCAAGACCTTCGGCACGAACCGCGCCGTCGACGGTGTGACCCTCACCGCGCGTCCCGGAGAGTTCCTCACGCTGCTCGGACCCTCCGGCTCCGGCAAGACGACCACGCTCGCCTGCGTCGCGGGCTTCGCGGTCCCCACCGAGGGCGAGGTGCTGATCGAAGGCGCGCGGGTGACCTTCGATCCGCCGTTCAAGCGCAACGTCGGGATGGTCTTCCAGAACTACGCGCTCTTCCCCCACATGACGGTGGCCGACAATCTCGCCTTCCCGCTCCGGATGCGCAAGCTGCCCGCCGCGACCATCCGCGACCGGGTCGCGCGGGGCCTGGCCCTGGTGCAGCTCGACGGGCTCGGCGCGCGCCATCCCCGCCAGCTCTCGGGCGGGCAGCAGCAGCGGGTGGCGATGGCGCGCGCCCTCGTCTTCGAGCCGCCGGTGCTGCTGATGGACGAGCCGCTCGGCGCGCTCGACAAGCAGCTCCGCCTCGAGATGCAGCTCGAGCTCAAGCACCTGCAGGCCCGCCTCGGCGTCACCGTAATCTACGTGACGCACGATCAGGAAGAGGCGCTGACGCTCTCCGACCGCATCGCGGTGATGAACCGGGGACGGATCGAGCAGATCGGGGAGCCGACCGAGCTCTACGAGACGCCCGCGACCGGGTTCGTCGCCCAGTTCATCGGCGAGTCCAATCGTCTCGAGGGCACGATCGGCGCCGGCGATGGGGGCCGTCCGGTGCTGATCACCCGCTCGGGGCTGCGGCTGCCCGCCCGCTCGGGCGGCGCGCCGATCGGCGAGGCCGCGGTGCTCTTCCTCCGACCGGAGCGCATCGCGATCGGGCCCGACGGCGGGGCGGCCGGTGGCGGCACGACCGTGACCGGCGACGTGGTGGAGGCGGTCTTCGTCGGCGAGGCCATGCGGTACGTGGTCCGCGCCGCCGGCGGCGAGACCTTCACGGTCAAGCGGCTCAACCTGGACACGGCCGACCGCTTCAAGGTCGGCGCGCGCGTGACGCTTCGCTGGGACCCGGACGCGGCCTTCACCCAAAGGAGAGATCCATGAGCTCGATGACCCGGCGCTACGTGCTGAAGATGGGTGTCCTCACCGCCGCCGCGTCCGCGGCCACCCGCGCGGGCGGGCCGGGGATCGCGCGGGCCCAGGCCAAACAGCTCGTGGTGTGCTCCTGGGGCGGCGCCTACCAGGAGGCCCAGCGCAAGACCATGTTCCAGCCGTTCGAGAAGGAGACCGGCCTCAAGATCATCGAGGCCAGCCCGACCGACTACGGGAAGCTGAAGGCGATGGTCCAGAGCGGCAACGTCGAGTGGGACCTGGTCGACGTGGGCGACCTGAACGTCGTCGCGGGCGCCAAGGACAACCTGCTCGAGCCGCTCGACTACCAGGCGATCGACACCAAGGGCGTGTTTCCCCAGGTCATCCACAAGTACGGCATCGGCACCATCTACTACTCCACCGTCCTCGCCTACAGCACCAAGAAGTACGCGAAGGGCGATCATCCCAAGACCTGGGCGCAGTTCTGGGACGTGGGAAAGTTCCCCGGCCCCCGGACCATGCGCAACAACCCGCTCGACAATCTCGAGTTCGCGCTCCTCGCCGACGACGTGCCGATGGACAAGGTCTATCCGATGGACGTCGAGCGCGCGTTCCGCTCGATGGACCGGATCAAGCCGCACGTCAACGTGTGGTGGACGACCGGCGCCCAGCCCGCGCAGCTCCTGGCCGACGGCGAGGTGGAGCTGGCGACCTCGTGGAACGGGCGCATCTTCGCGATCCAGAAGCAGGGCGCGCGCGCCGGGCTCGAGTGGAACCAGGGCAAGCTCCAGTGGGACTCCTGGGTGATCCCGCGCGGCAGCAAGAACAAGGACGGCGCCATGAAGTTCATCGCCTGGTCGACCCAGCCCAAGCCGCAGGCCGCGATCGTGAACGAGATTCCGTACGGGCCGGTCAACCAGCGCGCGTTCGAGTTCATCGGCGCCCAGGCCGCCCGCGACATGCCGACCGCTCCCGACAACGCCAAGCGCCAGGTGATGGTGGATCCGGCCTGGTGGGGCGAGCACCGCAACGTGCTGGTGGAGCGCTGGAACGCGTGGCTGCTCAAGTGAGACGACCCCGGTGGACGAGCGAGCTGCTGCTCGTGCCCGCGCTGGCGTGGCTCGGCGTCTTCTTCGTCTACCCGATCGGCCGGCTCTTCTACGCGAGCCTGTTCACGCCGGCGTTCTCGCTCGGCAACTACGCGAAGCTCGGGGGATCTCCCGTTTACCTGAAGGTCTTCGTCAACACGTTCGAGATCAGCGTGACCGTCACCCTCATCACCCTGGTGCTCGGGTACCCGCTCGCCTTTCTCCTGGCCACCGCGGGCCGGCGCGCGGGAGGTCTCATGCTGGTCGCGATCATCCTGCCGCTCTGGACCAGCGTGCTCGTGCGCACGTACGCGTGGATGGTCCTGCTGGGCCGCCGCGGGCTCGTCAATGAAGGCCTCCAGACCCTGGGTCTCACCGCCGTGCCCCTGCCGCTGCTCTACAATCGGCTGGGCGTGACCATCGGCATGGTCCACGTGCTGCTGCCGTTCATGGTGCTGCCGATCTACAGCGTCATGAAGGGCATCGACGTGGAGCTGCTCAAGGCCGCCCAGAACCTCGGCGCCAACCGCCGCCAGGCCTTCCTCCGCGTCTACCTGCCGCTGTCGCTGTCCGGGCTCGCGACCGGCTGCCTGGTCGTCTTCGTCACCGCGCTCGGCTTCTTCGTCACCCCGGCGCTGCTGGGCGGGCGCGGCGACATGATGATCGCGATGCTCATCGACGTCCAGGTGAGCCAGCTGCTCGACTGGGGGCTCGGCTCCGCCCTGGCCGTGGTGCTGTTCGCGGTCACCGCCGCGATCCTCCTGGCGGTCCAGCGGCTCACCGGCGCGGAGCGGATGTGGGTCCGCGTGCCGTGACGGATCGGGCCCGCGCGCTGCGGCTGGAAGCGGCGGGCCCGCTCGGTCGTCGGCACCCCGCGCTCATCCTGCTCGGGCTGGCGACCCTGGTCTTCCTCGCCGCGCCGCTGGCGGTCGTGGTGCCGATCTCGTTCAGCGCGGCCAAGTACCTGACGTTTCCCCCGCCCGGGTGGTCTCTGCAGTGGTACGAGCGCTACTTCGGCAGCCGCGAGTGGATGAGCGCCACCGTGCGGAGCTTCGAGGTGGCCCTGCTGGTCACGGTCGCCGCGACCGCGGTCGGCACCGCGGCCGCCATGGCGCTGCGTCGGCCGTTCCGCGGCCGCTCGCTCGCGCGGCTGATCATCCTGGCGCCGCTGGTCGTCCCGGTGATCATCGTGGCCATCGCCATCTACGGCCTGTACGCGAAGCTCCGGATGGTGGGGACGCTCCACGGCCTGGTGCTGGCCCACACCGTGCTGGCGCTGCCCTTCGTGGTCGTGGTGGTGTCGGCGACCCTGAGTGGCTTCGACTCGACCCTCGAGCTGGCCGCGCAGAACCTCGGCGCGAACGGATGGCGGACCTTTCGCTTCGTCACCCTCCCGCTCATCCGGCCCGGAATCGCGTCCGCCGCGCTGCTGGCCTTCGTCACGTCCTTCGACGAGGTCGTGGTCGCCATCTTCGTGAGCGGGACCCAGGCCGCCACGCTCCCGAAGCAGATGTGGGACGGCATCCGTACCGAGATCGATCCAACCGTGGCCGCGGTCTCCACGCTCCTGATCGGAGTCACTACGGCCGTCATCTGCATCAGCGCCGTCGTCCGGCTGCGAGCCGGCGCCGACGGCTCATAGCGAGGCCAATCGAACCATGCGCAAGACGATAACCGGGACCGGCGGCATGCTGCTCCTCCAGACGCTCAAGGACGCGGGCGTGGAGTATCTCTTCACCAATCCAGGCTCGGCGGAGACCGGCCTCTTCGCCGCGATCGCCGAGGACGGAGACAACCGGTTGGTGGTGGGCAAGCACGAGGGCCTGGTCGCCGCGATGGCCGACGGCTATCATCGCGTCAGCGGCAAGGTGGGCGTGGTCATCGCCCATGTGATGGGCGGCTCCTACCAGCTCGCCGGCCAGCTCTTCAACGCGCAGGTGGCCGGCTCCTCGCTGCTGGTGATCGCGGGAGACTGGGCCTCGGAGCTCCAGGACTACCGCGGCCTCGCCCCGTTCCCCGGGCTGAGCCAGGCGGAGTCGATGCGGCCCATCACCAAGGAAGCGCGCTGCGCCTACCAGGTGCACACGAATCCCAAGGCCATCAGCGTGGCGACGATCCGGGCCTTGCGGGAGGCGACGACGCCGCCGACCGGGCCCGTGTACCTCTCGATCAGCGCGGAGCTGCTGCACACCGAAGGGCTCGAGGCGACGATCGGCGAGGACGCGCACTACCAGATCGAGCGGTCGGGGCCGGCGCGGGCCAAGACCGTCGAGGCGATCGCGAAGCGGCTCGGCGAAGCGCAGTGCCCGGTGCTGATGTTCGGCGACGACGTCT
>DATMMH010000280.1:0-17350 GCA_035569855.1 Candidatus Dormiibacterota bacterium
ACGCGGTGCCGGGTGCCGAGGGAGCCGGCGAGTCGCTCTGGTGTCCGGCGCGCGAGGCGGAGGCGGCGACCGGCTGGACCGCGAAGCCCGAGGGGCTCTGCAAGGACGAGGTCTGCGTCCCGCTGCCGCCCGGCCGCGAGCGCGACTTCGTCGCGGGCGGACGCATCAACCTGAGCGCGCTCTGGCTCCACCTCGGCCGGGCGGTGGCGCACAGCGAGCGCGGCCACGTCTGGGTGCTGGGAGAGAGCGCGCGCGCTCGCGCCGCCGCGCTCGCCTCGCTCGAGGCCCCGGATTTCGCGCTGCCCGACCCCACCGGACGGCTCCATCGCCTCTCCGACTACCGCGGGAAGAAGGTCCTGCTGGTCACGTGGGCCTCCTGGTGAGGCTGCCGTCGCGACCTGCCCGTGTGGCAGGCGCTCTACGGGGAGCTGGCGGATCGTAACTTCATGGTGATCGCGGTGGCCATGGACAGCCGCGAGGGCGACGCGCAGCCGTGGATCGACGTGGCCCATCCGACCTATCCCACCCTGATCGATCGCGATCACCGGCTGGCCGAGCTGTACGGGATCGTCAACGTGCCGCAGGCGGTGTGGATCGACGAGGCGGGCCGCATCGTGCGGCCGGCGGAGGCGGCGGGCGCCTACGAGGGCTTCCGCAAGATGAACCGGGCCACTCGCGAGATGCCGGAAGACGTGACGCGGCTCACCGCGCAGGCGCGCGCGACCTACCTCGACGCGATCCGCGACTGGGCCCGGCGGGGCGCGCAGAGCCCGCACGCCTTCACCGCGGAGCAGGCGCGGGCCCACGTGCCCGCGCTCACCGAGGACATCGCGGTGGCCCAGGCGCTCTTCCGACTCGGCCAGTTCCTGATCCGTCACGGCGAGGCCGGGGAGGGCCAGCGGGTGGTGCAGGAGGCGAGCCGGCGACACCCCGACTCGTGGTGCATCTGGCGCCAGGGGGCGGGCGTGAACGAGATGGGCTTCGCGGCCCAGCCCGACTTCTGGGAGCGCGTGGACGGCCTCGGGACGAAGCGCTACTACGCGCCGGTCGACATGACCGGTATGCCCTAGTCGCGCGCGGAGGGGTCGGGGCCCACCACGGTCTCGTCGACGACCGACCAGCGGGTGCGCGAGAGATCGAAGCAGTTGGCGTTGTCGGCCGCGGCGCGGGTCCCGGCCTCCGACCGCCAGGCCGCCTCCATCCCCGGTCGGTCGTCGAACCACATCTCGATCACCGCGTCCCACGGCGGGTCACGCCGGTCGTCGGGCTCGACGAAGTTCTGCACGTAGCGGCGGAGCCCCGGGATCGCCGCCGCGAGCGGCCCGTGCACCTCCTCGAAGTAGCGACGGAGCCGCGCGCGGTCCCAGTCGGGCCGACGATAGCAGACCACGATGAACTTGAGCATGGCCGATGATAGCATCCGGCTCATGACGATTCCCCGCTTCGGGCTCAACCGCTTCGATTCGAGATCAGTCGACGCCTTCGCGGCGGACGTGCGCCGCGCCGAACAGCTCGGCTGGGACGCGGCGCTCCAGCCCGATTCCCAGCTCCGCCGGCGCGACACCTACGTGCTGCTCGCCGCGGCCGCGCGCGTCACCGAGCGGATCGTGCTCGGGCCGCTGCTCGCCAACCCGGTCAACCGGCACCCGACCGTGACCGCGTCGTCCATCGCCACGATCGACGAGCTGGCGCCCGGGCGCGTCTTGCTCGGGTGGGGCGTTGGCGACACCGCGGTGCGGCTGGCCGGCCTCAAGCCGGCGCGGGTGAAGGAGCTTGAGGCGAGCACGCGGCTCATACGCGCGCTGCTCGACGGCCGGTCGGTCGAGGTGGGCGCGGCGCGCCCGGCAAAGCTCCCGCACCACCGGCCGGTACCGATCTGGATCGCGGCGGGCGGGCCGCGGACGCTCCGCATGGCCGGCGCGGTCGCGGACGGCGTGTTCATCCGGGTGGGCACGCATCCGGCCAACATCGCCACCGCGGTGCAGGCGATCCGGGCGGGGGCCGCCGAGGCCGGCCGCGATCCGGCGACGGTACGACTCGGCGCGGTCTTCCACACCGTGCTGGTGGACGATCCGGAGCGGGCGCTCACGATGGCGCGGTCCATGGCGGCCGGCTACTACGAGTACTCCCCGGCGCTCTTCGATCCGCCGCGCCTGACGTGGACTGGGCCGGACCCGGAGACGCTCAAGCACGCTCGTGGCGTGTGGCCGGACTTCCACCACGCGGCGGATCTGGAGGCGAGCGGTCGGGTGGTGGACTTCCTGCCGGAGAACGCCGCCGCGGCGTTCAGCTTGCGGGGCGCCCCGGCGGACGTGGCGACACAGCTCGTGGCCGCGCTCCGGGACGTGGGCGCACCCTTCGACCACGTGGTGCTCCACCCGATCCCGGATCCGCGCTGGCCGGACGATCCGGAGCGCGGCTACACCGCGCGGGTGGCCCGCGAGGTCCTGCCGCGCGTGCGTCGCGCGCTTGGAGAGGCCTAGCCGAGTTGCTTGTGGACGAACTCGATGATGCGCGAGATCGTCCGCTCCACCGCCGGTGAGGCCGGCTTCCGGTTGATGTAGCCCTCGGCCTCACCCTCCAGCAGCTCCAGATCGAGCTGGCCGCCCGCTTTGCGGTAGCCGGCCACGAACCGGTCGAGATCGGCGCGCGGGTGCGCCATGTCGCGCGTGCCCTGGATGTAGAGCACCGGCGGCGTCTCCACCGCCTCGCCGCGCTCGAGCGCGAGCGTGGGGCTGCCCTCGGCCATCGCGTCCTCGGTGATCCAGTACTGGTCGTGGCCGGGGAGCACGCGGTCCACCACTTCCGGATAGGGCGCGCCGCCCGCCTTGAGCTTCTTGGCGTAGCGGTAGCGACCGAGCGGATCGATCACCGGCCAGCAGAGCACCGCGCAGCGCACGCTGCCGTCGACGCCGGGGGCGTCGGCCGGGGAGGGCAACGCCGCGTACTTCGGCTCGCGGGGCTTCATGGCCAGCAGCATCGCCTGGTGCGCGCCGCTCGAGGCGCCCATGATGCCGAGCCCGTCGGGCCGGCCGTGGAGCTCGCGGGCCCGGCTCTTGAGCCAACGGATCCCGTAGCTGATGTCCACCAGTGAGCCGGGGTAGGACGCGTCGGGCGGCATCCGGAAGTCGAGCGCGGCCACCACCACGCCGCTCCGTGCCAGGGGCTCGTTCATGATCGTGTCGTTCGTACGGTCGCCCCGGCACCAGGCGCCGCCGTGCAGGTCCACGATCATCGGGAACGGGCCGTCACCGCGCGGCGTGAACATCCGCGCCAGGAGCGGTCGGCCGCCGTGACTGAGGTACTCGACGTCCTGCACATCGATCTCGTAGCCCGACGTCCCGTGGCTGGTCATGCTGGCCTCCTCGAATTGGTCGTCATCGGCCGGTATCATACACCGGCTCGCCCCCCGGTTCAGGCATGCTCGTGATGGCCTCGCTCGTAGTGGGCGCGCAGCAGATCGAGGCCGAAGTCGCGGCGTGGATCGTGCCAGACCGAGTGGACGTGGTTGGCGTCGTTCTGGGTGTTGTCGTACTCGATCAGCAGGGTGGGGCCGTGGAGCCGGTAGTAGTGGGCCCGGCCCGCCTCGAGTGGTCCCGCCCAGGCGAAGCGGATCTGCTCGGGCCCGGCCTCGCGCATGCGCCGGAGCTCCTGCTCGGCCAGCTCGCCGCGCATGTTGCGAGCGTACTCGTCGATCAGCCGCAGCGCCAGCGCGCGCTGGTCGCCGGTCATGTCGGCCAGCGGGAGACCCACGGGCGTGGCGAGGCTACTCTCGCGCCCGGGCCCGGTGACGATGTCGCCGAGCGAGCGGGCCGCGATGATCGCGCGGGCGCGCTGGGCGTCGCCCAGGTTGCGGGCGAGCGCGCGGCCCAGATCCTGCTCGGCGGCGAGCGAGCGCCGGCCCTTCTGCGGCCCCGACGGCACCTCGGCCGGATTGGCGCCCAGGAAGGCCGGGGTCACCGAGATCGGCCGGCCCGGCACCAGCGCGAAGTTCAGCGAGAGATGATGGCCCTCGACGCGCCAGCCCCACGGCGCCGCGGGGCCGGGTGTGCCGAACACGGTGAATGCGTAATTATCGGGATCGCGCAGCAGCCCGCCGAAGGTCTCGATCCGTCGCAGCTCCGCCTCGAGCGCCATGACGCCGACCGCCTTGCCATAGCCCACCGCGCTGAGGCTCGCCTTCATCAGCTCGTGAGCCGCCGCCCGCGCGGCCGCCGGCATCTCCTTGAAGGCCACGCCCTCGCGCCGGCGCGGCACGTAGTGCCAGTTGAGACGTTCGGGGTCCGCGAGGGCGAAGACGGCGCGCCGCTGGGCGTCGGCGGGCAGCGCGCTCAGGAACGCCAGCGCCGCCCCGGCGATGGCCGCCCGCGGCGCATCCCCGACGTCGACCGCGCCGGGCGCGGGGATCGGCGGGGACGCGGGGGCCTGCGCCCCGGCGGGCCACGGCCACGCGGAGCCGACGGCGCCCGCCGCCATCCCGTGCAGGAGGCGGCGGCGCGTGAGCCCGATCATGTGGCTACGAGTACTTGACGGTGCAGCCGTAGGCGCGGGTGATCGGCGTCTTCACCGGCTGGCTCGCGGCCACCGCGTCGAGCGCCGCGCGCACGTAGTTGTTTGCACCGGGCACGTCGGCCCGGCGCGTGGTCGGGCGGTCGTCGATGGCCCCGGCGTAGACCAGCATCCCGGTCCGGTCCACGACGTACATGTGGGGCGTGTTGGTCGCGCCGTACATCCGTCCCACCACGCCGGGCTCGTCGAGCAGCACCGCGGTGGGCGACGCCTTGCGCGAGCGGGTCAGCTCGTCGGCCTGGGCCGCGGTGACGTAGCCCTGCTCGCCCTTCGCGGAGGAGATGAGCGTGAGCCAGACCACGCCCTGGCCGGTGGCCTCGCGCTGGAGCGTCTGCATGTTGCCGGTCTCGTAGTGCTTCCGCACGTACGGGCACTCGTGGTTGGTCCACTCGAGCACCACGATCTTGCCCTTGTACGAGCCGAGGCTCACCGGCGAGCCGGTCGTGGAGGGGGCGGTGAAGTCGGGGGCGGGCTCGCCCACCTTCGCGGCGGCGGCGAGGGACACTCGAGGCCGCACCAGGACGGACGCAGCGGAGGTGACGAGGACGGACGCTCCGGTGAGGGTGAGGAAGCGGCGGCGGCTCAGCGGCTCTCGCATCGGACGCTCTCCTTTTGGATCGTGTCGACTCAGATCTTGTCGACGGCCTCGATCAGGGTGCTCTCGCTCAGGATCTGCGGCAGCACGCGCGGCTCGGCGGCGACGGCTGCACCGCGGCGCGCGGGGTACACCACGTAGAGGGGCACGCCGCTGCGCCCGAAGGAGCCGAGCACCGTGGCGATCTCCGGGCTCTGGCTGGTCCAGTCGGCCTTCAGGTAGACCACACCCTTCCGGGCGAAGGCCTCGGCCACCGCCGGCGAGTGCAGCGCGACGCGCTCGTTGACCAGGCACGTGATGCACCAGGCGGCGGTGAAGTTCACGAACACGGGCTTGCCCTGCGACTGCAGCTCGGCCAGCCGCCGCGGGCTCCAGGGCTCCCAGCGCGCCCCGGCGGGCGCGCCGCCGAGCCCGAGATCCGGGCGCGATGGAGCGGCCCACGGACCGGCCGCGCCGAGCGGCCCCAGCGCGATCGCGGCGGCGACGCTCGCGAGGGCGATCACGACGGCGGCCCGGCGCCAGCGCGGCGCGGCGTCGCGGGAGCCGTGGTGAAGCCACGCGGCGAAGGCGATCAGCAGGAGGCCGGCCAGCACCAGGGCCACGCCGTCGGGCCCGGCCTGGCGGCCCACCACCCAGACCAGCCACGCCACCGACGCGTAGAGCGGGAACGCGAGCGCCTGTCGGAGACGGATCATCCACGGCCCTGGTCCCGGCAGCCACCGCCGCCAGGCCGGCGTGAAGCTCAGGACCAGGTACGGAAGGGCCAAGCCGAGGCCGACGGCCTCGAAGACCAGCAGCCCGGTGAGCGGAGGCCGGGTGAGGGCATAGCCCATGGCCACGCCCATGAACGGGGCCGTGCAGGGGGTCGCCGCGACCGTCGCCAGCGCGCCGGTGAAGAAGGAGCCGACGTAACCGGGTCGCTGAGCGAGACCGTGCCCGACGCCGGCCAGGCGGCCGCCGATCGCCAGGAGTCCGGAGAGACTCAGCGCGAGGGCGAAGAGCACGTAGGCCAGGACGATCACCACCGCCGGCGACTGGAGCTGGAACCCCCAGCCGGTCTGGGCGCCGCCGGCTCTCAGCGCGATCAAGGCCCCGGCGAGCGCCGCGAACGACGTCAGCACTCCCACTGCGTAGGCGACGCCGTGCCTGCGCATGACCGACCGGGAGGCGTCGGCATGGCTCACCAGGGCGAGCGCCTTTATGGAGAGGACGGGTAGCACGCAGGGCATCAGGTTCAGGATGAGCCCACCGGCCAGCCCGAGCCCCAGCGCCGCGAGCAGCGAGAGGTCCGGCCCGGCGCCCGCGACGTGCCGGCCGGCGGGTGCCATCTGGATCGCGAAGGCCTGGCTCACGGTGCCCTGGTCGAGGCGCTCGCGGACGACCAGCACCCCGTCGACGGGCGTGTCGACCGCCGCTCCAAGCTGGCCGCGCGCCGTCTGCAGGGTGATCCCGCGCTCGCCCACCGTCACCATCTGGGGCGCGGCGTGGTCGATGACGCCCCAGCGGCTCGGGAAGAACCAGACTTCCGCGATGCGATCGGCGACGAGCCCCGGCGCCGCGACCTGGAGGGTCACGGTCTCGGTGGTGGCCTCGAGCGAGACCGGCCACGGGCTCGGGGAGGGAACAGCGCGACGGGCGTGCTCGACGGCCGCGGCCCCGGGGCCGTCACCGGCCTTTGCCGCGATCACGGGCAGCGTGAGCGCGACGTCGGCCTCCTCCGGGATGCAGATCTTCTCGCAGACGAGCCAGGACGCGTGCCCGCGCAACGTAATCGGCGTGCCTGGCGTCAGCGACGCGGGCGCGGTGAGGCGCGTGAGCAGCACCACCTCGTCCGAGTAGCCGTAGCTCATGACCGGGCCCACCGGAATGCGCTCGGGCCGAGGCCACACGAGAGGCCCCGCCTCCCAGCCCGGGGACAGCCTCCACTCGATGGTCGGCGGCTCGCCGGAGTCGCCGGGGTTGAGCCAGTAGGTGTGCCAGCCGGGCGCGATGCGCTGGCGGAGCCCGACCCAGAGCGGTGCGCCGGGCTCGATGGAGGCGGCCTCGTTGATGAGCGCGACGGAAACTTTGGGACCGGCGAGCGCAGGACCGCCCAGCAGGCCCACGATGAGCAGCGCGGCGGCGAGGGGACGAATCGCCATCGCGATTGGCGCCTACGGCCGGGGCTTCACCTTCTCGAAGAGGGCGCGGTACTTGCCGTACCCTTCCTCTTCGAGCTTCGCCACCGGGATGAAGCGCAGCGCAGCCGAGTTGATGCAGTAGCGCAGGCCGGTCGGAGCCGGGCCGTCGGGGAAGAGGTGCCCCAGGTGTGAGTCGCCCTCGGCCGAGCGCACCTCGACGCGGCGCATGCCGTAGGAGTCGTCGGAGTGCTCGCTGACGTGCTCCGGCTCGAGCGGCCGGATGAAGCTCGGCCAGCCGGTCCCCGAGTCGAACTTGTCGGTGGACGAGAAGAGCGGCTCACCCGAGACCACGTCCACGTAGATCCCGGGCTCGTGATGATCCCAGAACTCGTTGCGAAACGGCGGCTCGGTGGCGCTGCACCGCGTGACGTTGTACTGTTCCGGGGTCAGTCGGCGCTGCAGATCGGCGTCGGTCTCGCGTTTGGTAGCCATGGCAACTGTGAGTATACCCGAGCGAGGAAGCCCATGAGCGACGAGATCCAGATCCAGTTCACCCGCTTCTCCGCCTTCTACTCTCCATTGATCGCCACGATCGCCGGCGGGTTCCTCAAGGACGAAGGCCTCGCGCCCCGGCACTCGATCGCCCCGGCCGGCCGGTCGGCGATCGAGGGGGTGGTCGCCGGCACCGTGCACGTGTGCCAGTCGGCCCCTTCCCAGGGCTTCGGCCCGCTCGAGAAGGGCCAGACGCCGCCCGCGGTCCACTTCGCCCAGATCAACGAGATGGACGGCTTCTTCCTGACCGGCCGCGCGGCCGATCCGGCGTTCACCTGGGACAAGCTCCGCGGCAAGCGGGTGCTGGTCGATCACGGCGGCCAGCCGCTCGCCATGTTCAAGTACGCGTGCGACCGGCGCGGGCTCGACTACGCGGCCATCGTGGCGGTGGACGTGCCGAGCGCGCAGATGGATCAGGCCTTCCGGAAGGGCGACGGCGACTACATCCACCAGCAGGGACCGGCACCCCAGCAGCTCGAGCACGACCGGGTCGGGCACGTGGTGGCCAGTGTGGGCCAGGCCATCGGGCCCGTCGCCTTCTCGAGCCTGGCCGCGACGCGCCGGTGGCTCCAGACCGACATGGCCACGCGATTCATGCGTGCCTATCGCAAGGCGCGCGCGTGGCTTCTCGCCACGCCGGCGGCGCAGGTCGCCGAGGCGGAGGCCTCGTTCTTCCCGGAGATCGACCGCGCGGTGCTCACCGCCACCATCGGCGCGTACCAGAAGCTCGGCTGCTGGACGCCGCACGTCGAGATCACCCGGCCGGCCTTCGAGGTGGCGCTCGACGTCTTCCAGCACGCGGGGCTCATCACCAAGCGCCACCGGTACGAGGACGTGGTCGCCTCGCCTCCGGCGGCCTCGTGACGCGGAGCCGGAGGGCGCGCCGCCGACGCGTCAGCGCGTGCCGGTCGGCGTCCGGTCGCCGGTCGGCAGCTGCTCGAACGGCAGCTCGCGGTCCACGCGCACGTCCTGGGGCAGCCCGAGCACGCGCTCCGCGATGATGTTGCGCAGGATCTCGTCGGTGCCGGCCGCGATGCGCCCGCCCGGCGAGGTCAGCAGCGACTCCTGGAAGGCGGCCCGCAGCGGCGCGGTCTCCTTGTCCATGACCACGCCGCCAACGTCGAGGAGATCCATCGCGAACGAGGCGATCTCCTGAGCCTTGGGCGCGTTGACCAGCTTGCCGATGGAGTTCTCGGGCCCCGGCGTCTCCCCGCGGGAGAGCGCGGTCATGGTGCGGAAGCGGGTGAGCCGCACGCCCTGCGTCTTCACGTAGAGGTCGGCCAGGCGCTCGCGGACCGCCGCGTTGTCGATGGCGGGCCCGTCCTCCAGCCGGACCGAGCGGGCGAGGCCGAAGATCTCCTCGAAGTCGGGCCCGCGGAGATCACCGGAGGTCAGCCGCTCGTTCATCAGCGTGGTGATGGCCACGCCCCAGCCCGCGCCCACCGCGCCCAGCCGCTGGCTGTCCGGGATGCGCACGTCGGTGAAGTAGACCTCGTTGAAGTGCGACGCGCCCGAGATCTGCTTGATCCGCCGGGTCTCGATGCCGGGCGATTTCATGGAGAGGAAGAAGAAGGAGAGCCCCTTGTGCTTGGGTGCCTTCGGGTCGCTGCGCGCGACCAGGATGGCCCAGTCCGCCCAGTGCGCCCCCGATGTCCAGATCTTCTGCCCGTTGATGACCCACTCGTCGCCCTGGCGCTGCGCTCGCGTCCGCAGGCCGGCCAGGTCGGAGCCGGCGCCGGGCTCGGAGAAGAGCTGGCACCACACCTCGTCGCCGCGCAGGGCCGCCGGCGCGTAGCGCCGCTTCTGGGGCTCGGTGGCGTACGCGAACAGCGTCGGCATGCACATGCCGAGGCCGATCTCGAAGTAGCCGCGCGGGACCAGGAACTTGGACTCCTCCTGCTGGTAGATCACCTGGTAGATCGGGGACAGCGCGCGGCCGCCCCACTCGGCGGGCCAGTGGAGCGCGGCGAAGCCCGCGTCGGCCTTCTTGGCCTGGAAGGCCTTGGCCCGCTCGAGGCCCTCGTAGCCCTCGCGGCCCGCGTAGCGGCTCTGCCAGGTCTCGAAGGCCCCGCTCTTGGCTTCCGCGTGCGCGGCCAGCCAGCCGCGCGCCTCGCTTCGAAACGCGGCTTCTTCGCGTGTGTCGTCGAAATCCACGGGGGTCTCCCTAGGCGGCGCCGGCCTGGAGCCGGGTCACCAGCAGATCCTTCCAGCGCCGCGCGCTGCCCAGCATGAGGCCGGTGAGCTTGGCGCGCCGGTAGTGGAGGTGGCAGTCGAACTCCCAGGTGAAACCCATGCCGCCGTGCACCTGGATGTTCTCCTTCGCGGCCTGATAGTAGGCTTCGCTGGCCGCCACGCGCGCGGTGGCCGCGGCCACCGGCAGCTCGGGCACGTCCTTGGAGAGCGCCCACGCGCCGTAGTAGGCGTTGGACCGCGCGAGCTCCACGCCCACGTACATGTCCGCGAGCTTGTGCTTGATCGCCTGGAACGAGGCGATCTGGCGCCCGAACGCGAAGCGGCCGAGCGCGTACTCGCGCGCCATCTCGAGCGCGGCCTGCGCGCCGCCCAGCTGCTCGAAGGCCACCAGCACCGCCGCGCGGTCCAGCAGCCGCTCCACGAGCGGCCAGCCCTGGCCGGGCGCGCCGAGCGGCTCGGCCGCCGCGCCGTCGAAGGTGACCCGGCCGTGCGAGCGCGTCGGGTCCACGGTGGCGAGCGACGCGCGCGTCACGCCCGGAGCCTTCAGCTCGACCAGGAAGAGCCCGGCGCGCGCGCCGTCTCCCAGGCCGGCGAGCACGATCGCGAAGTCGGCCACGTCGCCGTCCATCACCGGCAGCTTGGTGCCGGTCACGCGCGCGCCGTCGGCGCGCGTGGCGAGATTGGCGGCGGTGGTCACGTGCGCGCCCTCGGCCAGCGCGAAGCAGCCGATCGCCTCGCCCTGCGCGATGCGCGGCAGCCAGCGCTTCTTCTGTGCCTCGCTGCCCGCGAGGAGCAGCGCCTCGGCGGCGAGGTAGATCGTGGAGGAAAAGGGCGTCGGCGCCAGGCTCCGGCCCAGCTCCTCGGCGATCACGCACAGCTCGAGGTAGCCGAAGCCGGCGCCGCCGTGGGTCTCGGGGATCGCGGTGCCCATCCAGCCCATCTCGCCCATGCCCCGCCACAGCTCCGCGTCGTAGGGCGCGGCGCCCTCGAGGATGCGGCGCACGCGCGTCGAGGAGGCGTGCTCGGCGAGGAACTTCCGCGCCTGCTCGCGCAGCGATTTCTGATCGGCGGAGAAGTCGAAGTTCACGGCGCGAGAATCATACGGCATGGGCGGGCGGGGCGCCAGCCGCCGGCGGGGCCCCTTGCGTCCGGCCGGGGAGTTGGGGAGACTGTCCCCTCACCCTACCCTCTCCCCAGGGGGAGAGGGAGATGCGGAGGAGACGATGCGAGCGACGGCCGCGGTGCTCTACGAGGTGAAGAAGCCGGTGGTGGTGGAGGACGTGGAGGTGCTCGACCCGGGTCCACACGAGGTGCTCGTGCGCTGGACCGCCAACGGGGTGTGCCACAGCGACCTGCACGTGGTCACCGGCGACTACCCGCATCCGCTGCCGGTGGTGCTGGGCCACGAGGCGGCGGGCGTGGTGGAGAAGATGGGCGCAGGCGTGGAGACGGTGAAGGCGGGCGATCACGTCTGCTCCAGCTACATCCCGTCTTGCGGGCGCTGCTCGTACTGCATCGGGGGCCAGCCGACCATGTGCGCGCTCCGCGACAAGCCGCGCTGGTTCATGCACGACGGCACCTCCCGGTTCCGCCGGAACGGCCAGCCGCTCCATCACTTCCTCCAGGTCGCGGGCTACTCGACCCACGCGGTGCTGCCCGAGCAGAGCGTGATCCCGATCCGCGCGGACGCGCCGCTCGACGTGGTGTGCCTGGTGAGCTGCGGGGTGCTCGCGGGCGCCGGCCCCGTGTTCAACCGGGCCAAGGTGCCGCCGGGAGCGAGCGTGGCGGTGTGGGGCGCGGGCGGCGTCGGGCTCAACACCATCCAGGCCGCCCGCATGGTGGGCGCGGGCAAGATCATCGCGGTGGACGTGATGCGCCAGAAGCTCGCCTGGGCCGAGGAGTTCGGGGCCACGCACCTGGTGGATGCCTCCAAGGAAGATCCGGTGGCGGCGGTGCAGAGGCTGAGCGGTACCGGCGGAGTCGACTTCTCCTTCGAGGTCGTCGGGACCCAGAAGACCATCGAGCAGGCGGTGCTCGCCACCCACCGCGGCGGCACCTGCGTGATCGTGGGCGTCTCGCCGGCGGGCACGCGGATCTCGCTGGACCCGTCGCTCTTCCTGCAGCAGCGGATCCTCACCGGCAGCTCCTTCGGCGGCGGGCACCAGCGCACCGACGTGCCGATGCTGATCGACCTCTACATGTCCGGCAAGTACAAGCTCGACGAGCTGATCAGCCGGCGGCTGCCGCTGGCCGAGCTGAACGAGGGCTTCGACCTCATGCTGCAGGGCGAGGTGAAGCGAAGCGTGATCGTCTACTAGCGGGGATCGATCGGCGTCGGCATCGGGGCGGAAGTCTCGATGGCGGCGGCCGCGTCGAGCCGCCAGAGCTGGGCCGGGGCTATCGGGTCACCTCGTAGGTCGCGTACTCGTGCTCGAAGGGCGGCCCCACCGCGACCTCCATCCGCCCCGCGTCGAGGTCGGAGATGATCGACGGGCTCGATCCCCGCGCCGGCGGCCACGCCCTCGATCTCCTCGAGGAAGTGCGGGGCCGCGTCGCCGATGGTCCGCCCGAAGGCGAGCGCCCCGCGGCGCGCGGCCTCGGGCGCGAGCTGTGACCTCAGGGAGCCCTGGGTGTAGATCAGGTCGAGATGCGCCCGGATCATCGGGCGGAGGGCCTCCCCGTGCTGCCGACACACCTCGCGGTGGCTGCCGCGCAGCTCGTGGTGCGGGAAGCGGGTGGTCACGCCGCCGCCTCGGGGCAGATCTCGGGAATGGTCTGATCGAGCACCGAGACGATGCGGTCGATCTCGGGCCGGGTGAGAACCAGCGGCGGGGCGAGCACCAGGGTGTTGCCGAGATGGCGGCCGCCCGCCGAGCGGCCCACGATCACGCCACGCTCCTGGCACCGCTCGACCAGGCGCTTGATCTGGGGTGCGGGCATGATCGTCTTGCTCGCGCGATCCGTGACCAGCTCGACGCCCGCGTAGAGGCCCAGGCCGCGCACGTCGCCCACCCACTTGTGGCGCATGAGCGTCTTGAGCCCGTCGAGGAGATAGGCGCCGTTCTCGGCGGAGCGCTGGGCCAGGTTCTCCTGGAGCATGATCTCGATGTTGCGCAGGGCGACCGCCGCCGCCACCGGGTGCCCGCCGTAGGTGTTGACCTGGAGCACCTGACGGTTCTCGGACGGATCACCCAGGAAGGACTCGAACACGCGGTTGCGCACCACCGTCGCGGCCATGGGCAGGTAGGCGCTCGAGATGCCCTTGGCCACCGTGACGATATCGGGCTTGATGCCCGCGTGCTCGTGGGCGAAGAGGCGGCCGGTGCGGCCGAAGCCGTTGATCACCTCGTCGACGTGCAGCAGGACGCCGTACCGCTTGCACAGCTCGGCCACCGCGGGCAGGTAGCCGGGAGGCGGCACCGCGACGCCGACCGCGCTCATCACCGGCTCGATGATCACCTCGGCGACCGTCTCCGGGCCCTCGCCCTGGATGGTCGTCTCCATGTTCTTCACGCAGGCGAGCTCGCAGCTGGTCGGCTCCAGCCCGAACGGGCAGCGATAGCAGTAGGGCGGGGCCACGTGGACGAAGTCGTTACCGGAGAGCGGCTCGAACTTCATCTTCCGGTCGCCGATGCCGCCCGCGGCGAGAGTGGCGAGCGTGGTCCCGTGGTAGGCGTAGTAGCGGCTGATCGCCTTGTACCGGTTCTGCGTCGGGTACTCATGCCGGGCCCACTGCCGGGCGAACTTGAAGGCCGCCTCGTTGGCCTCCGATCCCGAGCTGACGAAGTAGACGTGGTTGTCGCCGCCCAGGAGCCCGTTGACCTTCTCGGCGAGCGCGGCCGCGGGCAGGTTCATCGCGGTGTGCGGGTAGTAGGAGAGCTGGCGCATCTGGTCGGCGGCCACCTCGGCGAGCTCGGTGCGCCCGTAGCCGATGTTCACGCACCAGAGCCCGGCCATGCCGTCGAGGTACTCGCGCCCGTCCGCGTCGACGACGGTCGAGTCCTTGGCCGAGACGATGACGAGCTGCTGCTGCTCGAGCTGCTTGTGGGGCACCGCCGGGTGGATCACGTTGTCGAGGTCGCGCTTGACCACTGATGACCGCTCTGGTGACGACCGCTCTGGCGATGACCGCTCGGGGACCGTCGGCATGATCGTCTCCTCCCCGGGATTACCGGGACGCACCCTCGCCGACCGGCTCGCGGGGCGCGAGCGGCCGGCTGGGCGCGTAGAACGAGGCCTCCCGCTTGCCGCGGAGGCACTGGCGCGTGAACTCGATCAGATGATGGCTGACCACCGCGCCCTGCAGCAGCTCTTCCAGCTGACGCCCACGGAGGGCGGGCAGGGCCAGGCGCCAGAAGGTGCGCCGGTAGTGGCCCCGGATCCCGATCTGCCAGACGATGCGTCCGAGCAGTGCCAGGCCCGAGGCGATGTTGGCCCACGACGTCCGGCGCGGGTTGCGCGGGTAGGCTGGGCGCCTCGCGAAGGTGTGCGCGAAGTTGTAGGCGAACCGGCGATAGATCGCCTCCGGGGCGTACGCGGCCGCGATGCAGCGGCGCCACATCGCGAGCACGGTCTCCTCGCGGAGGCGGAACACCACGTTGGACTCGCGGCCGCCGTCGGGCAGGAGCCGGCCCTCCGCGTGCAGGCGGTGCCAGAGCGGGGTCTTGGGCAGGGCGTAGAGGATGTTGATCGTGAGCATCGGGATCTGAGAGGCCTCGATGAACTCCACGATGTGTCCCGCGGTCTCCTCGGTGTCGGTGTCGAGGCCCAAGATGATGCCGGAGACCACCTCGAACCCGTAGTCGTTGAGCTTCCGCACCGCGTCCAGGATCGGCATGCGGAGATTCTGGTCTTTCGACATCGAGCGCAGCGCGTCCGGCTCCGGGGTCTCGATGCCGCAGAACACCACCTGGAAGCCGGCGTCGCGCATCAGGGCGAGCACCCGCTCGTTCTTCGCGATGTTGAGCGTGGCCTCGCAGGCGAAGCGCACCGGATAGCGGTGCTTCCGCTGCCAGGCCACCAGGTGGGGCAAGAGCTCCAGGGCCGCCTTCTGGTTGGCGATGAAGTTGTCGTCCACGAAGTAGACCGCGGCCGCGCCGCCGGCCACGATCTGGTCCAGCTCGGCGAGCACCTGCTCGGGGGTCTTCAGGCGCGGATTGCGCCCGTAGAGAGCCGGGATGTCGCAGAACTCGCACGTGTAGGGGCAGCCGCTCGAGAACTGGATGTTGGCGATGAAGTACCGCCGGAGATCGATGAACGAGTAGGCCGGGCGCGGGAAGTCGGTGAGAGGCAGGCGCTCCACCGTGTCGAACCGGAGCTGGTGCTCGGGCCGGCCGTCGTGCTCGTCGATCCACCGGATCACCGCGTCGGTCGCGTCGCCCAGCTCGCCCACGTGTATGAGATCCGCGTCGGGGTACTGCTCCGGGCAACCCGACACCGACGGGCCGCCCAGCGCCACCGGCTTGCCGGCCCGATGGGCGCGCGCGATCACGTCCTCGATGAAGGGCCGCTGCACGTGCATACCGGAGAGGAACACCGCGTCCGCCCAGTGGAAGTCGCCCGCGGTCGCGGGGGCCGCGTTCTCGTCGATGAAGCGCACCTCCCAGGACTCGGGCAGGTAGGCCGCCACCACGAGCAGCCCCTGCGGGGGCATGAAGGCGCGGATGCGGCCGCCGAAGAGCGGATAGGCATGGTGGAACGTGCCGAACGACGCCACGTAGCGTGGCGAGATGCAGAGGACGCGGCGACGATTGCGCGGGGCGTGGCGCGTGCGCATCGGGCGAGCGGGCGCGGCGGCGGGCAGTAGCGGAGCCGAGAGCGGGCGGGTCAGACGCCGCTCGTCACGGCGGCGGGCTGCTCCACGTCGAGCGTGGTGACCCGGCGGAGCTCGCGGCGGTACTTCGCATCGTCGAACGCGCGCGCGCGGTGCATGGTGGCCCGGTTGTCCCAGATCACGAGGTCGCCCACCCGCCACTGGTGACGGTGGACGAACTGGGGCTGGGTGGCGTGCTCGATCAGGTCGCGCAGGAGCAGCCGACCCTCGGGCACCGGCCAGTCGATGATTCGGGAGGCGTGCGAGGCCAGGTAGAGCGAGCGCCGATTCGAGCGCGGGATCGTGCGGACCAGCGGATGGATCGCGCCCTTCAGGGCCTCCCGCTCGTTCTCCGAGAAGTCGAAGCCCAGGGTCTGACGGGAGTAGGCGATCGAGTGATGCACGCGCAGGCCTTCCAGGCGGGCCTTCTCGCCGTCGGGGAGCGCGTCGTAGGCGGCGCGCATGTCCGCGAACTCGGTGTCGGCCGCGACCGGCGGGACGACCTTGGCCGACAGCATGGAATAGCGGCCCGGTGGGTCCTGGAAAGAGGCGTCGGTATGCCAGAGCCGGTTGCCGAGGCCGTACATCCGCTTGCGGTTGTCCGACCGCATGATCTCGCCGTTCTCGTCGAGGTTCGAGATGTCGCCGAGCGCCTCGTTGCCGAAGCGATTCTTCTGCAGCGCGCTGATGCCGAGCCTGGTGTGGAGCATCCCGTCCAGGCGCTGGGCGAAGTCCAGATGCTCGGCGTCGGTCCAGCGCTGGTCGTGGAAGACGAGGACCGCGAACTCGTCCATGCCCGCGCGGATCCGGGCGAGGGTCTCCGCGTCGCGGACGTCCCGGAGATCCACCGGGCCCACTTCGCCGACGAAGTGCGGGTGAAGCTTGCGGAATGTCAGAGCCATCGGGCACGCCTCCGGGGGAAAGCGTAGGCCGAAGCGGGCCGGGGAGTCAAGCGAACGGTCCGGTCGCGCGCCCCGGACCCATCGGGTCGACAACTCCGCGCGACGCGTGCCAAGATGCCGGCCGGAGGACGCGAGCTATGAACGTCGGATTCATCGGACTCGGGGTCATGGGTGGCCGCATGGCGTCCAATCTGCAGGCGGCGGGCCACGCGCTTGTCGTGCACGACGTGAAGCGGGAGGCCGCGGCGCCGCATCTGGCCGCCGGGGCCGCCTGGAAGGACAGTCCGCGCGCGGTGGCCGAAGCCGCGGAGGTCGTGTTCACCTCGTTGCCCGGCCCGCCCGAGGTCGAGCAGGTGGCGCTCGGACCCGACGGCCTTCTCGAGGGTGTGCGCGCGGGCTCCGTCCTCTTCGATCTCAGCACCAATGCGCCGGCGCTGGTGCGGCGGCTGCACGGCCTGTTCGCGGCGCGCGGCGCTCACGTGCTGGACGCGCCGGTGAGCGGCGGGCCGGTCGGCGCCCGCACGCGCCGGCTCGCGATCTGGGTGGGCGGCGAGGGGGCGCTCTTCGAGCGCTACCGCGCCGTGCTCGAGGCGATGGGCGACCAGCC
>DATMMH010000281.1:0-2963 GCA_035569855.1 Candidatus Dormiibacterota bacterium
GCGCGATCCCCAGCGCGCCTACGACGACTGCATGCAGGGCACCGGGGTCACACCCCGCTGATCCGGAGCTAGCCGCCGCCCGGCGCGACCGTCGGGGTGCGCACGTGCTCGGCCCGCACGCCCACGCCGACCAGGCGTGCGGGCAGGCGGCGCATCAGCGGGATCCCGGCCAGGAGGGTCAGCAGACGCGGCGGGTCGATCCGGGTCGAGCCGCTGCCCAGTACCCGCGTGATGACCTGCCGCTGGACCAGGATCTGAAGCCACTGCGTCACGCGCGTGGGCCACTCGCGCCGCCGTTGCACGCGCCGCAGGTGATCGGTGGTGAGCGTGCCGTCACGCAGTGGCGCCCACAGCAGATTGGCCGTCGCGACCGCGTCCTGGATCGCCAGGTTG
Organism: Candidatus Dormiibacterota bacterium; assembly: GCA_035569855.1. GTDB lineage: Bacteria > Methylomirabilota > Methylomirabilia > Rokubacteriales > CSP1-6 > CAMLFJ01. The sequence goes on from DATMMH010000281.1 coordinate 394, forward strand.
ATGCCGACGCCGCCGACCGGGGACATCGCGTGGGCGGCGTCGCCGATACAGAGGAGGCCCGGACGATACCACTGCCGCAGCCGGTCCACCTTCACGGTCAGGAGCTTCACGTCGTCCCACGAGCCGATCTCCCCCACCCGATCCGCCGCGAATGGCGCGAGCGCGGCCACCGAGGCCCGAAAGGCCTCGAGCCCGCGCCGGCGCACGTCCTCCGCCGAGCCCTTGGCAATCACGAAGCCGCATTGCCAGTGCTCGCCCCGGTTGATCAGGACGAAGATCCGGCCAACGTCGAAGCGCCCCATGATGGCGCCGGGATCACCCGGGCGGCGCGAGAGGTGGAACCAGAGGACGTCCATGGGCGCGCCGAGATCCTCCACGTGCAGTCCGGCCCGCTCCCGCAGAACCGAGGAGCGCCCGTCGGCGGCGACCACCAGGTCGGCGCGAACCTCGAGCGGCCCCGCCGGCGTGGTGGCCCTGATCCCGGTCACTCGCCCGCCCTCCTCGATCAGCCCGGTGGCCTCCGCCTGCATCTCGAGCGCGAACCCCTGGTAGCGGGCGCCGCAGCGCGCGAGAAAATCGAGGAAGTCCCACTGCGGCATCATGGCGATGAATTTGCACCGGGTCGGCAAGTGCGTGAAGTCGGCGATCGGCAGCGTGGTGTCGCTGAACTGGGCGGCCAGGGTCGCGACCTCCTGGTGCGGCAGCTTCAAGAAGTCCTCGAGCAGGCCCAGCTCGTGCATGAGCTCGAGCGTGGAAGGGTGGATCGTATCGCCGCGGAAGTCGCGGAGGAAGTCCGCGTGCTTCTCCAAGATCAGCACCGACACGCCCGCCCGCGCCAGCAGGAACCCCAGCATCATGCCGGCGGGGCCCCCGCCCACCACACCGCACGTGACCACTCTCGCCCCGCCCGCCATGGCGGCTCAATGCTACAATGCCAGCGCGTTTCGCGCTGGAACTCGGAAGCAGACACGTCGGTTTTAGGATAGGATCACGCAATGACGAATCCGGGACAGACACCGGTCAAGGTGTATCACGCGGCGGATGCGCCGCCGGGCGCGCTCGCGGGCGAGGCGGTGGCCGTGCTCGGCTACGGGCATCTCGGCCGCACCGCCGCACTCAACCTGCGCGATTCCGGGGCGAAGGTGCGCGTGGGCAATCGCGAGGATACCTACGCCGAGCAGGCCCGCGCCGAGGGCTTCGAGGTGGTGGCGCTCCCCACCGCGGCCACCGACGACGTGGTGTACGTGCTGCTGCCGGACGAGGTCATCCCGACCCTGTTCGAGTCCGAGATCGCCCCGGCGCTGCGGCCGGGTAGCGCGATCGCCTTCGGCTCCGGCTACAGCCTGGCCTTCAATCTGATCCAGCCCCCGGCCACTATCGACGTGCTGCTGGTGGCCCCGCGCATGGCCGGCACGACCGCTCGGGGCCGCTACCTCGACGGCCAGGGCTTCTGGGCTTGCGTGGGGGTGGAGGCCGATCGCAGCGGGCGGGCCCAGCAGCGCATGCTGGGGCTGGCCGATGGCCTGGGGGTGCTGCGAGCGGGGGCGGTGGCGATGTCGGCCAAGGTGGAAGCCACCCTCGACCTCTTCGTCGAGCAGTCGGTCGGAGCGGTGCTCGGCATGGCGATGATGATGGCCTTCGAGGTGGCGCGCTACGCGGGGGTGCCAGCCGAGGCGCTGGTACTGGAGATGTACATGTCGGGCGAGATGGAGGCGGTTTTCCAGGCCTTCCGAGAACAGGGCTTCTTCCGCGCCTCCGAGGACCACGGACCGACCGCGGTGTTCGGGGGGATCATGCGCTCGCTCGAGATGGATCGCGAGGCCATGGCGGAGAGCTTCCGCAAGGTCTACGCCGACATCCAGAGCGGCGGGTTCGCGAAGCGCTTCCAGGACGAGGCCCGCAACGGTTACCCGATGCTCGAGTTCGCCCGGGCCATGATGCACGGCGGCTCGCCGATCACCGAGGCGGAGGAGCGGATCCGCCGACTCGCGAAGCCCGACGCTCAGGGCTGAAGCCGCGTCGCCTCCCACGGCCCGCCGCTGAATCCCGTCGCGCCCGGCGTCAGCGCGCGCGTCCACACCGCGCGGTCGTGCGCCCGGCCGGGCTGCCCAACCCAGAGCTCCACCCGCTCCACCCAGACGCGGTAGCCGCCCCACCGCGGTGGTCGCGGGACCGCGGCTCCGTGCGCCCGGCCGGCCGCCGCGATCTTCTCTAGGAACGCCGCACGCGACGCGATCGGCTGGCTCTGGTCGCTGGCCACCGCGGCGATCCGCGCGTCCAGCGGGCGCGTGTTCCAGTACCGATCCGAATCGCTCTCGGGCGCGTGCGTGACGGGACCCTCCACGCGGATCTGCCGCTCGAACACGTCCCAGTGGAAGACGGCCGCCGCGCGCGGGTTCTTCTCGAGCGCCCGGCCCTTCACGCTCTCGCGATCGGTGTAGAAGACGAGCCATCCCGCGGCCGCGTCGAAGCCGCGGCAGATGACCATGCGCGCGGTGGGATGGCCCTCGGGATCCACGGTGGCGAGCGCCATCGCGGTCGCCGCCTTCGCGACCGGCACGGCCTCCTCG
>DATMMH010000282.1:0-5062 GCA_035569855.1 Candidatus Dormiibacterota bacterium
CTCGAGATCGCGGTTGAGCCGGGCGATCTCGGCCTTCGCCTGCGTGAGCTGAGGCGTCTCGACCACTTCCCAGCGGCCCCGACGCTTGGCGACGGCGAACTGGTGGGTGCTCGCCACGTCGAGGAACTCGGTCGCGCCGCACGTCGTGAGCGGATACGTGCAGAGCACCAGCATGGGCTGATCGCCGATGCCCCGGTTCAGCTCCGCCTCGTATTCCATGAAGTCTCGCCAGTGCTTCTGCTCAAGCCAGGCGGTGTTCCCGGTCACCCGGATGCCCTGATAGCCTCTGGACAGCGCCCGATCGAGCTTCGCGCTCCAGTTGCTAATGATGCGATGGAGATCAATCTCTCCTCCCGCCAGATACACGTCCCGGGCCTTCAAGACCTCGATGCTCTGGTCGGACACGTACCGGTCGAAGCCGGGCACCGCCCGGTCCAGTGCCTGCCAGACCGCCTCCTCGGTGAGGGGTTCGGAGACGACCCATGCACAGAACTCGCCGGCTTCGAGGCCGGCCTTGAAGAAGGGGAGCAGGGTCTCCAGCAGGTCGTCTCTGGTTTCGTAGAAATGGCAGAAGTGGGTACCCCACGGCATCTCGCCCACCGGCTCGATTCCGGTATTCCGTAGCGCGGTCGTCATGGCTGACCTCCCCAGGACTGGCTGAAACACGCGCAGTCTAGCTCCGGCGGAGCCTCGTGGCTAGTACGCGCGTGGGACCGAGTGTGTGACGTGTTGACCTGCGCTTGACCACTACTAGCTCGGGTCTCACCGCACCGGAACGGGCCGAGATTGCGCCCCACTCCACGATCGGCGATGATCGCCGCGTGACGCGCCCGGGGACCCTCGTCCTTGCGATACTGACGGCGGTGACGCTCGTCACCGGCCGGGTCGGACCGGCGGAGGCGCAGCACGGTCGTGGGCGGGCGGCACCTCGGCCGAGCCAGCTGGCCCCGGGCGAGTACTCCCTCGACTTCGAGCGAATTCTGGAAGCGGTCAACCGGGGCGAGGCACGCCAGGCGCTGGCCCACTACGAGCGCGTGGCCGCCCAGGCCGAGCAACAGGGCGACCGGCGGCGCGCGGGGCAGGCCGACATGGCGATCGCCCTTGTCACCTTTCGGCTCGGCCTCTACCAGCAGACGATTCAGTCGGGCAGTCGAGCGATCGAGCTGCTCCGGGCGGCTGCCCCGGTGTCCAACGAGACCTTAGATTGGGTGGCCACCGTCTACTCCAACGTGGGCCCAGCGTATCGGCTGGTGGGCGACCTCGCGCAGGCTCGCAAGGTCCTCGAGGAAGGTCTGGCCTACGTGGAGACCCAGCGCGGTCAACCCGCGGCCCCCTTCGCCGCGGGCTACCTCGGGCGCTGGCTCTCGTATGTCGACTACGACCAGGGCGACTACAAGACGGCGCTCGCCCACGCCAGTAGCGGGTTTGAGTTCTTCAAGGATGGGGCGGCACGCCTTCGAGCGGGCGCGCCGGATCGCCAGCGCTGGATCTGGCATCGCCAGGCCGCGCTATCGGGGACTGCGGTCGGGCGCGCGCAGCGGGCGCTAGGTCATCCGGACGAGGCCGATGCCGCGTTCGATCTCGCCCTCCAGTACGCGCGCGTGGTGGGGCTCCGTGAGCTCGAGGTCGATATCCTCATGAACCAGGGGGACCTGGCCCTCTCGCGGCAGGATTGGTCGAAGGCAGTGGCGCGCTATCAGCGGGGCCTCCCGCTCGCCCACCAAATCGGGAGTGTCCCCTACCTCGCCGGGCTCAATGCGGGTCTGGCTCGGGCGTGGGGCGGCCTCGGCCGCACCGACGATGCCCTCGCCGCGGCCCGGGAAGCTGTGCGCGACGTGGAGGAGCAACGCGGAGAGCTCGGTGCGGCGGGGCTGCGCAGCGGATTCCTCGAGGGTAGGCAGGGAATCTACCAGCAGGCGGTGCAACTGGCCCTCCAGGCGCAGCGCCCCGACGAGGCCTTTGCGTTCGCGGAACGGAGCCGGGCACGCGCCTTTCTCGATCTCCTCGGCAGCCAGACCACCCTCTCTAAAGGGAAGACCCGCGGGCTGGTCGATGAAGAGGTGCGGCTGCGGGCCCGCTTGGCCGAAGCCCAGGCCCTCGCCCAGGGCGCCGGTGACTCGGAAGACCCAGCCGCCGTGCGCGCGCCACTCGAGGCCGCCGAGCGGGACTATCGGGCCTTCCTCGAGCGCGTGCGCAAGGAGAGCCTCGAGCAGGTGTCGCTCATGAGCGTCGAGCCGGTGACCCTCAGTGAGATCCAGGGGCTCTTGCCCGAAGGCACGACGCTCATCGAGTACCTGGTCGGCACCGACCACACGATCGTCTGGGTGGTGGACCGCCAGAGCGCGAAGGTCGTGCGGATCCCTGGCGATTCCCAAACGCTCGTCGCGCAGGTCCGCCAGTTCCGGGCCGCCGTGAGTCAGCCGGCGCCGCTCGCCGACGTCCAGGCCCAAGCTCGAGCGCTCTACGATCGGCTCTTCGAGCCGGCTCGTGGCGAGATCCGGGGCGACCAGCTCCTGATCGTGCCCCATGGCGTGCTGCACTACATGCCGTTTGCCGCGCTCCGCTCGGCGGCCGGCCGGTGGCTGGCGGAAGACTTCGGTCTCAGCACGCTGCCGAGCGCCAGCGTCCTGCGCTACCTCGGCGACAAGGGCGTCGGCGTCTCCGACCGCGCGCTCATCGTCGGCAATCCTGACGTGGGCGCCGGTCTAGCGCTCCGGTGGGCCGAGCGCGAGGCGCGGGTGGTCGGCCAAGGGGCCCCGGGAGCGACGGTGCTGGTGCGGGCCGACGCGACCGAAGCCCAGGTCAAGAAGCTCCTCGAGTCTGCCGGCATCATCCACTTCGCGACCCATGGCGAGCTGAGCGAGTCGGACCCGTTGTCCTCGGCGCTCTTGCTGGTGCCGGGCGAGGGGGAGGACGGCCGTCTCGAAGTCCGTGAGCTGCTGGGCCTCGACCTCCACGCCCGGCTGGTCGTCCTGTCGGCGTGCGAGACCGGGCTCGGGAAGCTGTCACGAGGCGACGAGCTGGTGGGGCTCCAGCGGGCCTTTCTCTACGCGGGCACGCCGACCGTCGTGACCACGTTCTGGAAAGTCGACGACCGAGCGAGCTACGAGCTGGTCCGCTCGTTCTACGAGCACCTCAAGAAGACGGGCGCGGCGGACGCGCTCCGGCAGGCGCAGCTGGAGACGATGCGCACGTTCCCGCACCCCTTCGCCTGGGCCGCCTTCGGCCTCACCGGGGTTCCGCGCTGAGCGCCGCCCGCTTCGCGAGGGACTGAAACGAGTCTCCCTACGGATCGGCTCCGGGAGTCGGCTGGACCCGGAGCCGGCGCCACTGTCGCAGGGTCACCTGGCCCGGCGGTGCCCCGCGGGGTTTTCGGACGTCGGCGACCCGGCAGAGGTGCACCTCGACCCGGCCCGCGCTTCTGGCCTTCGAATGCCATGCGGCGAGCTCGGCCGCCCGTCGGATGATCTCGTCCGACAGCGCCTCCAGCTTCTCCGGATTGCGGATGATCACGTGACTCCCCGCAATTCCCCCCGCGACGTGGAGCCAGAAATCCTCGGGCGCGGCGACCTCGAACGTGAGGTGGTCGTTCTCCTCGTCGCCTCGGCCGATCAGCACCGCGCACCCCTCGACGACGACGGTCCGGTATGGGCGCCCCTTGCTCGCCATGGTCGCCCCCGAGTGTAGCGAATGGGTGCCCGCGGGCGGCCGCGCCGAGCTCGCCCCTACTTCCTGTTGTCCTGCTGGGCGCGGAAAGCGAGCGCCTCGCGGAGGTCGCGTACTGCCTGACGGGACGATTGGAGCGCGGCGGCCCTGTGTCCACCGAAGTCGTGCGGGGCCGCCTCCATGTACTGAATGGCATCCTCCAGGCCACGGATGGCCCGGGCGATCCGGGGATGCTCGCCGCGCTCGGTCTTCATGTTCTGCTGGGCGGCGGTTCCCGCAACTCCACCACAGATGACAACGAGTGCGAGTAGCAGTGGCACGATCAGGCGGCTCATTCCACGCTCCAGGTGGGACGCTCTTCGCGATGACTCGGTCCCGAGGCTGGGCGGGAGAATAGGACGAATAACTCGCGTTGCCTGCGCCGGCGGGCCCTGGTAGGCTCGGAGGCGTTCTCACCGGGGTAGTGGAAGGCCCGATGCCAACGCGCCCATTGTGGAGGATGTCGTCATCGTGACGTTCAAGCGACCGGACGGTGGCGTGCACGAGGCAAAGACCGAGCGGGGCGTCGCGTTCTAGCCTCGACGCGGTTCCCTCCGCGGAAGACCAAGGGCCGACCACAACGCTGGCTGGTCGTCGTGGCCCGCGATGAGGACGAGATTCACGCGAAGCTCCGACAGATTCTCGCGGCAGACCGGCACGTCCGGGTGATCTTCGACCGTCGAGCGAATGACCTCCGCAATCCTCCCTGGGTCACGCGCAGTCTGCGCACCCACGGATTCGCGGTCGTCCCGGTCGGCGGTCAGGCTCGGGCGAGTTCCAGCCGCTCGGCCGGCGCGGTTCGACCAGAAGGAGACGCCCGGCGGGCGTGACGCCGGTGCGTCAAACTAGGGAGGCCACATGAAACTTCGCGACCTCAGACATGGGCAGGTGACCGTCTGGCCGCCGCAGTGGGTCGACACGGCGGGGTCAGGGGATGGCGTGCCGGGCGACGGCGTCCTGGATGGCCTGGAGCGGTTCGGCCAGCGGTTGCTTCTCCGGATCAACGTCCAGGGTAACCGGCGCACCGCGAGCTTGGTCTGGGACGTGCCGCCGACCGTCGGAGACGTCGAGGCCGTGCTGCTGGCGAGCATCGGATCCAAGGTTCGGGACCTCGGCGAGCGTGAGTTGCCGATATTTCGCTCCGGCGGCCCTCCTCGATAGGGGGTCTCTTCTCCGTCAGGCGCCCCGGCGGCGGGCGTAGTAGTCGCGAGCCTTCGCCCGGCTGCCACACACCTGCATGTCACACCACCGTCGGGTGCCGCTCTTGGTGGTGTCGAGGAAGATCCAGCCACAATTCGAGGCCGGACATGTCTTGAGCCGGCGAGCATCGGCCGAGGTCAGGGTGTCCGCGGCCGAG
>DATMMH010000283.1:0-8923 GCA_035569855.1 Candidatus Dormiibacterota bacterium
GGGGCGCGGCACGCCCTCGTACTGCGCGTGCACCGACACGTGTTGCAGCATGGCGTCGGTCACGTGGCCGCCGATCTTCCGGGCCAGGAAGCCGGCACGACCCGAGGCGTCGACCAGCATCGACACGCGCGCGGACTGCTCGTCGCCGTCGGGCCCCGCGAAGCGCAGCGTCACGCCGTCCGGCTCGAAGACCGCGTCCACCGCCCGGTGTCGCTCGCGCACCACCACCCCCGAGCGCTCGGCATGGCGCAGCAGCAGCTCGTCGAACGTGGCGCGCGGCACCTGATAGGTTTGGGGCCTCGGGGTCTCGACCGCCGCGGTGAAGTCCACGTAGGCGGCGGGCCGGCCGTCGATCTCCCAGAAGCTCGCGCCCCACTTGTGTACGAAGCCGGCCTTCGCCACCGCCTCGTGGGCGCCCAGCGACTCCAGCACCCCGTTGATCCAGGGCAGCTGCGACTCGCCGATGTGAAAGCGCGGGAAGCGCTCGCGCTCGAGCAGGAGCACGCTCCGCCCGCGGCGCGCCAGCGCGGCGGCGGTGCTCGAGCCGCCGGGGCCGCCGCCGATCACCGCCACGTCGAAATCGCGCCCGTCGGCCGATCGAGAGGTCATCTTGGCTCCGTAGCATACCGCTTGACGGGCCGGCGGTTTCGGCGGATTCTCGGCCGCGGCCCATGAAGTTCGACGTCGGAATCCTGGCGAGCCAGCCGTTGCCGGTCATCGTGCGCCAGGTCCGTCTTGCCGAGTCCCTCGGCTTCGACACCGCGTGGATCACCGACACCCATCTGGTCTGCCGCGAGATGTGGGTCACCCTCGCGGCGTGCGCCACGCAGACGTCGCGGATCCGCCTCGGGCCCGGGATCACGGTGCCGCACACCCGCCACGTGTCGGTGACCGCGAGCGCGATCGCCACGCTCCACGAGATCGCGGAAGGCCGGCTCGTGCTCGGCATCGGGACCGGCGGCAGCGCGGCCGAGACGATGGGGCTGGCGGTGGCGAAGATGGCGCGCGTCGCCACCCTCGAGGGGATGGCGACCTCGCTGCGGCGGCTGCTCGCCCGCGAGTCGATCCGGCTGGAGAGCGGCGCGGAGGCGCGGCTGGCCTGGCTCGAGCAGCCTCCCGCCATCCCGCTCTACCTGGCCGGCTCCGGCCCGCGCATGCTCGACGCGGCGGGACGGCTGGGCGACGGGGCCATCATGTATTCGGGGGTGGCGCCGTGGCTGGTGGAAGCGGCGCTCGCCTGCGTGGCCGGGGGCGCGCGGACCCGCGGGTGCGCCCCCGGCTCGGGCCCCGGCGGCGTGGACGTCGCGATCTGGGCGCCGACGTCGATCGCGCCCGACCGAGCGATCGCGCGCGACCACGTGCGCGGCCGCGTGGCTTCCGCCCTGCGCCACGCCTTCCCGGTGCGGTGGAGCCCCGAGGATCAGGCGGCCATCGACCAGGTACGCGCGGCCTACAACGCTTACGAGCACGCGAGCGCGGCGTCGCGGCACCGGCTGCTGGTGACCGACCGCTTCGTGGATCTGATGGCGCTCGCGGGCGCGCCCGGCGACGTCCGCGAGCAGGTGCGGGGGATCATGGGCGTGCCGGGCATCGGGCGGATCATCCTGCTGCCTCAGGTGCCCGGGCAGGACTTCGTGGAGCGGGAGCAGGTGCTGCGCCTCTTCGCAGACGAGGTGATGGCGCGGGTCTAGCCGGCCCGACCGGCTCAGCGGCTGCGCCGGCCCCAGAGTCCCTTGGTCACCAGGCCCTCGAAGTAGTGCCCGTAGACGTGCAGCAGCGAGGTCTGGAACAGCACCCACGCGCGCGTGCGCCCACCCGCCCAGAAGTCGGTGAGCCAGGAGGCGCCGGGATCCACCGCGCCCTCCTCGGTGCACACCCGCTTGACGCGCTCGGCGGCCACCATCGCGTCGAGGTCGAGGCGCCGCAGCAGGGGCACCGCATCGAGCGTGGCGCGGGTCACCGCCTGGCAGTAGCCGCGGAGGGCGTCGAGATCGATCCGGGCGGAGAGCGCGTCCACCTGCGCGTCGTCCATCCCGGTGCCCACGTCCCGGCGCGCGATCCCCAGCCGATCGGGCCAGCCGTCGTCCAGGACCTGCGGCCGATCGCTCACGAAGCGGTTGACCCCGACGTCCTCGATCCGCATCGCGTGCCAGAGCAGCCACGGTAGCGTGTTGACGCCGGGCACCGGGCGACCGCGCACCTGCGACTCCGAGAGCCCCTCGAAGAGATCGCCGGTGAGAAAGCCGTGCACCGCCTCGTAGCGGATCAGCCAGAAGTCGACCGCGTCCACGCGGGGAGGACCGGCTAGCGCAGCGCCCGGCGATCGAGATCGAGCGCGCGCTCCGCGAGGCTGGCGAGCATCCGCCACGCCGCCTCGTGATGCCGCGTGCCCTCCACGTCGTCGGCGAAGGTGTCGAGGCACACGTGCGTCGCCCCGAGACCCTCGAGCGCGGCGAGATCCCGCCGCACCTGGTCGAGCGTCCCCTCGCCGGCCAGGCGAGTCTCCTCGGGCATCGGGGCGTCGGTCAGGCGGAGCCGGATGCGCGGGCAGAGCGCGGGCGCCGGCCGGCCTTCCTTGTCGGCGATCGCGCGGAGCTTCGGCAGTCCCTCGTCGCGCAGCCACGCGATCCGACTGCGGATCGGATGCCAGGCGGTGCCGTGGCGCACCGAGCGGCGCAGGGCGGCCTCGCTGGAGCCGCCGACCCAGACCGGCGGGTGCGGGGTGCGGAGCGGGCGCGGCGCCGTGTAGATGTCCTTGAAGGACACGAAGCGCCCCTGGTAGCTCGCCACGTCCTGCGTCCACGCGACCTTGATCGCGGCCATGTAGTCGTCGGTCATGGCCCCGCGCCGCTCAAAGGGCAGGCCCAGCACCTCGAACTCCTGCCGGGCCCAGCCCACCCCGATCCCGAAGATCAGCCGGCCCCCGCTCAGCCGATCCAGGTTCGCGGCCATGCGCGCGGTCTCGAGTGGATGGCGATAGGGCAACACGATCACCGTGAAGCCGAGCTCCACCCGCCGCGTGATCCCGGCCAGCCAGCCCAGGGTCGTGAACGGGTCGTAGAAGGGGGCCGGGTAGCGGCCCTGCACGTCGGGAGTGATCGCCACGTGGTCGCCCACCATCACGAAGTGGTAGCCCACGTTCTCGGCGAAGGCGGCCCAGCGCGCGAGCGATTCCGGGCTCGCCCCGGGCCCGAAGCTGATCAGGTTGACGCCGACCTTCATCGAGCGGGAGCGGACTCCATGCGACGCTGCCCCGCGGAGGCGCTCGGGCCCAGGAACTCGACCATGTTGCCATCCGGGTCCTTGACGAAGAGCTGGCGTAGGCCCGTCGGTCCCGATATCACGTCGCGGCACGGCAACCCGAGATCCTCGAGGCGCTTCGCGGTCGCGTCGGCGTCGTCGGTCCAGAGCGCGAAGTGCGGGTACCGCGCCACGATCTTCTCCCGCTCCGCGGCCGGCCGCACGAGCTGATCGTTCAGGATGATGTGCAGCTGCAGGTCCCCGCCCAGGCTGTACCAGATGCCGGGGAAGTCGAAGGCGGGACGCGGGATCTCCTGGAAGCCGAGCACGCCGGTATAGAAGTCGCGCGCCTTGGTGACGTCGGTGACGGTCACGCTCACGTGGCTCAGGATCTTGAAGACGCTCATGTGGTGTCTCCTCCGTCGTAGAGCTCGCGGCGGGCGATGCCGCGCTGGAATGCGAGGTAGCCCTCGCGGGTCATGGGCGGCCGGGCGGAGGCCATCACCTCGCGCGCTCCGACCGCGCCGTCGGCGAGCAGGTCGACCGCCATCGCGGCGAGGGCCTTGGCCGGCTGCACGTAGCCGAGCTCGGGGTCCACGATCGCGAAATCGGCGGAGTGGCCCGGCCCGCGGGCTCCGCCCATGTAGGGATGCAGCACCGGCATCACCTGACTCAGGTCGCCCATGTCGGTGGAGCCGGAGCGATGCGGGATGTCGCGGTAGTTCGCGGCGCCGACCAGCCCGCGCGCGGTCGCCTCGAAGAGGCGGGCCATGGTGCCGTCGCAGAGGAGCGGCATCGGCCCGGGCAGAGTCTCGATCTCCACCCGCGCGCCCAGCGCGAGCGCGCCGGCGCGGAGCGCGCGGTCAACCTTGCGGCTGGCGTCGGCCACGCCCTCCGCGGTCTTGCCGCGCACGTACATCTCGAGGCGCGCTTCGCCCGGGATCACGTTCACCTGCGAGCCGCCGTTGGTCAGGATCGGGTGGACGCGGATCGAGTCCTCGTCGCGGAAGGTCTCCCGCACCGCGTTGATCCCGGCGAGGGCGAGCTGGGCCGCGTAGAGCGCGTTGATCCCCATGTGAGGGGCGCCGCCCGCGTGCGAGGCCCGCCCGATGAACCGCGCGGTCTTGCCCACGCGCCCGTTGTTGGACGCGGGCACCCCCGCCTTGCCGTCGTCGGCGCGCCAGTTGGTGTGGATCATCATCGCGAGGTCCACGTCGTCGAAGTGGCCGAGCCGCATCAGCTCCTGCTTGCCGCACGGGAATTCGAGCCGCCCGGCGCGGATCTGCTCCTGCCGCCACTCGATGTCGCCGCCCTCCTCGGCGGGCACCGCGAAGAAGATCACGCGTCCCGCGAGATGATCGAAGGCCCCGGCGTCGAACAGCCCCATCGCCGCGCCGAGCATGCCCGCCACCTGCGCGTTGTGCCCGCACGCGTGCGCGGCTCCGGTGGCCGGATCGGCTTCCGGGTGGCCGGTGACGCGCAGGCCGTCGAGCTCGCCGATCAACGCGAAGGTGGGACCGTCGCCGGCGCGGCCGCGCGCCTCGCCGCGCACGCCGGTCATCGCGAGCCCGCTCCGGGGGGACATCGCGAGGCGGTCGAGCGTCTCCTGCACCAGCCCGGCCGTCTTCACCTCCTTGAAGCCCATCTCGGGCTGCTTCCGGATGCGCTCGCCGAGCCCGATGATCTCCTCCGCGCGCCGGTCGATCGCCGCGAACACCCGTCGCTTCAGCTCGTCCCTGGTCATGGGCAAGGATGCTAGCTCATTCCTCGGGCCTCGGCCAACATGAGAAAAAAGGAGGCGTCGACGCGCGAAGTGCCCGCGCGCTGAGCGCTCCTCCGTGGCGCACGACGCCCGTGTCCGCCGGTGACGCGGCCGCTAAGTCACCGTCGACGCATACCGAATCGAGTGCGCGCGCGTCGATCGCGCCGCGCTGGCACGATGACTGCAGTTTTCTCGAGCGGAGCCTAGGGCGGGTCCAATCGAGCGCCGTCGCTTGAGAGCGACGGCGCTTTTTCTTTTGGCGAGACGCGCGAGCCGTACTGGCGCGGGCTCGAAGGAGGACACGGCGTGAACGACGTGATGGGTGTGCTCATCGGCATCGGCCCGATCCTGGCCGCGCTCGGGTGGAGCAAGCGGCTGGATATTCTTCGCGATCGCGCCAACGGCGTACGCGCGGAGATCAACGCGACCGCCAACCGCGTGCTGGGCGGCGAGTCGGTACTCGCGGTGCGCGTCGAGCCCGCGACCGGCTGGCGCGCCGGGCGCGTGCATCTCTCGACCCCCGGGGGCTACGAATTCCTGATCGCGAGCGTGTCGGGCGCGGTCATCCGCCGGCTGCCCGAGAAGTACGAGCTGGTCGTCCACCGGGCGGCATGAGCGCGAGCGTGCGCGAGGAGGAGCGTGAGAGAGAGCGAGCGGTAGGCCGCGGGACGCTCGAGCGGATCCGGCTCGCGTTCGGCGCTCAGCGCGCGGGCGGCGGCGGGGGCGGCGGCCCCGGGGGAGGCGGCGGCGCCCCCAGGGGCATCGCGGCGGGCGGCGGAGGCGGCGGGGGTGGTGGAGGCGCCGGCGTGGCGTAGGCCGGTCGCGAGCGCGGCGCGCCCCGCATCGGGACCTGATTGCCCTTGGCGTACATGCACTGCGTGTACGCGACATCGTAGCGGCGCTGCACGGACCCGCCGGACGCACTCCCCTCACTCGCACCGATCGCGGTGCCGCCGAGCAGTCCCGCGCCCGCGCCCGCCGCCGCGCCGAGCGCGGGGTTGCCGGCCGCGGCGCCGATCGCCGCGCCCGCCGCCGCGCCGACCACGGTCCCGATCGCGGCGCCGGTCACCGTGCTCTCGGTCGCCGCCTTGTTCGGGCTCGTGCCGACCGATTGCGAAGCCCACTGCCGGCAGACCGCATCATCTTCCTGGAACTGCTCGAAGCTCTTCCCGGACCCGGGCATCACCATCACGCTCGGGCCGGTGGGGACGGACGCGCAACCGCTCAAGAGCACCGCCGCAATGGCCGGGGCCGCGATGACGGAGCGGAGAGCGCCCGTCCAATTCATCGGGGCGGCACCTTCACCCATTCCTCCGGGCAGGACGCCACCGTCGGATAGTAGCCCTTCGCGCTCGAGCAGTAGTACCAGTACGAGCCGGAAGACGAAGGGGGCGGAGGCGGCACCTGCTGAGGGGGCGCCGGCTGCTGGACGTAGACCGGGGGCTGCTCCACCACCACGGTGGGTGGCGGGTAGTACGGGGGCGGATAGTAGTACGCGGGCGGATAATAGTACGGATACGGCCCCCAGTAGGGGCCGACGCCGATGAAGACGCCGCCGCGCCCCCAGGTGTACCCGGGGGTGACGGCAACGGCCAGAACGCCCGCGACAAGCAGCAGGATCAGTAGGGTTTTTCTCATGGTCGCCTCACTCTGACGTAGCGTGGGCCGAGTTCGTTTACATCCCATTCGACAGCTTCTGGCCTCCAGCATATCCCCCCGGGCCGTACAACGTCCATCTGATACGATCGGTCCATGCTGAACATGCGACGGAGCCTGACCGGGTTGCTGGCATCGACCGTGATCATCGGCGGATTCACCGCGCTATGGGCGGGGAGCGCCGCGCCGCCGCCGCCCGGCGTCGCGCCGTCGGCCGCCCCCGCGCCGCCGCCTGGACAGGCGCCGCTGGCGGATCCGGGAGACGCCACGCCGCCCCGCGTCAGCTATCTGAACGGGGAGGTCTCATTCCTCCGACAGGGCGCGCAGGACTGGGCGCCGGCCACCGTGAACATGCCGCTCGCGCCCGGCGACATCATCTATACCGGTCCAGCCGGCAACGCGGAGATCCAGATCGGCCCGCGTGCCTTCGTGCGCGCCGCCTACGGCGCGCAGCTCGGCCTCGACAACCAGGAGCCCGACTTCACCCAGATCCGGGTCACCGCCGGTTACGCGGCGGTGGATCTGCGTGAGCTCCAGCCCGGTCACTCAGTGGAGCTCGATACTCCGGGCGGCGCGTTCACGATGGAGCGTCCCGGCTACTATCACGCCGAGGTCGGGCAGGACTCCACCACGTTCCGCACCCATCGCGGCGGCACCGCGACCATGACGCCGTCGGGCGGACAGGCGACCCCGGTCGCCACCAACCAGCAGATCGTGATCACCGGCGCCGAGGCGCCGCACGTCGAGACGACCGCCGCCGCGCAGCTCTCGGCGTGGGACCACTGGAACTATCAGCGGAGCGACTACCTCGTCCAGCCGGCCAGCGCGAAGTACGTCGGCTCGGCGATGTACGGCGCCGAGGCGCTCGATCAGAACGG
Source organism: Candidatus Dormiibacterota bacterium (assembly GCA_035569855.1). Lineage (GTDB taxonomy): Bacteria > Methylomirabilota > Methylomirabilia > Rokubacteriales > CSP1-6 > CAMLFJ01. The sequence goes on from DATMMH010000283.1 coordinate 7,537, forward strand.
GAGCTGGCGCACCGTCGAGACCTACGGCAGCGTGTGGGTTCCTACCGGCGTCCCATCCGGGTGGGTTCCGTACAGCACGGGCCGGTGGATCTGGGATCCACGCTTCGGCTGGACGTGGCTCGACGAGGCCCCATGGGGCTGGGCGCCCTATCACTACGGCCGCTGGGTCTACGCGGGCGGCTTCTGGGGGTGGGCACCCGGCCCGGTGCTGGTGCGGCCGGCCTACTCGCCCGCGCTGGTGGTGTTCCTGGGCGGCCCGGTCGTGGTGGGGCGCCCGTTCTACTGGGCCCCGCTCGGCTGGGGTGAGCCGGTCGTCCGCTGGTGGGGCGGGCCGCGCTTCGTCGGCGTCGCCTGGTGGGGCGGCTGGGGTGGCCCCCACGTGGTCAACAACGTCGTGGTGGCGCGCGGGGCCGTGGTCAACGTCACCAACATCACCGTGTATCACAACGTGACGGTGAACAACGCGGTGGTGGGTGTGCCCGCCGATCGCTTCGGGCAGGGCTCGGCGCGCCCGGCGCGCCTCACCGACGTCAACGAGGTGCGCCGGCTCGCGCCGGTGCGCGGTGCGCCCGACGTGCGGCCGGTGGCCGCGAGCCTGGCGCCCGGGACCGGGCCGGCGGCGGTACGGCCCTCGGATGCGGTCCGCACGCGCGCGGTGGTCGCAACGCGCGCGCCCCAGGATTTCTCGCCGGCCCTGCGGGCGCAGGGGTTGGCGGCCTCGCCGGTGGTCGGCGCGCAGCCGCAGCAGCGCATCGTCCCCGCGCCGACGCGAGCGGTCACGCCGCAGGCGGCCCCCGCCGCGCAGAACGCGGGCCCCGGCCGCGGGCCCGGCGGCGCCGCACGCACCCCCGCCGAGGACGGGACGCCGCGTGCACGAGGCGAGCGCGGCGCGCGTCAGGGCGGAGCGCCGGACGCGGCGCGCCAGACGCCGGCGGCGCGTCAGGCCGGTGCTCCGGCGCCCCAGGTGCCCGGAGCGCCCCCCGCCCCGAACGTGCAGGGCGCTCCCGGCGCCCAGGCCGCCCCGCATGGGGAAGGAAAGGGCGGCCGCGCACCGGGTGAGCGCGCCGCGCGGGAGCCGGGCAAGGGCGCGCCGAAGGCGGAGCGTGGCGAGAAGAGCGAGCGGTAGGAGCGCTAGCCGGTCAGCGGATCCCCGCCAGCGCCTCGCGGCAGCCGTCCACCCAATCCGCCAGGCCGGTGGGCGACACGGGAACGCGGGAGAACCGCGTATGCATTCCGTCTAGCCCAACGCGCTCGACGAGCTGCTTCTCGTTGAGCACCCACAGGTGGCGGCGACAGGCCAGCGCGTGCGCCGTCTCGATCACCGCCTTGGCGGCCTGACCGGCGGCGCCCACCACGTCGCCGCGCTCCGCGCGCATCCGGGCGTGGG
>DATMMH010000284.1:0-19900 GCA_035569855.1 Candidatus Dormiibacterota bacterium
AACAAGGTTCATCGCCGTCGCACGCTGGTACATCCCCGCATCGTCATCGGGGTGCCCTCGGGCATCACCCAGGTCGAGAAGCGCGCGGTGCGCGACTCGGCGATGCAAGCCGGCGCTCGTGAGGTCTACCTGATCGAGGAGCCGATGGCGGCCGCGATCGGGGCGGGCCTGCCCATCCAGGAGCCGGGCGGCAACATGATCGTGGACATGGGCGGCGGCACCACCGAGGTCGCGGTCATCTCGCTCTCCGGCATCGTGTACTCGAAGTCGGTCCGCATCGCGGGCGACGAGATGGACGAGGCGATCGTGCAGTACATCAAGAAGCACTACAATCTGCTCGTCGGCGAGCGACGAGCGGAGGAGATCAAGATCAAGTTGGGCTCGGCGTACCCGATGGGCGGTGAGCGCATGACCATGGAGGTGAAGGGCCGCGATCTCATCGACGGGATCCCGAAGACGATCGTGGTCACCGACGAGGAGATCCGCGAAGCGCTGCGGGAGCCGGTGATGGCGATCGTGGACACGGTGCGGACCTGCCTCGAGCGGACGCCGCCCGAGCTGGCCGCCGACATCGTGGACAAGGGGATCGTGCTCACCGGGGGCGGCGCGCTGCTCCGCGGCCTCGACCTGCTCCTGCGGCAGGAGACCGACCTCCCGATCACGGTCGGCGACGATCCGCTCTCCTGCGTGGCCCTCGGCACCGGCAAGGTGCTGGACGAGCTCGAGCTCCTCAAGAAGGTGGCGATCCCCGCCTGAGCGCCGGCTACTCGCCGGCCTTCCAGCGCGGATCGACCGATGGTGACGGAGCGGTGAGAGTTCGCAGGTACGGAATCCTGCTCGCGGTGGTTCTAGTGTCCCTCGTGCTGCTGACCGTGCAGACGCGGGGCGGCGGCACCGGGCGGGCCGGGGAGCTGGTCGCGATCGCGGTCACTCCGGTACAGAGCCTGCTCGTGCGGATCAACCGCGGGGCGGTCGGCTTCTGGGCCAACTACCTCGACTGGAAATCGGTGCGGCGTGAGAACACCGTGCTCCGCGGCGAGAACGAGAGGCTCCGCGTGCAGGCCATGCAGGTGGGGGAGACGCACGAGGAGAACGCGCGGCTCCGTCGCCTGCTCACGCTTCGCGATCGTCTCCCGCTGGCGACGGTGGCGGGCGAGGTCATCGGGCGCGAGGCGGGCGGGTGGGTGCGGTCGCTCACCGTGAACCGGGGACGCGGCGACGGTATCGGCCAGCAGACTCCGGTCATCGTGCCGGACGGCCTCGTCGGGCGGGTCGTGCAGGTACATCGGGGCGCCGCGGTGATCCAGCTCCTCAACGATCCGGCCTCGACGGTAGGCGCGGTGGCGCAGCGGACTCGGACCGCGGGGCTGGTGGAGGGTGACGCGGGCGGCACCCTGCGCTTCAAGTTCATGGCTCGCGACGGCGCGAGCGTCGCGCCCGGCGATCTGGTCGTCACCTCCGGGCTCGGTACGCTCTTCCCCAAGGGCTTGCCGGTGGGCCGCGTGCTCCGGATCGAGGACAAGGGCTCGGCGCTCTTCCACTTCGCGGTGCTGACCCCCGCGGTGGACTTTTCCCGCGTCGAAGAGGTGCTGCTCGTCACCGGGCAGACCACCCAGGACGTGGCCGGGCTCTTCCCGACGGACGGCTGAGCCATGTGGCGACTGCTCCTCCTGCTCGTGACGGTCGGCGGCGGTGTCCTGCAGTCGACGGTGGTCGCGGTGGCGGGAGTAGGCGTGGTCACCCCGGACGTTCCCCTCATCCTGACCGTGCTGATCGCCCTGCGCCACGGTCCCGAGTCCGGCTGTCTCGCCGGCTTCGTCGCGGGCCTGCTCCAGGACGTGACCGGGGGCGGGCTCGTCGGCGTGCAGGCTCTGACGAAGGGGCTGGCCGGCTTCGCCATGGGCCTGTCGGTGGGGCGCTTCTGGGTCAGCAACCCGCTCGTGCAGGTGCCGGGGCTCGTGCTCCTGAGCGTGGCGGAAGGGCTCGGGCGTTTCCTCCTGCTCCAGCTCTTCCACTACCCGGCCGCCTTCGGTGACCTGATGCTCCACGTCATTCTGCCGCAGGCCCTCTACAACGGGCTGATCGGCACCCTGTGCATCCTGGCCGAGGCCGGCTTCGAGCTGATGCGGAGACGCACGTGGATCTGAAGCCGTCGCCTTCGAATCGGCGCGAGGCCTGGGGCCGCCGCGTGCTGGCACTGGCGGTGGTCACGTCGGTCGGGTTCATCGCGCTCCTGGGCCAGCTCTGGTATCTGCAGGTGCTCGAAGGCGGGCGCATGCACGAGCTGTCGGAGAAGAACCGCATCCGGATCCGCCCGGTCGCGGCGCCGCGCGGCATCCTCTTCGATCGCAACGGGCTTCCCCTGGTGGACAACCGACCCGCGTTCACCCTCTCGCTGATCCCGCGCGAGATGGACGATCGGAACTCGGTGCTGGCGCGGCTCTCGGTACTCCTGAAGATTCCGGTGGGAGAGCTCCTGGACGCTCTCGACCGGGTCCCCGCGGACTCGATCCGGCCGGTGCGGGTGCGGCGCGGACTGTCGCTCGAGGACGTGACCAAGGTGGAAGAGCGGAAGCTCGAGCTTCCCGGGGTCATCGTGGAGGTCGAGCCGCAGCGCGTGTACCCGACCAGCACGTTCGCAGCCCACCTCCTGGGCTACGTGCGCGAGGTCAACGACGAGCAGATGAAGCAAGGCCGCTACCGTCGCGGCGACATGATCGGGCAGTCCGGTCTGGAGCGGTTGCTCGACGAGCATCTCCGCGGGCGGGACGGGGGTGAGCGGATCGAGGTCGACGCGATGGGCCGCCCGGTGCAGGTCATGCGGCGCGAGGAGCCGAATCCGGGCGCGCAGGTGGTGACCACCGTCGACCGCCGCATCCAGGAAGCGGCCGAGCAGGCGATGGCCGGCCGCCCCGGGTCGGTGGTGGTGATGGATCCGCGCAACGGCGACGTGCTCGCGATGACGTCGAGCCCCGCGTTCCCGCTCGACCGGCTGACCGGGAACGTGGATCGTGACGAATGGTCGCGGCTGGTGCGCGACCCCATGACCCCGTTGATGAATCGGGCCCTGCAGGCGCAGTATCCGCCCGGCTCGATCTTCAAGATCATCGTGGCCGCCGCGGGACTGCAGGAAGGCACGCTGACCCCCATGGACAGCGTGTACTGCAACGGCGAGTTCCACCTGGGCAACTGGACCTTCAAGGACTGGAAGTCGGGTGGGCACGGGCACACCGACCTGCACGGCGCCATCGCCCAGTCCTGCGACATCTTCTTCTACCAAGCCGGGCTCAAGGTGGGCGGTGACGCGATGGCGCACTACGCGCAGGCCTTCGGGCTCGGGGCCCCCACCGGCATCGACCTGGGCGGAGAGCGCTTCGGGCTGGTGCCGCTGTCTCCCGCGCAGCGCCAGCGCAGCAAGCGCGCGTGGCAGGCCGGCGACACCGTGAACATGTCGATCGGCCAGGGCCAGCTCCTGGTGACTCCGCTACAGGTCGCCCGCATGATGGGAGCGGTGGCCAACGGCGGAATTCTCTGGAAGCCGAGACTGGTACAGCGGGTCGAGCGGGCGGACGGCACCCTGGCCTACAACTCCTCGAGCAAGATGACGGAGCGGGTGGAGCTGTCTCCGGTGGTGTGGGCCTTCCTTCGGCACGCCCTGACCGCGGTGGTCCGGGAGGGGACGGGCACCGCCGCTCGCCTTCCCGGCCTGGAGATCGCGGGCAAGACCGGCACCGCGCAGACCATCGCCAAGAGCGACTCCGCCAAGGGACAGGATCACGCCTGGTTCGCGTCCTTCGCTCCCGCCGACGACCCGCAGGTCGTGATCGTGGTCATGGTGGAACGGGGTGGTCATGGCGGGCAGGTGGCGGCCCCCATCGCGCGGGCGATCTACGAGGCGATCTTCCTCCAAAAGGTGGCCCAGGTGACCCTCGGCGAGTCGGGCTGATGCTCCGGCTCGATCGCCGCCTGCTGCAGAACGTCGACTGGCCGCTCCTGGGCGCCGCGTTCTTCATCATCTGCCTGAGCTTGGTCTGTCTCTCGAGCCTGAACCCCGGTCGGGGCATCTCGGCCCTGGTCTGGCGTCAGGTCTCCTGGATCGGCATCGGCCTGGTCTGCCTCATCGTGGTGGTCAGTGTCGACTATCGGAACCTGGTCCGGGCCGCCCCGATCCTGTACGTGATCGGGCTCGGTCTCTTGCTCTCGGTCTTCGTGCTGGGCCGCACCGTGTCGGGGGCCCGGCGCTGGATCCACCTGGGACCGTTCACGGTGCAGCCCTCGGAGCTCTTCAAGTTCATCTTCATCCTGACCCTGGCGTGGGCCCTGACCTCGGTTCGGGGCGAGCGCCTCTCGCGTGCCGCACTCGTAGGTACCTTCGTGCTCCTGGGGGTACCGTTCCTGCTGGTGGTTCGCCAGCCGGACCTCGGCACCGCGCTGGTCCTGGTGCCGGTGCTGGCCGCGACCCTCGTGGGCCTGGGCATCCGGATGCGCGTGCTGGGCGGTCTCGTGCTGGCCTCGGTCGCGGCCATGCCGCTCGGCTGGTTGGTGCTCAAGCCCTACCAGCGGGACCGACTGCTCGTCTATCTCGATCCGTTCCGCGATCCGCTCGGAACGGCCTACAATGTCATTCAGGCGAAGATCGCCATTGGTTCGGGCCAGCTCCTGGGGAAGGGAGTGGGTGGCGCGACGCAGAGCCGCCTCTCGTTTCTCCCCGAGCGGCATACTGACTTCATTTTTGCCGTATTCGCGGAGATGTGGGGATTCCTTGGCTGCCTGGTGCTGATCGTGGCCTACGCGCTCCTGGTATTGCGGGGGTTCGAGATCGCGGCCGGCGCCCAGGAGCCCCGGGGGCGCATTCTGGCCCTCGGAGTGACGACCGTCTTTGCGGCCCAGGTCCTGATCAACATCGGGATGGTGACGGGCCTGCTCCCCATCGTGGGGATTCCGCTGCCGCTGATGAGCTACGGCGGGTCCTCCATGGTGGTCTCGTTGACGGCACTAGGGCTTCTGCTCTCGATCCGAATGCGGCAGTTCCACTAACCGCATAACTGCCGGCCGGGTCTCCCCGGAGACCGCGGATCGAGGTAGGCCGTGGGAAAGCGCATCGTCGTCAACGCCGGTGTGACGGAAACCCGTCTCGCCGTCCAGGATGGAAATCTCCTCACCGAGCTGTACATCGAGCGCGCGGATCGGCGCTCCATCGTCGGCAACGTCTACAAGGGCGTGGTCACCAACGTGCTGCCGGGCATGCAGGCGGCCTTCGTGGACATCGGCCTCGCCAAGGACGCTTTCCTCTATGCGGGTGACTACACCGCCAATCTCGGAGAGAGCGACCGGGTCCCCGCGGTGGAGGACGAGACCGCCGACGTGGACGTGGGCGACGCGGAAGCCGAGCCGCGCCGCGAGGCGGTGGCGCCCATCGAAGAGATGCTGCGCAAGGGCCAGGAGGTCCTCGTGCAGGTCGCGAAGGAATCGCTCGGCACCAAGGGCGCGCGGGTGACCTCGTTCGTGTCGATTCCCGGACGCTACATCGTCTACATGCCGCAGGCCCACCATGTCGGGGTCTCCCGCCGCATCCACGACGACGCCGAGCGCGACCGCCTGCGCGCCATCGTCAAAGAGTTGCCCCCGCCGCCGGGCGGCTTCATCGTGCGAACCGTCGCCGAGGGCAAAGGGCAGGAGGAGCTGGTCGCCGACGTGCACTTCCTCACCCGGCTGTGGGCTCAGGTCCAGGCGCGCTTCGAGTCGGCCAAGGCCCCCGCGCTGCTCCACGAGGAGATGGACGTCACCTTCCGCGTGGTGCGGGACCTCTTCTCCCCCGAGGTCGACGAGTTCCTGGTGGACAGCGAGGCGGCCTATCAGAAGTGCCTGCAGTTCGCGACGTCCCTCGTGCCTCAGCTTGCCCCCCGGGTCAAGAAGTGGGACAAGGACACCCCGATCTTCGAGGCGACCGGCATCGAGCGGGAGATCGACAAGGCGCTGCGCCGCCGAGTGTGGCTCAAGTCGGGCGGCTACATCGTCATCGACCACACCGAGGCCCTCGTGGCGATCGACGTCAACAGCGGGAAATACGTGGGCAAGCGCGATTTCGAGGAGACCGTGCTCAAGATCAACATGGAGGCGGTGACCGAGGTGGTCCGGCAGATCCGCCTCCGGGATCTGGGCGGGATCATCATCATCGACTTCATCGACATGGAGCGGCCCGAGCACCGCGATCAGGTCTTCAAGGCGCTCACGCGCGTCCTCGCCGACGACAAGGCCCGCACCAACGTGCTGGAGATCTCGGAGCTCGGCCTCGTGGAGATGACGCGCAAGCGGGTCCGGCAGAGCCTGCAGTCTCTCTTCTGCGCGCCGTGCCCGACCTGCAAGGGCAGCGGGGTGGTCAAGTCGGATGCGACGCTGACCGCGGAGATCTTCCGGAAGATCCAGGCACAGGCCGGGGCCGGTGCGGAGGGCAATGGGCACGACGTCGTGGTGCGCGTCCATCCCGAGATGGCCCGGCACCTGGAGACCGACCAGCGCGACGGGCTCGAGCGGCTGCAGGCCCTGATCGGGCGCAAGGTCTCCGCCCAGGCGGTCCCGTCCTATCACCGCGAGCAGTACGACCTGACCTTCAAGTAGAGTGCGCGTGACCCGGCCCTCGCGCATCAGTCGCGCCGTGATCGTGGCCCAGCTCCGGCTGGCCGCGACCAAGGGCGACCGCTCGGCCCTGACGCTCGCGGTCGATCAGATGAAGACCTGGGCCTACTCGCCCCGCTACTGGCAGAAGTACCTGCAGCTCCTCACCCATCCGCTCGCGCGCCTGGTCGACCTCACCGTGATCAAGCAGGGCGACAAGATCGCGCACCAGAAGGGCTGGGTGAAGCCCAAGCGCGAGCCGCGCAAGGGCAAGCGCGGCGCGGATCGTCATCCCGCCCCGCGCGCGCGCCGGGCTCCGCGACCGGGCGCGACCACGCAGCCCTCCCTGTTCCCCGAGCTCTAGCCCGCGGCTCGAACCGATCGCTGGATGTCTACCCGGGTAGGGTATATCCTTTCCGTCGGGAGATCTGCATGGGACCGCGAGGGGTGATCGGGCTGATCGGGGGACTGGCCGCGCTGGCGGTCGGTGCGGCGCTCGTCCTTCCGCCGACTCCCCAGGATCCGGCCTATCATCGGCTCGCCGACACCCGACCGTGGCTCGGGGTGCCCAACGCCTTCAACGTGTTCTCCAACGCGGGGTTCCTGCTGGTGGGCGCGCTCGGCCTCTTCTTCCTGCTGGGAGCCGGCCCGCGATCGAGTCAGTCGTTCGAGGACGCGGGCGAGCGTTGGCCCTACGCGGTCTTCTTCGGCGGTCTGCTCCTGACCGGTGTCGGCTCCGGATACTATCACTGGGCGCCCGGCAACGAGCGGCTCGCCTGGGACCGGTTGCCCTTGGCCATCACCCTCATGGGCCTGCTCGACGCGACGATCGCAGAGCGGGTCGGCGTCCAGCCGGCGCTCCGCCTGCTGGGGCCGCTCGTGGCGCTAGGCGCGGGCAGCGTCGTCTACTGGCACCTGACCGAGGCGGCGGGGGCCGGCGACCTGCGTCCCTACGCCCTGGTCCAGTTCTTTCCGCTGCTGGCGATCCCGCTCATGCTGTGGCTCTCGCCCGCACGCTACACCCGGGGCGGCCTTCTGCTCGCGGCCGCGGCCACGTACGCGCTGGCCAAGGTGGCCGAGTGGCTGGACGCCGGGATCTTCTCAGTGACCCGCGCGGTGAGCGGGCACACGATCAAACACCTCCTGGCCGCTCTGGCGGGGTACTGGATCCTCTCCATGCTCCGCCACCGCCGGCCGGTCTGACGCGAGGAGAGCGCCGATGGACGGTCAGATGAAGACGAAGGCACTGGGCCGGCTTCGCCGGATCGAGGGCCAGGTGCAGGGTATCCAGCGGATGGTGGAGGAGGAGAAGTACTGCGTGGACATCCTCCTGCAGTTGACCGCGGTGCAGGGAGCGGTGGAGCAGGTGCAGAAGCTCCTGCTGGGCCAGCACCTCGAAACCTGCGTGGCCGACGCGGTGCGTTCGGGCAACGCGCGCGACCGGCAACGGAAGATGGACGAGCTGCTCGAGGTTTTCTCTCGCTTCTCGGGACGCTAGGGAGCGCGACGGTGAGTCCGAAGAGCGCCCCAATCGAGCGGCTCGACCTTCCGGTCAAGGGGATGCACTGCGCGGCCTGCGTCGGCAAGGTGGAGGACGCCCTGCGCTCGGTGCCGGGGGTGACCAGCGCCACCGCCAATCTCGCCACCGAGCGGGCGACCGTCGAGGTCGGTCCCGGTCCATCGCCGCTACCCGCCTTGCGCGCGGCGGTGGCGGCGGCTGGCTACCACATTCCCGAGGACATCGCGGTGACGCCGGAGAGCCGCGGGCGGGAGCAGGCCGAGCGCGAGGCGGACACGCGGCGGCTCTTCATGAAGCTCGTGGTCGGCGCGATCCTGTCCGTGCCGGTTCTGGCCGGCAGCATGCCCGAGCTCTTTCCCTGGGCCCCGGCCTGGCTCGGCGACCGCTGGCTCCTGTGGGCGCTCACCACCCCGGTGCAGTTCTGGGTGGGCGGGCAGTTCCACTCGGCGTTTCTCCGGGAGCTGCGTCACCGCAGCAGCAGCATGAACACGCTGGTCTCGATCGGCACGAACGCAGCCTACTTCTATAGCGTCGCCGTGACCCTCTGGCCGCACGCCTTCATGGCGGCCGGTGGCATGCCGTACTTCGAGGCCTCCGCGCTGCTGATAACGTTCCTCGTGCTCGGGCGCTGGCTCGAGGCCCGGGCCCGCGGCGGCACCTCGGAAGCCATCCGGCGCCTGCTCGCGTTGCAGCCACGAACCGCGCGCCGCGTGGATCCGGGGGGCGAGCACGACGTTCCCATCGACCAGGTGGTCCCCGGCGACCTGCTGCGCGTGCGGCCGGGGGAGCGGGTCGCGGTGGACGGCGCGGTGGTCGAGGGCGCCTCCAGCGTCGACGAGTCCATGCTCACCGGCGAGAGTCTCCCGATCGCGAAGGGGCCGGGCGCGACGGTGATCGGCGGCTCGATCAACCGCACCGGCACGTTCACGTTCCGGGCCACGCGGGTCGGGCGGGACACCGTGCTTGCGCAGATCGTGCGGCTGGTCGAGGAGGCGCAGGGCTCGAAGGCTCCGATCCAGCGCCTCGCCGACCGTATCGCCGCGGTATTCGTTCCCATCGTCTTGGGCGTCGCCGCGCTCACCTTCGTGGTCTGGCTGCTGTGGGGACCCGAGCCCGCCTTCTTCCACGCGCTCACCAACGCGGTGGGTGTGCTGGTGATCGCGTGCCCCTGCGCCATGGGCCTGGCGACCCCGACCGCGGTCATGGTGGCCACGGGTCGTGGCGCCCAGCTGGGCGTGCTGATCAAGAGTGCCGGAGCCCTCGAGGTGCTGCATCGCGTGCAGGTGGTCGTGCTGGACAAGACGGGCACGCTCACGGTGGGTCGACCCCGCGTCACCGACGTGATCGCCGCCGCCGATCTGGAGCCGGACGCGGTGCTGGCGCTGGCCGCCGCGGTGGAGCAAGGCTCCGAGCACCCCCTGGGCGAAGCGATCGCCGCGGAAGCCAAGGCGCGCGGGCTCGCGCTGCCGCCGGTCGGCGAGTTCCAGGCGGTGCCGGGCGAGGGCGTGGAGGGCGTGACCGAGGCCGGCCGCGTGCTGCTCGGCAACCGGCGCCTGATGGAAGGCCGCGGTGTCGAAGTCGACGCGCTGGAGGCACGGATCCAGGCGCTCGCCCGGGACGGCAAGAGCCCCGTCTACGTGGCGCTCGCCGGCCAGGTTCACGGGCTGATCGCGGTGGCCGATGTGCTCAAGCCCGAGGCCGTCGAGGCAGTCGCGAGGTTGCGGCGCCTGGGCCTCGAGGTGGCGGTGCTCACGGGCGATGCCCGGCCGACCGCGGAGGCCATCGCGCGGCAGGTCGGCATCGATCGGGTGCTCGCGGAGGTGCGGCCCGACCAGAAGGCCGAGGAGATCAAGCGATTGCAGGCGGCCGGTCGACTCATCGCCATGGTCGGTGACGGGATCAATGACGCGCCGGCGCTGGCCCAGGCCGACGTGGGACTGGCGATGAGCTCGGGCACCGACGTGGCGATCGAGGCCGCCGACGTCACGCTCATGCGCGGCGACCTCTTCGGTGTGGTCAGCGCCGTCGAGCTGTCACGTCGGACGGTCTCGATCGTCAAGCAGAATCTTGCCTGGGCCTTCGGCTACAACCTCGTGCTCATCCCGGTGGCCGCGGGTATGCTCTATCCGATCTGGGGCTGGCAGCTCTCGCCGATCCTGGCCGGGGTCGCCATGGCTCTCTCGTCGGTCTCGGTGGTTGCCAACAGCTTGCGGCTTGGCCGCTTCCGTCCGAGCGCACGGTGACTCCATCCCACCGTGACTCGCACCCAGGGTGAAAGGAGTGTCGGCATGGCGAAGGATCCGGTGTGCCACATGGACGTGGACCCCAAGCGGGCCGCGGCCCAGTCCAAGTACGAGGGCCAGACCTATTTCTTCTGCGCGGTCGGCTGCAAGGTGAAGTTCGACGCCGAGCCCGGGAAGTATCTCGGCAAGTGATCGGCTCGCCGTTCCTCCACGGGCGTGACCGGTACGAGCGGGTGATGGAGGGCTGGGTGGACAACACCCACGAGGTGGCCTTCACCCACACTGTGCGCCTCGGCGATGCCGACGCGGGCATCGAGATCTCGGCGGTCTGCACGGCCTCGCCCGACTACGAGGTGCGCGAGGCGCGGGCCCACGTGCTCTCGGGCGCCGTGGATGAAGCGATCGTGACGGACTTTCCGCGACTGGCCGGGGCTCGGATGGTCGGGGGCTTCACCAAGCGCCTGGCCGAGCTGTGTGGTCCGCGGGCGGGGGCGGGTCTGTTCGTGGACGCGGGCATCGAGGTCGCGCGCCTGGCCCGGCAAGTGGCCAGGATGCCGGCCTCGGCGGTGGCCGGGCTGCAGCCGGGCGACGCGGCCGCCTGCTGGCAGCTCGACACGACGGGGTGGGCGGACCTGCCCGACTCCTGCTTCACCTATAGCCCGGCCGGCCGGGCATTGTTCGGGACCCGCCCGGTCAGCACGCCGATGACGCCGGATCTCTACAGCCCGCCCGCCGGCGCCCGGAAGGTCTTCAGCCGGAAGAAGGTCGCGCGGCTGGTGCAGACAGGTCGGCGCCTCCATCTCTTCCACTCGATGCACGACAACGTGCACGGCTTCGACGTGCACTACGAGATCGACCTAGACACCGCGACGCTGGTGGCCGCCGACTCGATCACATCGAGGCTCCCCTACGCGGGCATCTGCACCGAGCCCCAGGGCCGGATCAAGACGCTCGTGGGCCAGCAGGCCGATGCCTCACTCCGCAAGCGGATCCAGACGCTGATCGGCGGGTCCGCAGGGTGTGCGCAGCTCTTCGATCTGACGGCGGATCTCCTCAAGCTACTGGAAATAAAGTAAGTATTAGCTTCGATTGACAGGTTTCTTCGCGCCGCTATAATCTGTACCGACTAGTCGGTAAACACGCGAGGCCGTAGAGAACGAGGAGATCGAGCAATGCCGGCATTGACCGTCGTGGCGACCGAGACGAAGAGCCTCAAGGGTGCGGCTACCCGCGACCAGATCCTGGACGCCGCCGCCCGGCTGATCCACATCAAGGGTTACCACGCCACGTCGCTCGACGACGTCCTGCGGGAGAGCGGGGTCGGCAAGGGGAACTTCTACTACTACTTCAAGAGCAAGGAAGACCTGGGCCACGCCATCCTCGATCGCGCCACCCGGGGGCTCGTCGAGCGCAGCCTGGGGCCGGCGTTCGCGGACCTGGAGGCGAATCCCCTGGAGCAGATCCGCTTCTTCCTGAACCGGGTGCTCGAGACGCAACGCCAGCACAACTGCGTCGGCGGCTGCGTCATGGGTAATCTCGCCTCGGAGCTGTCGGACGTGCACGAGGGCTTCCGCAAACGGTTGGCCGGGATCTTCGACATCTGGCGATCCCACCTGGCGGACGCGGTGAGCCGCGCTCAGGCGCGTGGCCAGATCCGGATGGATACCGACGCCTCGCGGCTGGCCCAGTTCCTGGTCGCCGGTCTCGAGGGCGCCATTCTCCTGAGCAAGGTTTCCAAGGACATCACGGTCATGGAGAGATGCGTCGAGGAGCTGATCCAGCACCTCACGCTCTATAGGACATGAGTACGGTACACGCATCGAACGGTCAACAGCATCAGGACGAGACGGCGAGCGCTCCGCGGAAGCCGGATCGCGACGCCGAGCTGGTGGAGCGGCTGCGCCGCCAGGATCCGGGCGCGCCGGAAGCCCTCATCGCCACCTACGGCGACCGGGTGTATCGGCTCGCGATTCGCATCACCGGCAACGAGCAGGACGCGGAGGAAGTGGTCCAGGACGCGCTCTGGACGGCCGCCCGCAAGATCGACACCTTCAAGGGCGAGTCGGCGTTCGGGAGCTGGGTCTACCGCATCACCGCCAACGCGGCCTACCAGAAGCTGCGCAGCCGCCAGGGCCAGCGGAACGAGGTCTCCTACGATGCGATGACACCGGGCTTCGACGAGCTGGGGCAACACGCCGAGCCCATGCGCGACTGGTCCGCCCGGACGGAAGAGCCGGCGCTCCAGACCGAGCTGCGCACGGTCCTGACCACCGCGATCGACGATCTGCCGAGCGACTACAAGACCGCCTTTCTCCTGCACGACGTGGAGGGGCTCTCGAATCCGGAGATCGCGGAGGCGCTGCACATCAGCCTGCCCGCGGTGAAGTCGCGGGTGCACCGCTCGCGGCTGTTCCTGCGCCAGAGGCTGGCCGACTACATGCGGGCGGCCTGAGCGCGTCTAAAGCCCCGTCCGGCTTGACTTTCGGTCGAGGCGTGTGGTCAGATAGGCGCTCGCGGCAATTCCAGGTGACGCACGCTACGCGCAGGGCTCACGCGAGAGGAGAAAGGTCGCAGGCATGGAAGCGGTGATCGCGACAGGCGGCAAGCAGTATCGCGTCGCCCCGGGGCAGGTCATCCGGGTCGAGCGGCTCGGCAAGGACAAGGGGGCCTCGGTGGAGTTCACCAAGGTGCTCCTGGTCAATCAGGATGGCCAGGTGACGGTGGGCCCGAAGGCGCTGGGATCCGCCAAGGTGACGGGGGAGGTCGTAGCGGAGCGCAAGGGCGACAAGGTCCTGGTCGTGAAGTTCAAGCGGCGTAAGGGCTACCGGCGGCACCGAGGGCATCGGCAGACGATGACTGCGGTGCGCATCACCAAGATCGAGGTCTAGTCCCATGGCTCACAAGAAAGGTGTCGGCAGCTCCCGAAACGGTCGCGACTCCAACCCTCAGATGCTGGGCGTCAAGCGCTTCGGCGGACAGTTCGTCACCGCCGGCAGCATCCTGGTGCGCCAGCGCGGCACCCGCTTCAAGGCGGGCGTCAACGTCGGCCTGGGCGTGGACCACACGCTCTTCGCCAAGGCCGACGGCTACGTGCGGTTCGAGCGCCGGGGCGACGACAAGTACATCAGCATCGCGCAGCAACCCGCCTGAGCTGGACCGGCACCGCCGCACCTCTAGGCAGGACACGCCATGTTCGTCGATGAGATCGACGTGTTCGTCAAGGGGGGCGATGGGGGCGCCGGGTGCGTGAGCTTCCGACGCGAGAAGTACGTGCCCCGCGGCGGCCCCGACGGCGGTGACGGCGGCGACGGCGGCAGCATTGTCCTCGTCTCGGACCCCGCGATCACGACCCTCCTGGACTTCCACTACCAGCGGCACTACACCGCCGAGCGCGGCCAGCACGGGCAGGGCTCGAACAAGCACGGGCGGAGCGGCGCCGATACCGTGCTGCGTGTCCCGCTCGGAACCATGGTCTCCGAGCGAGACGGGCGGCTACCGCTGGGCGACCTGACCGGGCCCGGCCAGCAGCTGGTAGTGGCGCGCGGGGCCCGAGGCGGGCGCGGTAACGCGCGCTTCGCGACCTCCACGAATCGCGCTCCCCGACGGGCGGACCTCGGGCGCGCGGGCCAGGAGCGCTGGATCCACCTCGAGCTGAAGCTCCTGGCGGACGTGGGCGTGGTGGGCTTCCCCAACGCGGGCAAGTCCACGTTGGTGTCGCGGCTCTCGGCGGCCAAGCCGAAGATCGCCGACTATCCGTTCACCACGCTGCAGCCCAGCCTCGGCATCGTGCGCGTGGACGAGGAGAAGAGCTTCGTCATCGCCGACCTCCCCGGGCTGATTCCCGGCGCGGCGGTTGGCAAGGGGCTCGGCCACCGGTTCCTGCGCCACACCGAGCGCACCCGATTGCTCGTGCACCTGATCGATCTCGATCCGTCCACCGGCCGCGATCCGCTCGCCGACTACCACGCGATCCAGGACGAGCTGCGCGCTTACTCCGAGGAGCTGGCATCGCGTCCGCAGATCGTCGCGGTCAACAAGGTGGAGCTGCCCGAGACCGCCGACCGCCGCGCCGCCGTCGAGCGCTTCTGTCGCGAGGGGGGACTCTCCTTTCACGCCATCTCCGCGGTCACCGGGGAAGGCCTGCCCGCGCTCGTTCACGACGTGGCGCGACGACTCGCGAGCGAGCCATGGGTGCCCGTCGCACGCTGAGCCGCGTCCGCCGCGTGGTGGTGAAGGTCGGGAGCGGGCTCGTCACCACGCCGGGGGCCGGCCCCTCGGGCGAGATGATCGCCCGCCTCGCGGCGGACCTGGCCGCGCTCGTGCGCGAGCGGCGAGAGGTGGCCCTGGTCTCCTCGGGGGCCATCGCCACCGGAGTGGCGCGCCTCGGCCTCAAGGCCCGGCCGCGCTCCATCCCGGAGAAGCAGGCGGCGGCCGCGGTGGGTCAGTCGGCGCTCATGTGGGAGTACGAGCAGGCGTTCAAGAAGCACAACATACCGGTCGGCCAGGTGCTGCTCACCGGCCAGGACATCAGCGACCGGTCTCGCTACCTGAACGCCCGCAACACCCTGCTGGCCCTGCTCGAGTTCGGCGTGCTGCCGATCGTGAACGAGAACGACACGGTGGCGGTCGACGAGATCAAGGTGGGCGACAACGACAACCTCGCCGCGGTGGTCGCGCACCTCATCGACGCCGATCTGCTGGTGCTCCTGACCGACGTCGACGGTCTCTACACCGGTGATCCCCGGCGCGACCCGACCGCGCGGCGGCTCGAGACGGTGGAGGCGGTGACCGAGGAGATCCAGCGCATGGTCTTCGACGGCTCCGCGGCGATGTCGGTGGGCGGCATGTCGACCAAGCTCCAGGCGGCCCAGAAGGCGGGCGCGTCGGGCATTCCGATGGTGATCGCGAGCGGACGCGAGGTCGGCACGCTCCAGCGCCTGCTCAAGGGCGACCCGGTGGGGACCTACTTCCAGCCCCGCGACGACCGCCTCGCCGCGCGCAAGCGGTGGATCGCCTTCGCGGTGCCGCCCCAGGGCCGCCTCATGGTTGACGCGGGCGCGAAGAAGGCCTTAACTGAGAGGGGCAAGAGCCTGCTTCCCTCCGGCCTGGTGGAGGTGGACGGGCAGTTCCACGCCGGCGAGGTGGTGGCGCTGAGCGAGTTCGACGGGCCGGAGTTCGCGCGCGGACTCGTGAACTACGACGCCGACGAGCTGCGCCGGATCCGGGGAAGCAAGACGAAGGACATCGAGAAGGCCCTCGGGTACAAGGGCTTCGACGAGGTCATCCACCGGGACAACCTGGTGATCCTGTGACGGACGGGAGAGCGAGCATGGACGCGGCGGCACACGTCGAGGCGAAGGCGCGGGCGGCCCGGGAAGCGGCGCGCGTGCTCGCGCTGGCGCCCACCCGCGCCAAGAACGAGGCCCTCGCCCAGATGGCCCGCGGGCTCGAGGAGCGGGCGGCCGCGATCCTCGACGCCAACCGACACGACCTGGAGCGGGCCCGTACGTCCGGCCACGCGCGCGCCTTCATCGAGCGGCTGACCCTCACCGAGGGGCGTATCGAGGAGATGGCCGCCGGGTTGCGCCAGGTGGCGGGCCTCCCGGACCCGGTGGGCGAGACGGTCGAGACCTGGCGGCGGCCCTCCGGGCTCGAGATCGCGCGGGTGCGCGTGCCCCTGGGCGTCATCGGGTTCATCTACGAGTCGCGTCCCAACGTCACCGCGGACGCGGCCGGGCTCTGCCTGAAGTCGGGAAACGCGGTGCTGCTCCGGGGCGGCAGCGAGGCGCTCGAGTCCAACACGATGCTGGCCCAGATCCTGGGCAAGGCGGCGGAGAAGGCCGGGCTGCCGCCCGAGGTGATCCAGGCGGTCGAGACCGCCGACCGCGCCGGGGTCATGGCCATGCTCACCCTCGATCGCTATCTCGATCTCATCATCCCGCGCGGCGGGGAGGAGTTCGTGCGCCTGGTGGCGGAGCGCTCGACGGTGCCGGTCCTCAAGCATGACAAGGGGCTCTGCCATCTCTACGTGGACGAGGGCGCGGACCTCGACATGGCGGTGGCGGTGGCGGTCAACGCCAAGGCCCAGCGGGTGAGCGTGTGCAACTCGCTCGAGACGCTGCTGGTGCACGCGGCGGTCGCGGCCGACTTCCTGCCGCCGCTTCAGGCCCGACTCGCGGAGGCGGGGGTCGAGGTCCGAGCCGACGAGCGCGCCCGGGCCCTCATGCCGGGGGCCCGGGCGGCCGAGCCCGCCGACTGGGACACGGAGTACCTCGACTACATCCTGGCCGTGCGCGTGGTGGCCGGCTTCGACGAGGCGGTGGCGCACATCCGGCGCCACGGCTCGGGGCTCGCCGAGTCCATCGTCACCCGCGACCTGCGGCGAGCGCGTCGCTTCACCCAGGAGGTCGACGCGGCTGCGGTGCTCGTGAACGCCTCGACCCGGCTGGTGGACGGTAGCCAGTTCGGTCTCGGCGCCGAGATGGGCATCTCCACCTCGCGCGTACACGCCCGCGGCCCGGTGGGCGTCCGGGAGCTGACCACGACCAAGTTCGTGGTGTGGGGCGACGGGCATATCCGGGAATAGCCGCCTGCAACCGCGCGTCGGTGTCTTCGGGGGATCGTTCAACCCGATCCACTTCGGCCACCTGCTCATGGCCGACGACGTCTGCGAGATCCTCCAGCTCGATCGCGTGGTCTTCGTCCCGGCGGCCCAGCCGCCCCACAAGCCCCCGAGCGAGCTGGCGCCGGCCCTGGATCGCTACCGGATGACCGGCCTCGCGGTGGGCGAGCATCCGCGCTTCGAGGTCTCCGACGTCGAGGTCCGGCGGAGCGGCCCCTCCTACACGGTCGACACGCTGACCGAGCTTCAGAATTGCGGGCGCCTGCACCTGATCATCGGCTCGGAGACCTTTCTCGATCTGCTCAACTGGAAGGACCCCCGGCGCGTCGCGCGCCTCGCGCGCCTCGTGGTCATCCCGCGCACCGGGCTCGATTTCGATCCGGAGACGCCCGCGGCCCACAAGGTGCTGCGGGAGCTCGACCTTGCCGGCTTCGCCCGCGCCGGCGGGGGAGACCCGGATGAGTCCCGGCCGGTGCTGCTGCCCGCCGCGTCCCTGCCGATCTCGGCCTCCGACCTGCGCCGTCGGGCCCGCGAGGGCCGGAGCCTCGCGTACCGGATGCCGGAGTCGGTGGTCTCCTACATCCGCGATCACCAGCTCTATCGCCCGGAGGTGTGATGGCCACTCTGTCAGCGGAAGCCGTGGTTCGCGTCGCCGCCCACGCGGCGCTCGAGAAGAAGGCGGTCGACCTCGTGGTGCTCGACCTGCAGGGTCTGTCGAGCATCGCCGACTTCTTCCTGGTGTGCAGCGCCCGTTCCTCCACCCAGGCCGACACCATCGCGGAGGCCGTGCGCGCCGCGCTGCGCGGAGAGGGGGTGAGGCCTCGCCACAACGAGGGCAGCGCGGAGAGCGGCTGGCTCCTGCTCGACTACGGCGACGTGGTCGTGCACGTATTCCTGGAGGAGACGCGCGGCTTCTACTCGCTGGAGCGCCTGTGGGGCGACGCGCCACTCGTCTCGGTGGAAGGAGGCCGCGCGCGGGATTGATTTGCGCAGGACCCCATGGTAGCCTGCGCGACTAGCACGGCGGCGGCGTGCCGTAGCGTGCGGCGACCGCGGTGGCGCAAGGAGGTCGAAATGAGAAAAGACCGCTTGGTCCACTTCCGCAAGAAGCTGGAGGAGAAGCATCGCCAGCTCGTGGAGGAGGTGGGCAAGAACGTCCTGTACGGCAAGGGCCCCGAGGACGATTCCATCAAGGACCTGGGGGACCAGGCCTCTTCCGCCTACAATCGCGAGTTCTTCTTCGAGCTGAGCAACGGCGACCGGATGCTCCTGAAAGAAGTGGCGCTCGCGCTGCAGAAGATCAACGAAGGCGGGTTCGGCGATTGCGAGCGCTGCGGCGAGCCGATCTCCGAGAAGCGCCTGGAGGCGCTGCCGTTCGCCCGCTACTGCATCGAGTGCCAGCGCGCGGTCGAAGAGGAAGAGCGCACCGCGGCCCGGTAGCGCCGCTCCGCCCGTGTCGATCCGCTTCGGGCTCATCGTCGGCCTCCTCGTCGCGATCGCCCTCACCTACCTGACCTCGATCAACCCGGCCCGGGTCCACGTCGCCCTCGGGGGCGACTGGTCCGTGGACGTCCCGGTGATGGCGCTCGTGGTGGTCGTCTTCGTGGCGGGGGCCGTTCTCGCGCTCGTCCTCGGGATCCTGCGCGACGTCACCCGCACCTACACCCGGCGGGCGGACCCGCTGGCGCGTCTGGGCGCCTTCGCGCCCGGCGCGGGCGCCGACCCGGCCCGGGCGGTCGCCCCGGAGTCTGCGGCGCGCGACGTGCTGATCGAGCGCCGGCGCTGGGCGGACGCGCTGGAGATCCAGACCCGGGTGCTGCAGGCGGCGGCGCGGGAAGATCGGGCCGCCGAGGAGACCACGCTGGCCGGTCTGCACTACGAGATCGCGCGGGAGCGCTTCGAGAAGAACGACCGCGCGGCCACCACGGCGCATCTCAAAGAGGCCCTCCGGCTGCAGCCGAGCTTCGTGCCGGCGGTGCTGCTGCTGGGCGACGCATACCTGAAGGCGGGCGAGCCGCGGGAGGCGCTGCGGGTATGGGAGCGCGCCGCCGAGGTGCGGCCGGCCCTGCCGGTGCTGGCGCGCATCGAGCAGCTCCATCGCGCGGAGGGGCGTCCGAGCCGGATGATCTCGCTCTATCAGGACGCGCTCGCGCGTCACCCCGACAATCCGGCCCTGGCCTTCGGGCTCGGCCGCGTCTACTTCGAGCTGGCGATGCTGGACGAGGCGGCCGAGCAGTTCCAGAAGATGGAGGTCCGGGCCCCCGACCTGTCGCTCATCCACGCCTATCTCGGCGCGATCCTCGAGCGGCGCGGGCAGTTCCGCGACGCGATGGAGGAGTATCGGCGCGCGCTCAAGCAGAGCGACGGCATCGAGTGGCCGCATCGATGCGCGGTCTGCGGCGCCGCGCACTCGCGCTGGGTGGACCGTTGCCCGTCGTGCCGTCGCTGGAATACCTCCCGGCCGTAGCCCGCTCCGCCGGCCCCTGGCGACAGTGGGCGGGCGCTCTGCTCGATCTCGTCTTTCCGCCCTTCTGTCCGGTCTGCCGGGCCCGACTGGGCGCGGGCCGTCGTGATCCGCTGTGCGCACGGTGCTGGGAGGGCCTCGAGCGGATCGGGCCGCCCTGGTGCCGATGCTGCGGCAGGCCGATGCCGAGCGAGGGTCGACTCTGCGGAGGGTGCCGACTGGATCCACCCGAGTTCTCGTATGCGCGGGCGGCCACACGCTACGAGGACGTCGTGCGGGAGGCACTCCACGCTTTCAAGTTTCGTGGGCGGCGCGGGCTCGCCGCTCCGCTCGGAGATCTGCTGGTCGATGCCCTCGCGGAGGGGCTGCCCGCAGGCATGCCCGACCTGCTCCTGCCGGTCCCGCTTCACCCACGCCGGGAGCGGGAGCGCGGCTTC
>DATMMH010000285.1:0-2319 GCA_035569855.1 Candidatus Dormiibacterota bacterium
GTTCAGCCACTGTGTCTTGACGAACTCGAACTGGCGCTTGGGGTGAGCTCCGCTGAAGACGAAGATGATGCCGCGGTCCGCGCCGTCGTCCTCGATGACGCCTTCGGGGAGCGGCGGGCCGTAGCTCGTGCCGAGCCGGAGCATGCGGTGGAGGCGGACTTCCACGCTCATCTCGTGATCAAGCGCGTCCCGGGGGTTCGCCCGCCGGGCATGAGCGCCGGCGGGACATTTGAAGCCGCGCAGATCATCGCCGTAGCCAAAGCGATTGTTGCGGCCTGGGTCTACCCCGAGATCGGGATCGTCTTGCTCGGGGCAGAGCGCGAGCGGTGCGCCGCTCGGCCAGCGGCCGACCACTTTCGCGCCGAGCAGTGCCTCCTCTTCGCGGCTTGCCGCCTTGGCGCGGAGATACTGCCGGTAGGCGGCGACCCGGGTGTGCAGCTTACGGAAAGCGAGGTAGGTGCCGTTGCGGCCGAGGACCTCGGGGGTCGGCATCGGCCCTACGCTTCCGGTCTCGTCCGGATATCCGAGGATGAACTCGCCCGCCTTGATCGGCCGCTCGCCCGGGTTGGAGCCGGGGATTCCGCTTCCTTCCACCGCCGGCTGCCCGATTCCGTCCTTGAAGCCGAATGAGGTGCGCCCTGTCGGGAGCTGGTAGCAGTCCTGGTGCCAGATGACCTCGACACCGGCTAGCTCCTCGTGCGCGTGGCGGGCACGCTCGGCCAGGCTCTCCAGCCGCGCGGCGTCGGGCGATAGCACCGACACCGCAACGTGGGCCTCCGGGCTTCCCAGCGGCTTCTCCCAGTTTTCCGCGCTGCTGTCGCCGACATCGCCCAGCTCCGCCGCGCGGGCCGCCATGCCCTGCCGGAACTCCGGCGCGAAGCTGTCGAGCGAGTCCTGAGGCACGCCCAGCGCCTTCAGCCCCTGGTAGGTGAACGCCACCGAGACCCATGCGTTCCGGGCCGGATCGGATGGGGACCGGGCGGACTCGATCACCGGAAGCAGCCGCTGGACCAGCTTCCGTCCCGCCTCGCGGTTGTCGATGCGCAGCAGGAGGTAGGTGCCGACGTACGAGGCCGGCCGCTGGTGAAGCAATCCGGACTGGATGTCATCGAGCTCGAGAGCAGTGCTCGCCGCGGTCGTCACGGGAGTTGCAAACGTTCGGTCGCTACACATGCCGGGGAGCCTCCGGGGGATCGGGATTCGGGGGCGCCAGGTAGGGGAAAACGCGCGACGCGGGCCTCGTCGCCTGATCGACGCCATCACGGATGACGGGTCCGTTCCCCGCGTTCACGAGCAGCGTGAAGATCGTGTCCATCACATCATCGTTGAGGGCCCGGCCACCGCAGGTCCGGTGAGCTTCCCCGCGCCGGGCGGCGAGCTCGATCTCCAGGAACGAACCCTGCTCCGCGTACGGCTTGGTGACGTCCACGACGAGGAAGTCCGCGAGCATGAGCTCGGTTAGCGGGTGTGCGCCATCCTCGCCAGCCGGCCAGTCGGTCTTACCGTCCAGGTCGTCCCAGAACGCCAGGTTCGCGTTCAGCCTGGCCCGGTACGCGCTCTGGTAGGCGTGGCTGAGGTGGAACGCGTCGTCCATGTTGTAAAGGTCGCGGATCTCAAGATCGCGGTTCACCGGGTCGAACTGCGTCGGCGCCAGCATCAGGTTGGGCACCTCGGGCCGCCCGGCGCGCTCGAGGCGGACGTTGAGGCTGCCTCGCGTCAGGGTCTCCGCGACCACGCCGAACAGCTCGGCGCCGCCAGGCAGCACGGCACGGTCGACCTCGACCACCAGGCTCAGGACGTTCTTGCCATCGAGGTAGATCGCGCCCGGGTCGGTGAACGCGAGCTTTCCCGTGGCGATCGTCTTCAGCGTGGTCGGCGCATCCATGATGAACGGATCCCACCGCGGGCCGGCGAACACGCGAACGCCGTGGACCTGGCCTCCGCACTCGTCGTTCACCCTCACCGAGACCGTCTCGCCCGCCGGCGTGGCGCACGTGCCTTCTTGCTCCGGGGTGTCCGCGCCGTGTCCGCTCCCGGGGGCCGAGAACACGCAGTCGAGCACGATCTCATCGCCGCCCGCGGCGAACGGCGCACCGTCCTGCCGGGTGTTCTTGGTGAGCGGCCGCAGCCGGAAACGGTATATGAGCCCGTCGGAGAACGTCGCCGACGGCGGCGCGAACGGCAGCGTGTTCAGCACCAGGACGAGCCGGCCTGGGTGCTCGGGACTCGGGAACGCGTACAGGTCAGTGATGTCCGCGATCGGCTCGGCCATGGCCCGAGGCCCGGAGATGTGATGCGACATCGCCCGCCTTCCGTTGG
>DATMMH010000286.1:0-23841 GCA_035569855.1 Candidatus Dormiibacterota bacterium
GCCGGCTACCTCGACGAAGGCTCCCGCGTCACCGACTGGCTCGCCGAGGGCGTGATCAAGCAGCACCGCACGCTCGCCACCTACGTCAACACGCTGCTGCGGCTCGGCTTCGTCCTCACCCACGTCGAGGAGTGGGGCCCGACCGACGAGCAGATCGCCTCGCAGCCGAGCTTGGCGGACGAGCGGCAGCGGCCACCGTTCCTGCTGGTGGCCGCCCGCCGTTAGCGTCGCGCGCCGACGCCGGCTAGCTCGCGCGCTCCAGGCTCATCTCGAGCAGGACCAGCATCTGGTCGATCTCCTCCTGCGTCACGTTGAGCGCGGGCATGAAGCGCAGCGTGTCCGGCCGCGGGGCGTTGATGAGCAGGCCGTGGTCCATGGCGCTCCGCGCGACCTTCGCCGCGTCCTTACCGCGGAGCTCCAGGGCGACCAGCAGGCCGCGGCCGCGCACCTCCCCGTGGCCGTACGCGGCGGACAGCGTCCGGAGCCGATCCATCAAGTACTCGCCCTTGGCCGCCACGTCAGCCAGGAAGGCCGGGCGGCACACGGTCTCGACCACCGCATTGCCGATGGCGGTCATGAGCGGGGAGCCGTTGAACGTGCCGCCCTGGTCGCCGTGGTCGAAGCAGCACACGAGGTCGGCCGCCACGAGGGCCGCGAGGGGCACGCCGCCGCCCAGCCCCTTGCCGAGCGTGAGGATGTCGGGCTCGACTCCCGCGTGCTCGAACGCGAAGAGCTTTCCTGTCCGCCCGATGCCGGTCTGGATCTCGTCGAGGATCAGCAGCAGCCCGGCCTCCTCCGTCACGCTCCGGAGTCCCCGCAGGAAGTCGTCGCCGGCCGGGTAGACGCCGGCCTCGCCCTGGATGGGCTCGAGCATGACCGCGACGGTGCGCGAGGTGATCGCCCGTTTCACCGCGTCCAGATGCCCGAGCGCCACCTTGGTGAAGCCCCTGACCTTGGGCTCGAAGAGCGCCTCCCACGCGGGCTTGCCGGAGGCGGCCATGGTGGCGAGGGTGCGCCCGTGGAAGCCGTGGTCCATCGTGATGATCTCGTGGGCGCCGTCGCGGTGGCGGGCGCCCCACTTCCGCGCCAGCTTGATCGCGCCCTCGTTGGCCTCGGCGCCGCTGTTGCAGAAGAAGACCTGGCCGAGACCGGAGGTATCGACGAGCAGGCGGGCCAGCCGTGCCATCTCGGCGTTGTAGTAGGCGGGGCTGCAGTTGATCAGCCGCCCGGCCTGGAAGGCGATCGCCTCGGTGATGACCGAGGGGGAGTGGCCGAGGCAATTCACCGCCCAGCCCTGCACGAAGTCGAGATAGGTCTTGCCCTCCTCGTCCTGGAGCCACGAGCCGTGGCCCTCCACCATGACGACCGGGGGCCGGTCCGTGATCTTCATCACTGCGGAGACGTCGGTGCTCATGTCGTGGTCCTTTCCACGGCGCCGGAGGCGCCCGCGCTCACGCCGTAGGGTTGCGGCTGCCGCCGCTCCATGAGGCGATCGGGATGACGTGCCTCGCGGAAGCCGTGCTGGCGGTAGAGCCCGTGGGCGTCCCGCGTGAACAAGGTCCAGAGGCGCAGGTTCTGAAGCTCGGGGTGGCTCGTGATGCAGGCCATCAGCCGCTTGCCGATGCTGCGGCCGCGGTGACTCGGCAGCACGAAGACGTCGGCGACGTAGGCGAAGGTGGCCCGGTCGCTGATGACGCGGGCGAAGCCCACCTGGCGGTCGCCCTCGAAGGCGCCGAAGCAGATCGAGTGGCGGATCGACCGCTCTACGACCTCGCGCGGGATGCCTTCGGCCCAGTACGACCGGGTCAGGAAGCCGTGCACCGTCTCGATGTCGAGCCGGGCCGGGTCGGTGGTGACCAGGATGTCGCCGTGGTGCAGCTCGTGGAACATGGGCCCTGTCCTCCGATGTTTGGCGAATGACGTTGGGCGAACGATGTTTGGGCGAACGAGCCGCGCGGGTGGGGTCAGGCGCGGCCGCGCCCGCCGCCGCCGCCGACGCGGGCGGGGGCCAGGGGCGCGCGGAGCCGGCGCTCGAGGCGCAGCGCCGCGGTGGGGCCGGTGGCGGCCACGAACACGGTGTCGTCGCCCGCGATGGTGCCGACCACGTCGGGCAGGTCGGCCTCGTCGAGCGCGCGGGCCAGGGGATGGGCGCCCGCGGGCGGAGTGCGGATCACCACCAACGAGGCGGCCGCGCGGACCGACAGCACGAACTCGCCCAGCGCCCGGGCGAGCGTGCCCTCCCGGGTCTCGGCGGGCACGAAGGCGCCGGCGGGCGCGGCCACGTAGCCGGCCGGGCTCTTGGCGAGGCCGAGCGTCTTCAAGTCGCGGGAGAGCGTCGGCTGGGCGACCTCGATGCCGCGGCGCTTGAGCCGCCGCTGCAGATCCTCCTGCGAGCGCACCCCGCCCTCTCCCACCAGGGCCAGGATCGCCTGGCGCCGCCGGCCCCCATCGCCTCCGGTCACATATATATTCTTCATAGAGAATATTAATACATCAGGACGCCGGGACCTGTCAAGCCGCGGAGCGGGCGCGGCGCGGTTGCGTGTGCTCCACCGGCTGGGGTAGCGTGGCGGGGATGGGCAAGCGCGGGTGGGTGTGGGGGTCGGCGGCGGCCGCGCTCGTGCTGGCCACGCTCATCGGGCTCTACGCGACGACGACCCCCCGCTACGCGCTCTACCGGCTCGGGGAGGCCATCCAGCGGCACGACGTGGCCGCGGCCGAGCGCTACTTCGACGTCGAGCGCATCGCCGACCGCGCGACCGATGTGATCGTGACCGACTTCCTCGATCGGCAGCCCGCGCCCACCACCTCCGCGGAGGCCAACGGCCGGCAGCTCGTCGCGAGCATGGCCAAGCGACGGGTGCGCCCCCAGGTGGTGGCGCGGGTGCGCGCCGAGATCCGCCGCAGCGTCGAGCGGGCCGGCGGCCAGCCGGTGACGGTGGCGCTGCCGGTCGGCTTCGTGGCCGTCTTGCAGGCCTTCGAGGTCTCGCGGCAGGGCCCCGACGCCTGGGTGGCGTACCGGGATCCCGTTCAGGGCCCGGTCCGCTTTCGGATGAGCCGCCAGCCCGACCAGCCCTGGAGGATCAGCGAGTTCGACCCGGACTGGGTGCGCCGCCGCGTGCAGGAGGAGCAGCTCCGCGTCCGGTAGCCGGCCGATCAGGGCGCGGAGGCCAGCCTCGTCACCACGTGGTGGAGCAGCCGGAGCCCGACGTCGGCGTCGAGCGACATGATCGACTCCGGATGGAACTGCACGGCAGCGAGGGGCAGGCGGGCATGCTCGACCGCCATCACGATCCCGTCGTCCGTCTCCGCGGTGACCTCGAACTCGGCGGGCAGCGTCTCGCGGACCGCGAAGAGGGAGTGATAACGGCCGGCGGTGAACTCCTTCGGGAGCTCCTCGAAGAGTCGGCCCCCGCGCACGTGGATGCGCGATGCCTTGCCGTGCATCGGGTAGTCCAGGACTCCGAGCGTGCCGCCCCAGTGCTCGACCATGCCCTGCAGGCCGAGGCAGACCCCGAAGGTCGGGATCCCGCGCTCGAGGACCGCCCGCAGCGTGCCCGACAGGTCGAAGTCGCGGGGGATTCCCGGCCCCGCCGAGAGGACCACGAGGTGCGGCTTCAGGTCGTCGAGGAGGCGAGCCGGAAATCCGGCCCGCCGCGTGACGACGAGGGCCCCGGTCTGCCGGAGATAGTTCGCGAGCGTGTGGACGAACGAGTCCTGGTGGTCGACGAGGACCACGCGGCGTCCGGCCCCGGCCGGTGGCGCCTCCACTCGCGGCGCCGGCCCCGACGAGCGCGGGCGGCGCAGGGCGTCGAGGAAGGCGGAAGCCTTGAGACGGGTCTCCGCTTCCTCGGCGTCGGGATCCGAGTCGTAGAGGAGGGTGGCCCCCGCGCGCACCTCGGCGGCGCCGTCCTTGACGCGAATGGTCCGGAGGGTGAGGCCGGTGTTGAGGTTGCCGTCGAAGCCGATGAGCCCGACCACGCCGCCGTACCAGGCGCGGGGCGAGCGCTCGTGGTCTTCGATGAACTGCATGGCCCACGTCTTCGGCGCCCCGGTGACGGTCACCGCCCACGCGTGGGCGAGGAAGGCGTCGAGGGCGTCGAATCCGGGACGCAGACGGCCCTCGACGTGATCGACGGTGTGGATCAGACGGGCGTACATCTCGATCTGGCGGCGGCCGATCACGCGCACGCTGCCCGGCACGCAGACGCGTGACTTGTCGTTGCGGTCCACGTCCGTGCACATCGTCAGCTCCGACTCGTCCTTGGCCGAGGTGAGGAGCGCGAGGATCTGGGCCGCGTCGCCGATCGGATCCGGGCCGCGGGCGATCGTCCCCGAGATCGGGCACGTCTCCACCCGATCGCCGTCGACCCGCATGTACATCTCGGGCGAGGCGCCGACCAGGTATTCCGCCGCGCCGAGGTTCATCAGGAAGCCGTAGGGCGCGGGATTCCGCTCGCGGAGGCGAAGGAACAGCTCCGAGGGCGGCGACGGGCAGGGCTCGAAGAAGGTCTGGCCCGGGACGACCTCGAAGAGGTCGCCGCGCCGGAACGCGTCCCGCGCCCGGCGGACGACGGCGGCGTAGGCGCCGGGCTCGTGGTCGCTCGGACGGGCCACGCGGGTCGCGCCGGCATACGGACGCGAGTCGCCGGCGCGCGGCAGGCCGGCCGTCGCGCGGCCCGCGGCCTCGAAGTCGTAGCGACGGCGCTGGGCGACTTCGCGACGGTGGTCGACGATGATCAATTCGTCGGGGAGGTAGAGGACCAGGTCCCGCTGGTCGCTCGGGCGCGGGAGACGCGGCCGGATCGGCTCGAACTGAAACGCGAGATCGTAGCCGAAGGCGCCGTAGAGGCCCAGGTGCGGCTCGCCGGGATGGCGGAAGAGGCCGACGAGCGCGCGGAGCAGCGAGAAGACGGAGGGCTGGCGGCTCCGGTCCTCCTCGGCGAACTCGGCCGCGGGAGTCCGCACCGTCACCACCAGCGCGGCGTCGCTCCGCTCGAGCGTCTCGATCATGTCGCCGGCGCCGAGGCCGTCGGCGATGGTGGGAAGCAGCACCGCCCCGCGAGCGTTCAGGGCCTCCACGCGCAGTCGGCGCTCCCGGCCCACGAGCGCGATCGGCGGATCGACGAAGCCCATGTCCCACCGCGTGTAGCGGCCGGGGTACTCGTAGCTCGACGCGAGGAGAATGCCCCGGCGCGCGTCGAGCGCTTCGATGACGGGCTCGATCGCGTTCTCGATCGGGATGGCTTCGATCGTCCGGTGGACGCGAATGCCCCCGGCGGTTGCGTAGCTGTCGGTGCTCATGGCCCGAATCTCCTCTCGCCGAGGAGCCGGTCCGCGCGGGGGCGATCGAAAACGAAGAGCCGCCCCTGCCTCGGGGCGGCTCCGGTCTCGCCTGGGTTACTCGTGCGCGCGTTGGCCGGCGGGACCGCCCCTCAGGGGAGCGTCCACCACCAGGTCCAGGCCGCGGCCGAGCGTGTCCGATTCACGCCGGAGAGCCTCGCAGGGCTCCCAACGCCTGTCAAGTGCCCGGGAATGGCTTGACTCGCCGCGCCGCCTCGTGTTACTCCACTGTCCGGGCCGCCGTCGCTCCTCCCAATCCGGTCCCCACGAGGTCACCATGGCTCAAGTTATTGGATTCATTGGGCTCGGAATCATGGGCCGTCCCATGGCCAAGAACTTGCTGAAGGCTGGGTACCCCTTGATCGTCCACAGCCGGAGCCAGGGACCGGTCCAGGAGCTGGTGGGGGCCGGGGCCAAGGCGGCCACGACGCCCAGGGACGTTGCCGCGCAGTCCGACGTCCTGATCACCATGCTGCCGAACTCCCCGGACGTCGAGCTGGTGGCCCTCGCCAAGGACGGCCTCATCGAGGGCGCCAAGCGCGGTCAGCTCCTCGCCGACATGTCCACGATCTCGCCGCTGGTCTCCCAGAAGGTGGGCAAGGCGCTTGCCGCCAAGGGGATGCGCATGCTCGACGCGCCGGTGTCGGGCGGCGAGAAGGGGGCCATCGACGCCGCTCTCTCCATCATGGTGGGTGGCGAGAAGGCCGACTTCGACGCCGCGCTGCCCGTGTTCCAGGCCATGGGCAAGACCATCACCCATCTGGGGCCCCTCGGGGCCGGGGGCTTCACCAAGCTCGCCAATCAGATCATCGTGGCGGTGAACCTGACCGCGCTCGGGGAGGCGCTGACGCTCGCCCGCAAGGCCGGACTCGACCGCGCGCTCACCCTGAAGGCGCTCGGCGGCGGGCTGGCCGGCTCGAAGTGCCTCGAGCAGAAGACGCCGAACTACGTGGCCGGCACCTACAACCCGGGCTTCAAGATCGATCTGCACTTCAAGGATCTGGGCCTGATCATGGAGTCCTCCCGCGCGCTCGGCGTGCCGCTGCCATGCACCGCGGTGGTGCAGGAGCTGTTCAACGCGATGCGGGTGAAGGGCAAGGGGGGACTCGATCACTCCGGCGTGATCACGCTGCTCGAGGAGTTGGCGGGCGTGCCGGAGAAATCATGAGGGCGACCGTCGATCGTCCCGGTCTCGACTCGCAGGGCCGCTCTCCCCTCATCAAGATCCGGCGGGTGCGCAAGGGCGATCTCTCCAAGGTCCGCGACGTGATCGAGCAGGCTTTCGGTGATTTCTTCGAGCGCCAGGTCGGCACCCGCCCGCGCCAGGTCTTCGGCGGAGCCCAGTACGTGCACCATCGCTGGCTCATGGAGCCGTGGGGCTGCTTCGTCGCCGAGGAAGGCGACGGCAAGATCGTGGGCGCGGCGGTGGCGGTCATGTGGGGCACCATCGGGGTGATCGGCCCGGTCGCGGTGCTCACCAACTACCAGAACCAGGACATCGGGCAGCAGCTGCTCACCGCGTGTCAGGGGTTCTTCGACGAGAACAAGGCGACGCTGCAGGGCCTCGCGACCTATCCCTACAGCCCCAAGCATCTGATCCTCTACCAGAAGTTCGGCTACAAGCCCAAAGGCCTCGTGGTGGTCACCAGCAAGGTGCTCGACCGGAACCCCGCGGCGGCCAAGCCGGCCCCCAAGCCCGGTCTCGCGGTGCGCCGCTACTCGACGCTGGAGGAGGCGCGCAAGAAGCAGGTGATGCAGAAGGTCCGGCGCATCACCAACGGGTTCTGGCGCGGATTCGACCTGGCCAAGGAGATCGAGATCGTCGACGGGCTCACGCTCGGCGACACCCTGCTGCTCGAGAAGGGGCGGGAGGTGATCGGCTTCGCGGTCTGCCATCTGCCGCCCAACAGCGAGGCGCCGCATGGCAGCGCCTACGTGAAGCTGCTCGCCATCGACGGCCGCCACCGCAAGCCCGAGCACCTGCACGCGCTGCTCGCGGGCGTGGAGGAGATGGCCGCCGCGTCCCAGCTCCCGCGGGTGGTCGTCCCCGCCTACACCTACTACTGGACCGCGTATCAAACGTTGCTCGAGCGCGGCTATCATGTAGACTTCACGATGGTGCGCATGAAGCGAGGCAAGCAGGAGGACTACGAAGACCCCAGCGATCTGGTGCTGGACGACTGGCGCTGATCGGCCGTGACCCGTCTTTCCCGGCCGGTCGTCGGGCCGGCCTTGCTGCTGCTCGTCGCGTGCGTACCGCTCGGTCCCGCTCCCGCCGTTGCCCACGCCATCGTGCTCGAATCCTCGCCGACCCATGACGCGGTCCTGGAGCGCGCGCCCGAGCAGGTGACGCTCCGCTTCAACAGCAAGATCGAGAAGCGCTTCACCCGGTTGACCCTCGCCGATGGGGAGCATCCTCCGGTGGCGGTGACGCTGCCGGTCGGCGCCGACGACGCGGCCACGCCGGATCGGCTGGTGATCCCGCTCCCCCACCTCGGCGCCGGGGTCTACGTGCTGCGCTATCGCGTCCTCGCGGTGGACGGCCACATCACCGAGGGTGTCCTGCGCTTCACGGTCAACGTCGCGCGATAGTCGGATGACGCTGCTGGCGGGGTTTCTCGACGTCCTCCTGCGGGGCTTCGGGGCGGTGGGTCTTTCCGCCGCGGTGGGCGGGCTCGTCTACGTGCTGGTGGTGCTCCGGCCGTGGAGCGCCTCCGGCGGCCTCTCCGCGGCGGCCCGGCGGCGCGCGCTCACCTCGATCGCGGCGGGCGCGCTCGTGGTGGCCGGCTCCCAGGCGCTCCTGCTCCTGGTCGTGCATCCGTGGGCGCTGGCCGATGAGGCGGGCCGGTGGCCGCTCCGCGACTTCCTCACCACCGAGTTCGGGCTGGCCGGGGCCGGTCGCGTCGTGCTCGCGCTCGTGCTGGCGGCCGTCGCCCGTCGCCTGCGGCGCGCGCCCGACACCGTGGGGCGCTGGGCGCTCGCGCTGATCGTCGGCGCGCTCCTCATGGCCAACGCGGGATGGCTCGCCCACGCGGTGAGCCGCCTCCACGACCGCGCGCCGCTCATGATCGGCACCGTGCTCCATCAGCTCGGCGCGGTCATCTGGGTCGGCGGTGTCATCCACCTGGTCGGCTTCGCGATGCTCTGGCGCCGTGCGGGCGGGCCGGCC
The DNA here is from genome assembly GCA_035569855.1 of Candidatus Dormiibacterota bacterium. GTDB lineage: Bacteria > Methylomirabilota > Methylomirabilia > Rokubacteriales > CSP1-6 > CAMLFJ01. Next base: position 8,513 of record DATMMH010000286.1, read on the forward strand.
GCGGAGCCGCTCGGCGTGCGCGTGCTCGCCCGGTTCTCCGCGGTGGGCATCGCGGGCATGATGCTCGTGCTGGGGCCGGGCATCTATCTCTCCTGGAATTATGTCGGGAGCTGGGGCGGGCTGATCGGCACCGGCTACGGCGTCATGGTGCTCACCAAGATCGCGCTGCTCGGCTGCGCGCTGGGGCTGGGCGGGCTGAACTTCGTGCTGCTGCGCCGCGGCGGGGGTGATCGGGGCGCGGCCGCGGTGGCGGCGCGGGTGCCGGTGTTCATCGAGGCCGAGGTCGGCCTCGGCGTCACCCTGCTGCTCGCGGCGGCCTCGCTCACCTCGCTGCCCCCCGCGGTCGACGTGGTGGTCGACCGGGCCACCCCTTCCGAGGTGGCCGCGCGGTTCGTCCCCAAGATGCCGCGCTTCCACTCGCCGCCGGTGGCTCAGCTGCTGGCCGCCGCCGCGCCCATGGACGATGCACTGGCCAAGCGGCAGCCCGAGGAGTACGCGTGGTCCGAGTACAATCACCACGCGGCCGGCTTCTTCGTCTTCCTGATGGGCCTGCTCGCGCTGCTGGATCGTACCGGCCGGGTGCCGTGGGCGCGGCACTGGCCACTCGGCTTCCTGGGCCTCGCCGCCTTCCTCTTCGTGCGCAACGATCCGCGCGCGTGGCCCCTCGGCCCGGCCGGGTTCTGGGAGAGCATGGTGCTGCCCGACGTGCTGCAGCACCGGTTGGTGGTCCTGCTGGTCGTCTCGCTGGCGGCGTTCGAGTGGATGGTGCGGTCCGGGCGGCTCACGCGCGCGGGTGGTCGCCTGGTGTTCCCGCTGCTGTGCGCGGTGGGCGGGGCGCTGCTGCTCACCCACTCGCACGCGCTGTTCAATCTCAAGTCCGAGTTCCTCGCCGAGGTGTCGCACGCGCCGATGGGACTGCTCGGGGTGATGATGGGCTGGGGCCGCTGGCTCGAGATCCGGCTGCCGCGCGCCGACGCATGGATCCCCGGCTGGATCTGGGCGGTGTGCATGACCGGGATCGGGATGATCCTGCTGGTCTACCGGGAGACGTGAGGGCATAGATCATGAGCATCCCCATGAGCATCAGGGGCTACGCGACCGGAGAGGGCACGGCCGGATACCGGCGGCGGCTCGGCGCCCGCGCCGACGCCGGGCACTTCAAGACCTGGCAGACGCTGCAGCTGTCGTCGATCGGCATCGGGACCTATCTCGGCACCGAGGACGAGGCCACCGACCGGGCCTACGAGGCGGCGGTGCGGCGCGCGCTCGAGCTGGGCTTCAACGTGGTGGACTCGGCGGTGAACTATCGCCATCAGCGCAGCGAGCGCAGCATCGGCGCGGCCCTCCGCGGGCTGGTGACCGCGGGCACGGTCGCCCGCGACGAGGTGCTGCTCGCCACCAAGGGCGGCTTCATCCCCTTCGACGGCACGGTGCCCGCCAATCCCAACCTCTACTTCACCGAGACCTACCTGCGGACCGGCGTGTTGACCAGCGCCGACGTGGTGGGCGGGTTTCACTGTATGACCCCGCGCTATCTGGCCGACCAGCTCGAGCGGAGTCGAGCCAACCTGGGCGTCGAGACCATCGACGTCTACTATCTGCACAACCCGGAGACCCAGCTCGCCGCGCTGGACCGGCGCGCGTTCGCCGCGCGCATGCGCGCCGCCTTCGAGTTCCTCGAGGAGGCGGCGGGCGCCGGGAAGATCCGCTGGTACGGCACCGCGACGTGGGAGGGTTACCGGCAGCCCGCGACCGCGCGCGAGTATCTGTCGCTGCCGGACCTGGTTGGCCTGGCCCGCGAGGTGGCGGGCGACCGTCATCGCTTCGGGGTGATCCAGCTTCCGTACAACCTCGCGATGACCGAGGCCCTCACCGTCGCCAATCAGAAGATGGGCAAGGCGACCGTCTCGGTGATGCAGGCCGCGGAGCGGCTCGGGGTCTACGTCATGACCTCCGCGTCCATCCTGCAGGGTAAGCTGGCCCGCAATCTGCCCGCGGCGCTCGGCCAGGTGCTCGAAGGCCTCCACACCGACGCACAGCGCGCGCTCCAGTTCGTGCGCTCCACGCCGGGGGTCGGCACCGCGCTCTGCGGGATGCAGAACGTGGCCCACGTCGAGGAGAACGCGGCCCTGGTCGCGGTTCCGCCCGTCCCGAGCGAGAAGCTCTTCGCCCAGGCCTGACGCGCCGGGGCCTCGAGAGGGCGAAAGACCTTGAAAATCCGCGTTTCGTCGGCTAGCGTGAACGCCGTGACGCAGCCATGGTGACGAACATCCATCACGTCGGCATCGCGGTGAAGAACCTCGCGGCCGCGTACCGATTCTGGCGGGACACGCTCGGCCTGCCGCTCGTGCGCGAGGCGGAGGTCGCCGAGCAGGGCGTGCGGGCCGCGCTCCTCGCCGCGGGCGAGAGCGAGATCGAGCTGCTGGAGCCGCTCACTCCGGAGAGCCCGGTGGGCCGCTTTCTCGGCAAGCGCGGCGAGGGGCTCCACCACGTCTGCTTCAAGACCGCCGACGTGGGCGGCGATCTCGCCGCGCTCCGAGCCAAGGGCGTGGCGCTGCTCGACACCGCGCCGCGGCGGGGACTCGCGGGCCGCATCGGATTCCTGCATCCCACCGCCTGTCACGGGGTTCTGGTGGAGCTGGCCACTCCGGATGCGGGCCCGCCGCACGCCGAGTCGCCGGTACGCTTCAAGCGGCTCGTGATCGGCTCGCCGTCGCCCGGCGAGACCGCCAAGACCTACCAGGATCTCTTCGGGCTGCCCGAGGTCGAGGTCAACAACGGCGGCCCGCGCACCATGCTCGGCTGGATCGGGGGCGCCACGCTCATGATGGTGCCGGCGCGCGAGGTGCGCGGGATGGAGGGCATGGTGGCACTCTCCATGGTCGCTCCCGACCTGCCCCCGCTGCAGGCCCGCCTCGAGAAGGTGAAGGCCTCGATGCTGGTGGGAGCGTCCGAGCTGACGGTGGAGCCGCAATCCTCCCACGGAGTCCACCTCCACATTTCTCGGTACCACTTCCCCTGATCGCCGCGCCATGACGCCGGCCGGACCGAGGCTCTCGGGAAAGGTCGCGCTGGTCACCGGAGGCGCCACCGGAATCGGCCGCGCGACCGTGCTGGCGCTCGCGCGCGAGGGCGCGGCGGTCGCGGTCAACTACTCGAAGTCGGTTGCCGAGGCGAAGGAGACGGCGCGGCTCGCCGAGCAGGCGGGCGGTCGTGCGATCGTCGTGCAGGCCGACGTCACCCGGGACCGCGAGGCGCGCGCGATGGTCGATCAGGTGGCCCGCGAGCTGGGGGGCCTGGACTGCCTGGTGAACAACGCGGGGTGGACGCAGCGGGTGCCGCATCGCCAGCTCGATGACCTCACCGACGAGATCTGGGACCGCGTGTTCGCCACCAACCTCCGCGGGCCCTTCTACTGCGCGCGGGCCGCGATCCCGCACATGGAGCGACGGGGCGGGGGTGCGATCGTCAACGTCACCTCGGTGGCCGGCTTCACCGGCACCGGCTCGTCGATGGCCTACGCAGCCTCGAAGGCCGGGCTCAACACGCTGACGAAATCGCTGGCCCGCGCGCTCGCCCCCTCGAGAATCCGGGTGAACGCGGTGGCGCCGGGTCTGCTCGCGACCGGCTTCGGCGGCGGCATGATCACCCGGGAGTTCCTCGACCAGACCGGGAGCGTCACCCCGATCCGCCGGCCGGCCACGGTGGACGAGGCGGCCGACGCGGTGGTGTTCCTGCTCGCCAACGAATCGATGACCGGCTACACCTCCATCGTGGACGGCGGCCTCTCCGCGCTCGGCCCGATGGATCCGGCGCGCTGAGCCGCCCGGCAGGAGTCCGTTGAGTCCCCGCCGTCCGTTTCGGGGCATCGGCTCGGCGCGGAAGACGCGCCGCACGCTCGAGCGCGGCGGTACCGGCCTCTCCGCGGAGCTGAACCACGCGCTCGGCACGTGGCCCCGCGTCAAGATCACCCCGATGTTCGGGCGGTGGGGCTACTTCGTCGGTCCGCGCCTGTTCGCGTGCTTCCCGCTCCGCCCCAAGGATCACGATCTGTGGATCCGTCTCGGGCCGGAGGAGCAGCGCCGGGCCCTCGCGGCCGGCTGCACCCCGCACCGGCGCATGAGCGCGACCGGCTGGGTGGAGTGTCGGGTCGACGGGCCGCGCGACGTGGGTCGCTCTCTGCGGTGGCTACGCCGCGCCTACGACGCCGCCCGCGTCGCGGTCGAGCGCGAGGAGCGCGAGGGGGCCTGACCCGGGTCTGACCCGGGCCGGCCTTCAGGCGGGCGGCGCCGGCTCGGCCTCCTGCGCGGCCGCCTGGATGGCGTCGATCGGGACCAGGGGCACCAGGAACCACGCCGCCGCGGTGGCCGCGGTGGAGATCAGGACGAGCGGCGTGTAGCCCACCCAGTCGTAGAGATGGGCCCCGACCCACTCCGAGCTCTTCGTGCCCAGGTTGTACACCGACATCAGCAGCGCGAAGAAGGTGGCCTCTGCGCGGCGGGGACAGGCCTTGGCGGCCAGATCGAGGAACGCGAGCTGGGTGGTCATGCCGACCGCGCCGAAGACCAGCGTGATCACGATCGCGGAGACCCGATCGCGGTAGACCAGGTAGGCGAGGGTGCCCAGCGCGCCGGCTCCGATCGAGTACACGATGAGGCGCCGGAGGGAGAAGGCCCGCGACAGGCGCGCGTAGGCCCAGGCGCCCCCGATGCTCGCGATCGCCCCCAGCGAGGCGAGGACCCCGATGAACGTCTGCGAGAAGCCCAGGGTGTCGGTCTCGTAGTAGAAGAAGGCCGGGCCGAAGGACGGGCTGAAGGCCCAGAAGAAGATGAAGCCGGATACGACCCAGAGATCGCGGCGCCCGAACGCCTCCCGCAGCGCCTGCCACGTCTCGTCGAGCCCCTCCAGGTCGAGGTGGGAGGGCCGCTCCTTGACCACGAAGGCGGCCATCAACAGCGAGACGATCGGAAAGCACGCGACCAGCGCGAACACGGTGGCGAAGGCCCGCCGCTCCGCGAGGTAGCCGCCGAGCACGCCGGTCAGGACCGAGGCGGCGCTGAGCGCGCCCCACTGCACGGACTGGAATACCCCGGTGAGCCCGAGCGGCTTGCCGTTCTCGACCATCAGGGCGTCGGTCAGGACGTCGGTGAAGCCGACCCCGAGCCACATCAGGGTGATGAGCGTCGCGAGCGCCCAGTAGGGCGAGCCGGGCATCAGGCTCACCGCGACCGCCGCGGCCGCGGCGAGCGAGGCGGTGATCAGGAAGTAGCTCCGCCGCCGCGTGCCGAAGAGCGGCACGAAATCCGAGAGCAATCCATAGACCGGCTTGATGAACCACGGGGTGGTGATGATCCAGGTGAAGGTGGCGAGCTGGCCCGCCGACAGGCCGCGCTCCTTGAACACGATGGCCACGACCTGATCGGGCAGGTACACCATGCCCTGCGCGAAGTAGACGACCGCGAAGAGCACCGCGAGCCGGCGTGCGTCGGCGGTCTGGAACGGATGCCATCGGGCGGATCCTTCGCGCATGGATCGATCATAGCCCGGTGTCCGCGGGGACGGGCAGGAAGAGGGGGTGTGATAATCTAGGCACTCGATGCGAGCGACGTCGCCGTCCGTCTGTCCGCACGACTGCCCATCGCAGTGCGCGCTCGAGGTCACGGTGGACGCCGGACGTATCACCGCTGTCACCGGCGATCCGCATCACCCGTTCACCCGCGGCGTCATCTGCGGCAAGGTGCACGACTACGCCGAGCGCGTGTACGGACCCACGCGCGTGCTCACCCCGCTGCGGCGCGTGGGGGCCAAGGGCGCGGGCCGCTTCGAGCCGATCGGCTGGGACGAGGCGGTGGACGAGATCGCCCACCGGTGGCGGCGGATCATGGCCCAGTGGGGCGGCGAGGCGATCCTGCCCTACTCCTACGGCGGCACGCTCGGGCTCGTGCAGAACCGGGCGGGTCATGCGCTCTTCTACGCGCTCGGCGCGTCACGGCTCGACCGCACCATCTGCGTCAGTACCGCCTTCGCGGGCTGGCAGGGCACCCTGGGCACCGTGACCGGCAACGACTCCGAGCAGATGGCGGACGCGAAGCTGATCGTGCTCTGGGGCATCAATGCCTCCCACACCCACATCAACGCGATGACGCTGGTGAAGCGGGCGCGCCGGCGCGGCGCCTTCGTCGTGTGCGTGGACCCCTACCGGACGCCGACCGCGCGGCAAGCCGACTGGCATCTCATGCCGCGGCCGGGGACGGACGGGGCCCTGGCCCTGGGCGTCATGCACGTGCTCATCGGCGAAGGCCGCGTGGATCGGGACTACATCCGGCGCGCGACGCTGGGCTTTGCGGCCCTGGCCCAGCACGTCAAGCAGTACGACCCCAACCGCGTGGCCGCGATCACCGGGCTCACCGCCGAGGAGATCGTGGCCTTCGCCCACCGCTACGGGGCCACGCGCGCCGCGTTCATCCGCGTCGGGATCGGGCTCTCGCGCCACGACAACGGCGGCATGACGTGCCGGACCATCGCCTGCCTGCCCGCGCTGACCGGGGCCTACGGGCATCCCGCGGGCGGCGCCCTGCTGGCGTCCAGCGGCGCGTTCGGCCTCTCTAACGCGGTGATCGAGCGGCCAGACCTGATGCCCCAGCCGGCTCCGCGGATCATCAACATGATCCAGCTCGGGCGCGCGCTCACCGATCCGGACCTGGCGCCGCCGATCAAGGCGCTCTACGTCTACAACGCGAACCCGGCCTCGAGCACGCCCAACCAGGAGCTGGTGCTCCGCGGGCTCGCGCGCGAGGATCTGTTCACGGTGGTGCACGAGCAGCACCTCACCGACACCACCGACTACGCCGATCTGGTGCTCCCGGCCACCACCTCCATGGAGCACACCGACTGCTACAAGTCCTACGGCCACTTCTACGTGCAGCTCGCGCGTCCCGTGATCGCGCCGGAGGGTGAAGCGCGCTCGAACTGGGCGGTGACCCGGCTGCTCGCGCCGGCGATGGGCCTGCGCGACCCGCACTTCAGCAAGAGCGAGGACGATCTCGTCCGTGAGGCGCTCGCCTCGGGCGACCCCTCCTCGATCGAGGGCATCACGCTGGAGCGGCTCGAGTCGGAGCACTCGGTGCGCCTCCGCATCGGCCGTCCGTACCTGCCCTTCGCCGATGGGGCGCCGACGCCGTCCGGCAAGGTGGAGTTCCTGTCGGAGACGATGGTCCGGGCGGGCCTGCCCGCGCTGCCCACCTACACGCCCCTGGTCGAGGGCCCGGAGCACGCCGAGCTCACGCGGCGCTACCCGCTGCAGTGCATCGTGCCGCCCAACCGCTTCTTCCTGAACTCGTCGTTCAGCCAGTCCGAGCTCATGCGCCGCCGCCAGCGCGGCCCCGCGGTGCTACTGCACCCGGCCGACGGGGCGGCCCGCGGCATCCGGAGCGGCGATGCGGTGCTGGTGCGGAGCGCGCGCGGTCAGGCCCGGTTCACCGCCGAGCTGACCGACGACACCCGGACCGGGGTGGCGGTGGTGGAAGGCATCTGGTGGAGCAAGCACCAGGCGGGCGGGCGAGGGGTCAACGCGCTCACCGACGACCGGGTCGTCGATATGGGCGGCGGGCCCGCGTTCCACTCCAACCTCGTGCAGGTGGAGCGCGTGAGCTAGCCCCCATGGCTCAGGAGACCTCCACCTTCACCGCCGAGATCGAGCGCGCGCTCGATCGCCTCGACGTCGAGCGCCTGGAGCGAGAGTACTGGGCGCAGGACGAGTTCCTGCTGATCCCCCGGTTCCTCGACCCCGCCGCGGTCGGTCCGCTGCTCGACGACCTGCGCGGCCTCGAGCCGGGACTCAACCGGAACTACATCCCGCGCCACAAGAAGGGCGGCAGCGTGAGCCACTTCGCGATCGCGGACGACGGGCCCGCCCTGCTCGCCTTCTATCGCTCCGAGCGGTTCCGCCGCTTCCTCTCGCGGCTGGTGCACGCGGACCTCAAGCTCTGCCCGGACGACGATCCGCACGCCTGCGCGCTCTACTTCTACACCGAGGCGGGCGACCACATGGGCTATCACTACGACACGTCGTATTACAAGGGCGCGCGCTACACGGTGCTCTTCGGGCTCGTGCAGGACTCCTCGAGCCGGCTCCAGTGCCGGCTCCACACGCGGCAGCCGGGGCGCGCCCCGGTCGACATGGCGGTGGCGACCCAGCCGGGCTCGATGGTCATCTTCAACGGGGACAAGGTCTACCACGGGGTGAGCCCCTCCCGGGAAGGGGATCGCCGCGTCGTCTACACCATGGAGTACGTCACGAGCCAGGAGATGGGACGCGCCAAGCGACTCTTCTCCAACCTGAAGGACGCCTTCGGCTACTTCGGCATCCGGGCGCTGCTGCGGGGCCGCGGCCGCGCGCGCCGCCCGCGTCCGACCACCTGATCACGAACGGAGCCACGCCAATGCCGGCCACTCCTGGAGCCAGTCCCGCGGCCACCCGCGTGCACGTCGCGCCCGTGGAGGGCGCGGCGACGCTCTTCACCCCGGAGTTCCGCGACTACCTGGTGGGTCTGCACGACGAGTTCTCCCCGCGAGCGCACGCGCTGCGCGCCAAGCGGGACGAGCGGCTGGAGCGGGCGCTGCGCCAGGGCCGGCTGCCCGGGCCGCTGCCCCCGAGCCCGATCACCACCGGCGACTGGCGGGTGCCCCCGGTGCCCGCGGACCTCGCCCGGCCCGGCATCGAGATCTCGGGGCCGTGCTCGATCACCAGCATGTTCATCAACGCGCTCAATCCGGGACCCGAAGGCGAGCGCGCGGAGGGTGATCTCGACGACGACGAGGACTCGGCGGGGCACCGGCTGATCGATACCGTCCGCGCCTGTCACAACCGGTTGGCCGCGGTGAATCACGAGCTCGCCTACACCGACCGCGAGCGAAATCGCGAGTACCGCATCGCGCCCGGCGAGCTGCCGTTCTTCATGCACCGCGAGCGCGGGCTGCATCTCGACGAGCCCGAGGTCACGGTGGACGGTCGGCCCATTCCGGCCGCGGTCCTCGGCACCGCGTTGACGCTCTACTATCCGGGCCGGGCCCAGGCCACGAGGGGACAAGGCATCTACTTCTACCTGCCCAAGGTGGACGGAGCCGAGGAGTGCCAGTGGTACCGCGACCTCTTCGACCGGAGCCGCGCCCGGCTGCCGTTCCTGAAGGACGCGACGATCCGGGCGATCCCGCTCGTGGAGGCGCTCCCCGCGGTCTACGAGATGGAGGAGATGCTGTACGCCCTCGGGCCCTACGCGGCCGGTCTCAACGCGGCCCGCTGGGATCTCAAGGCGAGCATCTTCGAGTTCGTCATGGCCGATCCCTCCTCGGTGTGGCCGGATCGCTTCGGGGTGGACATCAAGACCACCCCGTTCCTGGCCAACATCTTCCGCCGGCTGGTCGCGGTCTGCCTCAAGCGCGGTGCGGTCCCGATCGGGGGCATGGCCACCGCGCTACCGAACCCGGACCCGGAGGTGAACCGGGTCGCCGCGGAATCCATCCGCGCCGACAAGATCTGGGAGGCCGAGCAGGGCTTCATCCGCGCCTGGGTGGCCCACATCTTCCACATGAAGGCGGCGGCCGAGCCCTTCAAGCGGGTGCACGGGAGCGGGGCGTGGAAGCCCCGGCCCGACCAGCTCGACCCCGTGCACTTCCCGGTGCGCATCGAGGCGCCGGCCGGCCCGATCACCGTCGAGGGCACGCGGCGGAACGCGCGCATGGTGATCGAGTACGTGGAAGGATGGCTGCAGGGGCGTGGTGCCAAGGGCATCGACAGCCTCGCGGGCAAGCCCGGCGTACATCCGGCGCTGATGGAGGACCTGGCCACCGGACGCATGTCGGTGGCCCAGATCGCCCAACGGATTCGCCACGCGGCCCGGACCACCGAAGGCCTTCCGGTCACGCACGACGCGGGTCTGGTGAAACGCCTCCTGCAGGAGGAGTGCGAGGACATCCTGCGCCTGGCCCGGGGCCGGGACGCCCAGACCGAGGAGCGCTACCGGAAGGCGGTGAAGATCGCGCTGCGCTGGATCAAGAACTACGTCGACCTCGACTACCGGAGCCTCGGCTCCTACACCCGCGCCGACCTCGACCGCATCGCGGCCGCCCCCGACGCCTTCTAGGCCGCCGACGACTTCTCGACCGGCTCCGCCGCCTCCGCCGCCTTGGTGAACAGCCTCAGCACGACCGGCAGCACCACCAGCGCGGCCACCAGGCCGCACAGCGAGCCGATGGTGAGCAGGAGCCCGAGGCTGAAGATGCCCTGGTGCGAGGCGATCATGAGGCTGCCGAACCCCACCATGGTGGTGATGCCGTTGAGCAGCACGCCCATCACCGCGCTGCGCGCGATGAGCGGCCCCCCGTGGGAGCGGCCCTCGAGGTAGCTCACGATCACGTTGAGGCCGAACTCGGCCGCGGTGCCGATGATCAGCGGCAGTCCCCAGATGTTGGCGAGGTTGAACTTGATCCCGAAGGCCTGCATGAGCCCGATGGTCCACAGCACGCCCAGCACCATCGGGATCAGCCCGAGAGCGCTCTCCCGCAGCCGCCGGATCATGAAGAAGCTCAGGCCGCCCACCAGCACGAAGGCGTAGAGGGAGCCGGTGAGGTACGCGCGCTCCATCAGGACGGTGGCTTCGTAGGTGATGACCGGCGGACCGGTCACGTCGGGATCCACCGTGCGCATCTCGCGGACGAACTGGGTCGCGCCCGCCTTCTCCCAGATGTCGACCTTGGGCTGGATCTGGATGAGGAAGGTGCCGCTCTCGCCGATGAACTTCCGGCGCAGCTCGTCCGGCACGTCCTTGATGGTCACCGGGGTCGGGTCGAGGTTGCGCTGCAGGCTGTAGAACTTGTTGACGAAGTCCCGATAGAGCTGTGCCTGGAGATAGTTGAGCGCCGCTTCCGCGGAGTCGCGGTTGACCCGGTCCAACAGCCGGATCACCGCCGCCACCTTCTCCCGCACGACCCGCACCTCGGCGGGGAGCTTGGGCCCGGCCTCGGCGGCGACCACGTCGAAGCGCCGCTTGATGTCGTTGAGCGCCTTCCGGAAGCGGTCGAGATCGACCGGGCTCGATCGGCCGATGCGGACCGGGGTCACCAGCGGGGCGAAGCTCTTGATGAGGGCGATCTTCTCGGCCTGGTCGTCCGGGATCACCCGCAGCACCGAGTCCACGTCGGACACCGACGGGAGCTTCTCGAAGGCCTCCTGCTTGCGGCGCAGCTCATCGAGGGTGGCGGCCGCGGAGAGGCCGTTGAAGCCGGAGCGGCCGGTGCCGGCCAGGATGCGCCGCTCCCAGGCCACCGACTCGGTGCCCTTGGCCTGCAGGTTGAGGACGTTGTAGTCGAAGCCCACCCGAGGCACCGACCACACCGCGAGTACGGTCACCACGCCGGCCCCGATGAGCACGGTGCGGGGGAAGGTGACCAGCCGGTCCAGCATGGGCACCCGGATGCGCTCGAGCTGGTGCGCGCGGGGTCGACGTTGCCGGGGGCGATCGGCGTGGCGGTGGTCCACGAGCACGAGCACCGCGGGGAAGACGGTCATCATGCCGAGCCAGGCGAGCATGATCGCGATCCCCGCGATGAAGCCCAGCTCCTGGATGCCGCGGAAGTCGGTGAGCACGAGGACGAAGAACGTCCCCGCCGCGGTCAGCGCTCCGATCAGCATGCCGGGGCCGGTGCGCGCCGCGGCCATCTCGAGGGCCTCGCGGAGGTTGCGGCCCAGGAAGATCTCCTCCTCGTAGCGGAAGAGATAGTAGATCCCGTAGTCGATGCCGATGCCGACCACGATCGAGATGAACATGACCGAGAACAGCGTGAGGTGGCCCACCGTAAGGGTGACCACGCCCATGGACCAGGCCAGCGTCACCGCGAGCACGCCCAGCATCAGGACCGGCTTGCCCACCCGCATGAACGCCAGCATCATGACCAGCAGGGTCAGGGCGAAGGCGAGCACGTCGGCGATGCTGCTGTCGTGGAAGGCGGAGGTCATCTCGTCGTTGGACAGCGCCGGCGCCCCGGTCACCCCGGCCTGGACGTTCGGGAAGGCGGACCTGAGCCGGGCCACCGCGGCCCGGATGGTCTCGATCGCGGCCTGATCGCCCACGAAGCTGCCCTTCTCGCTGGAGGGTGTCTCCACCAGGATGAAGAGCAGGCTCTTGTCGTCGGAGAGGAAGTAGCCCGCGTCCGCGGGGGGATCCTCGCCGAAGGAGAAGAGGGTGCCCCACGGCGAACGGTAGGGCGTCGGGTGCTCCAGGCGACCGGCCACCTGATCGAGCAGCACGCGCAGGAAGCGGGTGTCGACCGGAAGATCCTTGTCCTGCAGCCCGATGTCGAAGAGGTTCGACACGAAGGCCGCCGCCATCTGGGTATTGACGCCTTCCATGAGCTTGGCGAGGCTCGGGTCGCCCGCGAAGCTCTCCATGAACTCCTGGTGGTCGAAGATCTTGTCGCGGATCTCCCGCAGCTCCGGAGTGGAGAGGTACAGGAGCTGGCGGCCCTCGAAGCGCTTGGGGTCGATCCGATAGGCGATGCGGTGGAACTTGACCGGCGCGCCCTGCAGCTCCTCGGTGAGCCGGGCCGCGTAGGCGCGCGCGCCCTCGAAGGAGCCCGCCTCCACCACCACCACGATGTCCTCCAGCTCCCCGAACTCCTTGGCGTACTCCGCGTAGCGGATGACGAAGCCGGCGTTCTGGGGCAGGAGCGACCGCGTGGAGGTCTTGAAGGTGAGGGCGTGGAGGGTGTAGGCGATCGAGAGCACCGCGAGGACGAGCGCGATGCCGATGGTCACCGTCGGCCGGAGGGTCGACAGCCGCACCAGCCGGCGGAGCGCTCGGCCCGTTCTCGAAATCGCGATCATGGGGTGCGGAGACGCCCGGGGCGGACGGCTACTCCGCGCCGCCGATGAACTTTTCCAGGCGCGTGCGCGCCACCTCGTCGGACCACTGCTCGGGCGGGGACTTCATGAGGTACGCCGAGGGGGCGAGGAGCGCGCCCTTGATGCCGCGGTCCATCGCGATCTTGCAGGAGCGGATCGCGTCGATCACCACCCCCGCCGAGTTGGGCGAGTCCCATACCTCGAGCTTCAGCTCCACGTTGATGGGTTGATCGCCGAAGCTACGGCCCTCCAGGCGGATGTGGGCCCACTTGCGGTCCTGTAGCCACGGCACGTAGTCGCTCGGCCCGATGTGGATGTCGTCGTCGGCCATGTCGTGGGCGAGCTGGGAGCGGACCGCGTCGGTCTTGGAGATCTTCTTGGAGGCCAGCCGCTGGCGCTCCAGCATGTTGTAGAAGTCGGTGTTGCCGCCGACGTTCAGCTGGCTGGTGCGCTCGAGCCGCACCCCGCGGTCCATGAAGAGCTTGGTCAGGATGCGGTGGATGATGGTGGCGCCCACCTGCGACTTCACGTCGTCGCCCACCACCGGCAGGCCGCGATCCTCGAAGCGTCGCCGCCAGTAGTCCTCGCGGGCGATGAAGACCGGGATGCAGTTGACGAAGCCGCACCCCGCGTCGAGGATCTGCTCCACGTACCACTTGGTGGCCATCTCGCTGCCCACCGGCAGGAAGTTCACCACCACGTCGGTCCGGGTCTCGCGCAGAATGCTCTTGATGTCGGCGGTGCTGCCAGGCGCCTTGGTGATGATCTGGGAGAGATAGTGCCCGAGGCCGTCGTGGGTCATGCCCCGCTGCACCGGCACGCCCAGATGGGGCACCTCCGCGAAGCGCACCGTGTTGTTGGGTTTGGCCGCGATGGCCTCGCCCAGATCCAGCCCCACCTTGTTGGCGTCGATGTCGAAGGCGGCCGAGAACTCGATGTCGCCCACGTGATAGCCACCCAGCCGTGGACGCATCAGGCCCGGGATGAAGCCGTCGTCGGCGACCCCCTTGTAGTAGTGGACGCCCTGGACGAGAGCAGACGCACAGTTGCCGACCCCGACGATCGCGACGCGAACAGATCCCACGTGCGCCTCCTGGTCAAGAATTCATAAAGGCACAGCTTAGCACAGGGTTCCAGGGCTCGCCTCAAGGCGCCGCGGTGCGGCCCTCGATTTCACCACGCGCGGCCGCGCGGCCGGACACCCCCAGGGCGAGGAATCCCACGATCGCCCACGTGAACTCGCGCAGGCGGCGCACGAGCACGAAGGTGAGCCCGGCGCTGGCGGCCAGGCCGAAGGCTTCGAAGAAGGCCACGTAGCCGCCCTCCAGCGCTCCGAGCGAGGCGGGCACCATGAAGCTCGCGAACTTCACTCCGCTCGCGAACGACTCGATGATCAGGGCGGTGGACAGCGCGGCCGGCTGCCCCAGGAAGCGCAGCACGACGTAGACCTCGAGCCCGCCGGTCGCCCAGGCCACCGCGTGCACCAGCGCGGAGGCGATCAAGCGCCGCCGGCCGTGCCGGTAGAGCGCGGCGAGGGCCCGGTCGAGATCGCCCAGGCCCTGCTGGAGCCGGCCGCCCCCTCCCATTCCGACCCGCGTGCCGAGCCGGCCGAGGAGCCGTCCGCCGTGGCCGAGGCCTCCGCTCGCCTGCACGAGCACGAAGCCCCCGATGGCCAGGATCTCGACGCCCAGGAGTCCGGTCATGACCGGCAGCATCCGGCCGGCCGGCGGCTCGAGGAATCGGGCGGTCAGCAGGCCAAGGGCGAGGAAGAGCATCTGGCCGACCACGATCGTGGTCTTGTCGGCGATGACCGAGACCAGGCCATCGGGCAGCGACACGTGCGGCCGCAGCAGGTAGGCCTTCAGCGGCTCTCCACCCACCGCCATCGTCGGGGTGGCGAGGTTCACCGCCTCCCCGGCGAGGCGTGCGCGCATGAGCAGCCAGAACGGGACCGGGCCCGGTAGCAGGAGCCACCACGCCAGCGTGTCCACTACCGCGGCCAGCGCGTAGGGAAATGCCAGCACCAGGGGCAGGCGCCAGCCGAGGGTGGCCAGCGACGACCAGATCGCGGCGGGACCGATCTGCACCACGAGATAGGCCACGACCGCGAGGCCGGCCACCACCAGGAGCGGGCGAAACCAGCGCGTCACGAGCCCGCTTGTTCCCGCCTCGTGCGACGGATGCGCACCACGCATCCGACCCAGTAGACCTGCGATCCCACCGCCACGACCACCGCGGCCACCGCGACGAGCGACGGCGCGAGCCAGCGCAGCACCGCGGCGCCGATGAGCAGCAGGTAGAAGAGATCGCGGTTGGCGATGTTCTTGAGCACGCCGCCCACGGTGGGCCCGACCTCGATCTCCCGTGGCAGGTACCGGGCGAAGAGAGCGCTGAGGGTGACCCCGGCCGCGGCCACCAGGCCGACCGCCAG
>DATMMH010000287.1:0-8332 GCA_035569855.1 Candidatus Dormiibacterota bacterium
GCGTGCGCCACGGCATCGAGATCATCTACCACGCGAGCTTCGCCGACGAGGAAGCGCTCGACATGCTGGAGGCGAAGAAGGACCATCACTTCGTCGCTCCCGGCATCGCCTGGCTGATCAACACCTCGTTCCACGCGGCCCAGTGGGGCATCTCGCCCGAGTCCGCCAAGCAGATGGGCTACCACCGCGAGCTCGAGGTCGCCTGCGAGACTCTCAAGAAGATGCACCGGCGCGGGATCCGCATCCTGCCCGGCGGCGACTACGGCTTCGCGTGGATCAAGCACGGCACCAACGCGAAGGACCTGGAGTACTTCGTCAAGTACCTGGGCTTCACCCCGATGGAGGCGCTCCTGGCCGCGACCAAGCTCGGGGGCCAGATCATGCTGCGAGGTGACGAGCTCGGACAGATCCGGGAGGGGCATCTCGCCGACCTGCTGCTGGTCGACGGCGACCCGGTCGCCAACATCGCGGTCCTGCAGGACGGGGCGCGACTGCTCGCCGTCATGAAGGACGGCGCGTTCCACCGGGATCCCCAGAAGGGGCCGGCCCACGGTCGCTTCAGCCGGCCCGCCGCGTGACCACGCAGTTCGTCGAGCGCATGGCGGTCGAGACCGACGGGAGCGGCGAGGCGGTGCTGATGATTCACGGCCTCGGCGGGACCTCCAACGTGTGGACGCCGGTCCTGCCCGCGATGGGTCACCACCGGACGATTCGCCCGGACCTGCCCGGCTCGGGCCGCTCGCATCGGGTGGAAGGGCCGCTCTCGATCGAGCGCTTCGTCCAGGCGATGCAGCGCGTGTGCGCGGCGCTCGGCCTGGAGCGCGTGCACGTGGCCGCGCATTCTCTCGGGACGATCGTCGCGTTTCACATGGCGATCGCGGCCCCGCGCCTGGTGCGGAGCCTCGCGCTCTTCGGCCCGGTGCTATGCCCGCCCGACAGCGCGCGGCCGGGCATCCGCGCGCGGGGAGAGAAGGCGCGCGCGGAAGGGGAGGCGGGCATGCAGGCCATCGCGGACGCGCTGGTGCAGGGGGCGATCTCGACCGAGACGCGGACGCGGCGGCCGGTCGCGGTGGCCGCGGTGCGGGAGCTGGTGATGCGCCAGTGCCCAGACGGCTACGCCCGCTCCTGCGAGGCGCTCGCGGACGCGCAGGCGGTGGAGGTGGCCGGCATCGAATGCCCGACGCTGCTGGTCACCGGCGACGAGGACGCGATCGCCCCCGCGCAGGGGGTGCGACAGATCGGCGAGCGCATCCGGGGGGCGCGGGTGACCGTGCTGCCGCGTTGCGGGCACTGGACCATGGTCGAGAAGCATGAGGAGTGCGACGACCTGCTGCGGCGCTTCTACGCCCAGCGCATGTAGCGGGTCTGCCAAGGAGAGCGAACGATGACGACGAGCGTGCTCTTCACCAACGTCCGGATCCTCGACGGCACCGGTGCCCAGCCCTATCCGGGCGAGGTCCTGGTCCAGGGCAACCGCATATCGCGCGTGGGCCGGGGCCCTCGCTCGCTCCCGACCGCCGGGGTCACCGTCATCGACGGGGCCGGCGCCACGCTCATGCCCGGGATGGTCGAGGCCCACACCCACTTCTCCTGGAACGACGCGGCCAACCTTTCCGACCTGCAGCGCCTGCCGCTGGAGGAGCACGTGCTCTGGTCGGCCAGCGTAGCCAAACGCTACCTGGAAGCGGGCTGGACCTCGTGTGTCGGCGCGGCGTGCGCCAAGCCGCGGCTCGACGTGGTCACCCGCAACGCGATCAACCAGGGGCTCATCCCGGGGCCGCGCTACCTGGCGGCCAGCCAGGAGATCACGGTGGTGGGCGGCCTCGGCGACGAGACATTGCCCCACCTGCCGTTCCCCGAGTTCAGCTTCGGGGTGGCGGTGACCGGCGCCGAGGAGATGCGCCGCGCGGTCCGCATGTTCCTCAAGTACGGGGTGGACTCGATCAAGCTCAACCTCTCGGGCGACAACTTCATGCCCTCGGCTCCCGCCGGCACCACCTGGATGAGCGACGAGGAGGTCGCGGTCGCGGTGAAGGAGACGAAGATGCGGGGCAAGCGCGTGGCCGCCCACGCGCGATCCGGCGAGTCCATCAAGCAGTGCGTGCGCCACGGCATCGAGATCATCTACCACGCGAGCTTCGCCGACGAGGAAGCGCTCGACATGCTCGAGGCCAACCGGGACAAGCACTTCGTGGCGCCCGGCATCGGCATCCTGATCGCCATGCTCGATCACGCGGCGCCCTGGGGCATCACCCGCCAGAAGGCGATCGAGATGGGCTACGAGATCGAGCTGGCCGCCGCCTCCGAGTCGCTCCGGAAGATGCACAAGCGCGGCATCCGGGTGCTGCCGGGCGGCGACTACGGGTTCGCCTTCACGCCCCACTGCCAGAACGCGCGCGACCTGGAGTACCTCGTGAAGTACGTCGGGATGACTCCGATGGAGTCGCTGCTCTCGGCCACCCGCCACGGCGGCGAGATCATGATGATGGGCGGCGAGCTGGGCCAGCTCAAGGACGGTTACCTCGCCGACCTCCTGCTGGTGGACGGCGACCCGCTCTCGAACCTGGCCATCCTGCGCGATCCGGCCAAGCTGCTCGCGGTGATGAAGGACGGCGTCTTCTACAAGGAGCCGGAGATTCGCTCCGCGCAAACGCGCTGGGGCCGCTCCGTCGCCTAGGCCTAGAGCGATGATAAGGGGCCATCTGCTTCGTTGGCGCCCTCGGCGGTACGCTCGACGTACAGGGAGTACGCCTCGCGTGCCGCCTTCGGGCGCCGCCTCGCAGCTGACCCCTTCTCAACGCTCTAGGCCGCGTCTTTCGCCCATGGACTCGCCTGATGTCTAGATTCTGGTTGTGGTTCTGGGGGCTGATTATCGGGGTGCCGGCGGTGGCGTTCGTGGTGTGGGGGCTGGCGGACAACCCGAAGCTGTTCCTCACCACCGGGATGAACGGGCTCACGCTCGCGGCGCTCTACTTCCTGGTGGCGAGCGGGTTCACGCTGGTCTTCGGCCTCATGCGCAACGTCAATCTGGCCCACGGCTCGCTCTACCTGCTGGGCGCCTACGTGGGCTACGTGGTCGGCGACCGGACCGGCTCGTGGCTGATGGCGGTGGCGGCCGGCTTCGCGAGCGCGGCTCTGTTCGGCCTGGTGCTCCAGGTTGCGGTGTTCCGCTTCATGCACGGCGAGGACCTGCGCCAGACCCTGGTGACCATCGGGCTCTCGATCATGATGGCGGACATCCTCCTCTGGATATTCGGCGGTGAGATCTACCAGTTCGACCCACCGCGCGCCATCTTCGGCCGGACGCTCCTGCCGATCGTGGAGGTCTATCCGACCTACCGGCTGGTGCTGCTCGCGATGTCCGCCGCCATCGGCGTGCTGCTCTGGTGGTTCCTCAACCGCACCCGCGTCGGGATGATGATCCGCGCCGGGGTGGACGACCGGGCCATGCTGTCCGCCGCCGGCGTCAACGTGCAGTTCGTGTTCGCGATCACGTTCGCGATCGGGGCGGGCCTCGCCGGCTTCGCGGGGGTGGTCGGGGGCACCGCGCTGTCGATCGCCCCGGGCGAGGACACGCGCTACCAGCTTGCCTCGCTGGTAGTGGTCATCGTGGGCGGGATGGGGAGCGTCGTCGGCGCCGCGATCGGGGCGATTCTGATCGGGGTGGCGGAGCAGTTCGGGCTCGCCTACGCGCCGACGTACAGCGTCGTGTTCACCTTCGTGATCATGGCGCTCGTGCTCGCCTTCCGGCCGCAGGGGATTCTCGGGAGGCGGGCGTGAGCGCGGCCGACTGGCGGAAGGCGATGAACGCCGGGGCGGGGCGGTACGCGTGGGCGGGCGGCGGCGCCGCGGGCCGGCGGGCCGCCGCGCGGCCCGCCACCGGCCCCTCACCCCGGCCCTCTCCCCTGAGGGGAGAGGGGGAAGTCGCGGCGGGCGCGTGGGTGGAGTGGATCACGCGGCGGGTGAGGGCGCGTCATCTGCTGGTGCTGCTCGCGGTGCTGGTCTATCCGTGGGTGGCGACTCCGTTCTTCACGTTCCAGATCGGGGCCCAGGCCCTGGCGCTCGGGCTGATCGCGCTCTCGCTGACGTTCCTCGCCGGGTACGGGGGCATGGTCTCGCTCGCCCAGATGACGGTGGCGGGAATCGCGGGCTACATGTACGCGATCTTCGCCACGAGCGGCACCGACATCAGCCTGCGCTGGCCGTGGGGGCTCGCGGTGGTCCTGGCCCTCGTGATCGCGACGATCTGCGCCACCCTCATCGGCTGGTTCTCGGTGCGCACCGAGGGCATCTACACGATCATGATCACGCTGGCGATCGGGGTGGCCTTCTACTACCTCGCGCAGCAGAACTACTCGCTCTTCAACGGCTTCCAGGGGTTCCAGAGCGTGATGACGCCCGCGGTGGCGGGGGTGGAGCTGCGCGCGCCGATCCCGTTCTACTATCTCGCGCTGTTCTGGTCGCTCGCGGGCTACTTCTTCGTGAGCTACCTGCTCCGCGCTCCGTTCGGGGTGGCGCTCCAGGGCATCCGCGACAACCCGCGGCGCATGAGCGCGCTGGGCTTCAACGTGACCGCGCACCGGGTGGCGGCCTACGCGGTGGCGGGCGTCCTCGCCGCGATCGGGGGCATCCTCATGGTCTGGTACAACGGCCTGGTCTCGCCCGGCTCGGTGGGCACCGGCTGGCTGATCAACATCCTGATCATCGCGGTGCTGGGCGGCATGCGACACCCGATCGGGGCGTTCGTCGGAGCCATCGTGTTCGTGCTGCTGCAGAACTTCGCGGTCGACCTGGTCGGCCGGGAGCGTTTCAACCTGCTGATCGGCGGAGTCTTCCTGGTCATCGTGCTGTTCTCGCCGGACGGCCTGCTCGGCTGGTGGGCGCAGGCTCGGCGGTATCTGAGGACGCAGCTCAACCGCGGCCCCGCGGCCGCACAAACCCAGAGGAGGGGACAATGACGTCACTCACGAGGCGGCTGTTGTGGACGGGAGTGGGAGCGGCGGCGCTCGCCGCCGTCGTCGCCGGGGGCGCGATCGCCCAGGCGCCGGCGGTCAAGATCGGGCTGCTCGCCACCCTCGAGGGCCCGTTCGCGGCCGGGGGCCAGGACGGCATGCGCGGGGCCGAGCTCGCGGTGAAGGAGCGCGGCGGGGTCGTGGCGGGTCGGAAGATCGAGATCATCAAGGCGTCGTCGGACGCCAAGCCGGACGTCGCGGTCAACGCGACCCGGAAGCTGGTGGAGCAGGACAAGGTCGACATCATGGTCGGCCCGCTCTCCGGCTCCGAGGGCATCGCGGTCAAGGACTACTCGAAGACGCAGCCCAAGATCACGTTCATCAACGGCTCGTCGGGGGCGCAGGCCACCACGCTGCAGGATCCCTCTCCCAACTTCTTCCGCTTCAACACCGAGGGCGCGCAGTGGATGGTGGGCCTCGGCGACTACGCGTACAAGACCAAGAACTACAAGAAGATGGCCCTGATCGCCGAGGACTACGCGTTCCCGTACTCGCAGGTCCAGGGATTCATGACCGAGTACTGCAAGGCGGGTGGGCACGTCACCCACAAGGCCTGGGTGCCGCTCGGGAGCAAGGACTACTCCTCGGTCATCGCCAAGCTTCCCGGCGACGTCGATGCGCTGCTGGTCGTCCTCGGCGGCGCCGACGCGGTGAACTTCCTCACCCAGTACGAGCAGGCGGGAGGGAACAAGCCGATGGTGGGCGGCTCGATCACGGTGGATCAGACGGTGCTGAACTTCAAGGGCAAGCGGCGCGAGTCGCTGCTCGGCACGCCGTCGGCCGGCCCCATGGCCGACAGCTACGACGGGGCGGAGTGGAAGAAGTTCGTGGCGTCCTACAAGGAGAGCTTCAAGGACGGCTTCCCGAGCCCCTCGCTCTTCGCCTACGTCTACTACATCAACATGAAGGCGGCGCTCGACGGCCTCGACGCGGTGAAGGGCGATCTGTCCGGCGGGCAGGCCAAGTACCGCGAGGCCCTCAAGAACCTGAAGCTCAAGACCCCGACCGGGGAGATCGTCCTGGACGAGAACCGTCAGGCCATCGGGACCACGTTCGTGACCGAGGTCGCCAAGGCCGCCGACGGCGGCTTCTACAACAAGGTCGTCAAGGTGGTGCCCGGCGTCAACCAGCGCCTCGGCATGAGCAAGGCCGAGTTCGAGAAGGTCGGCCTCGGCTCCCGCGACGTTCCCAGCTGCCCGTAGGAGAACACGAGAGGAGCCGAGACGGAGTAGTCAATCACATGCACGCAGCTGAAAAATGTGGTGGGGGGGATTGGGGGAGGAGCGCCGCCGCTCCCCCCCAATTCTAAACAAGATGCCACCGGTTCAGCCGGGAACGGCACAGCAACAGCCCACCCACGGCGGTGACGCCCTCGTGCTCGAGGGCGTCACCCGGACGTTCGGCGCGCTCAAGGCGATCGAGGACGTCTCGCTCTCGGTCGCGGCGGGAGAGCGCCGAGCCCTCATCGGCGCCAACGGCGCCGGCAAGACCACCCTGTTCAACGCCATCACCGGCGACTTCCCGCCCACCGCCGGGCGGGTGCGCTTCTTCGGCGAGGACGTGACCGCGATGCCGCCGCACGAGCGCATCCGCATGGGCCTGCGCCGCACCTACCAGTCGTCACTGCTGTTCCGCGATCTCACCGTCCGCGACAACCTGTTCCTGGCCGTGCGCGGCGTGGCGCGCGGGCGCTACGGATTCCTGCGCCCGCGCGCCGCCCATCCCTCTCACCCGGCGACCGAGGACCTGCTCCGTCGTGTCCGGCTCGAGGCGGTCGCGGACCAGCTCGTGTCGTCGCTGTCGCACGGCCAGCAGCGCCAGCTCGAGATCGGCATGGCCCTGGCGGGCGCCCCTCGGTTCATCCTGTTCGACGAGCCGGCGGCCGGGCTCTCCCCGGGCGAGCGGCGCGAGCTGGTCGCCCTGCTGGGCGCCCTGCCCGCCCACATGAGCTTCATCATCATCGAGCACGATCTGGACGTCGCATTGCGGGTGGTCGAGCGGGTCACCGTGATGCACAACGGCCACGTGCTGAAGCACGGCACCCCGGCCGAGATCGAGAGCGACCCCGACGTGCAAGCCATCTACATCGGCGGAGGGCGCCGCTGATGCGCTGGTTCTCCCGCCCGCGCCGCGCGCGTCCCCCCGGCGACGTCTTGACCGTCGAGAAGCTCGACGTGTACTACGGCCGCGCGCACGCGCTCCAGGAGGTCTCGCTCCGCCTCGACCACGGCGTCACCGCGGTGGTGGGCCGGAACGGCATGGGCAAGACCACGCTGTGCAACGCGATCACCGGGCTCGTGCCGGCGTCGGGCAGCGTGCGGCTCTGCGGCGAGGAGATCCTCGGGCTGCCGCCCAACGCGATCACCGACCGCGGCATCGGCTACGTCCCCCAGGGCCGGCGCGTGTGGCCCTCGCTCACGGTGGACGAGCATCTGCGCCTGGCGCTGCGCGACCGGTCGGGCCCCTGGACGGTGGCGCGCGTGTACCAGACCTTCCCGCGGCTCGCGGAGCGGAAGGGCAACGGAGGCGCCGAGCTCTCCGGCGGCGAGCAGCAGATGCTCGCGATCGCGCGGGCGCTCCTCTTCAATCCGATCCTCCTCGTGATGGACGAGCCGACCGAGGGCCTGGCCCCGGTGATCGTGCAGCAGGTGGCCGAGATGCTGAAGCGTCTGGCCGCCGACGGGGCGATCTCGGTGCTGCTGATCGAGCAGAACCTCGGCGTGGCGATCGAGGTGGCCGATACCGTGGACGTGATGGTCAACGGCCGCATCGCGCGCTCGATGCCGTCGGCCGAGCTGGCCGCCGACCGCGACCTCCAGCAGCGTCTGCTCGGGGTGAAGGTGGGCGGGGATGAGGAGGCGGGGGAGGACTCGCCGACGGACGGGGAGGCGGCGGCCCCGGCGGACACGGTCACGGTCTATACGGTGCGGCGCGCGGGCGACGAGACGGCGGCGGCCCCCGCCCCGGACTCCGGGGACTCTCCCTCTCCCCCTTCCCAAGGGGGAGAGGGCAGGGTGAGGGGGGCGGTGCGGGGCTTCACGCGCTGGAACGCGGCGGACCCGCGGAGCGCGCCGCGCGACCGGCTGCTCGACGGCCGCGCGGATCCAGGGGCCCCGGTGCCGTCGTTCGACGAGACGGCCGCGACTCTGGCCGAGAGCCGCCCCGCCGGACGGGCGATGGAGTTTCCCGTGGCCGCCACCGTCGGCCGCGCGGCCTACGTGGCCGGCACGTTCGACACCAAGGGGCGCGAGCTCTTCTTCCTGCGGAACTGCCTGGACAAGCTGGGGCTGCGCACTATCACGGTGGACCTGGCGACGTCG